>JBDSKZ010000153.1:0-15911 GCA_039916625.1 Pedococcus sp.
GACATCTACGTCACCACCACCGGCAACTTCAACATCATCACCGCCGAGCACATGACGAAGATGAAGAACAAGGCGATCGTGTCCAACATCGGTCACTTCGACAACGAGATCGACATGGCGGGCCTGGCCAAGGTCCCCGGCATCACGAAGACCGAGATCAAGCCGCAGGTCCACGAGTGGACCTTCGACAACGGCAGCTCGATCATCGTGCTCTCCGAGGGTCGCCTGATGAACCTCGGCAACGCCACCGGCCACCCGAGCTTCGTCATGTCGAACTCCTTCGCCAACCAGACGATCGCCCAGATCGAGCTGTTCACGAAGAACGACGACTACGACAAGCAGGTCTACGTGCTGCCCAAGCACCTCGACGAGAAGGTCGCGCGCCTGCACCTCGATGCCCTGGGCGTCGAGCTCACCGAGCTGACCAAGGAGCAGGCCTCCTACATCGGCGTCGACGTCGCGGGCCCCTACAAGTCGGAGCACTACCGCTACTGAGGCACCGCTTCACGGCACCCTCACCACCAGGTATGCCGCCCCCTCACCTCCCGCGCACAGCGCGGGGACCGAGCGGGCGGCATACCTTCCCCTGGTGGCTTGCGGCTTGGACGGACGCCGTTGCCGGATGGTGCGCGACGGGCTCCGGGGACGGTGCGGAGTCGTCGTGCGCCACACTCCACGCGGCGATCAGCAGGGCGCTGCCGCACAGGTAGTAGTAGTTGAGGAAAGCCTGCTTGGACAGCAGCACGGTGATCGTCAGGGCGATGCCGATGGAGAAGGCGAAGGAGGTCGGGCCGGCGCGCAGGAAGTAGGCCAAGACACCCGCAGCCAAGAAGCCGGCCACCAGTCCGAGGCTGCCAGCGGGCGTGTCGGTCGGCCAGGAGAAGCCCTGAACCGCTGCAACGTACAGGCTGATCGAGTCCGGTCGGAAGGGTTGGATGAACTGCCACTCGACCACCGCCCTCCAGAACGCGTGGGGATCCCAGAGCAAGGCGGGCAGCATCGTGCCAGCCGCAGACCCGACGAGCAGGGCGATCCTCCGGGGGGTCGCATAGGAGCGCAGCAGCCACAGGCAGGGCACGAGCACGATGAAGTACTGCTTGGAGACGAAGAGCAGTCCCAGGACGACCGCAGCCAGGGCGAAGTTCTTGCGATGCACCAGCGCCACCAGGAGCCCTAGCAGTGCGACCATGATGGGCTCCACCCAACCGGGGGTGACGACGATCCCCAGCCCCGGTGCGCACAGGAGCAGAGCTGCGGCGACCCGCTCGTTGCGGGTGCGGGACATGGCGATCAGGACGGTAGTGACTACGCAGATGATTGCGACACCGGAAAACCGTGCATCCCCCAGCAGGAAGCCCGGGACGCTCAGCAGCAGGACGAGGGGAGGGTAAGGGAAGCCGTAGACGATCCGACCGTTCTGGACGACGCCCTCACCGTAGAACAGTTCTGCACCAACCGGTCCGTAGAGGTTGGGATAGGTGATCACGTATGGGTTGCTGCCGTGGAGGAGTGCACGCGCACCCTCCGTCAGGAAGATGCTGACATCGGTGTCCAACGGGTGCGAAGACACGGCCCTGACGAGCAGGGCGCCCACGACGATGGGCAGAGCCAGACTGCAGCCGCGCGTGAACAGGGGGGAAGCGAAAGCGCCTCCTGTACCTGTCGCGCACCAGAGCAGGAGGAACAGCAGCGGGATGGTGAGGCGATTGAGCCCGTTGAACGCCACGGTGACCAGACCAAGACCGGCGGCGCCAGTAAGCAGGACCATGGGCGTCCACTGTTGCTGGCCCTCTGGCAGACCTACGGGTCGAAGGGCGCGCACCGACAGCGCCACACAGACCAAGATGAGGGCGGCCGCGACCGGGCGCAGAGGTGCGGCCAGGGTGCCTAGGACTGCGATCGTCATGATGAGCGTCCCCGCCACGAGGCAGGCGCCGGCCGATGGTTGCAGAGTAGAGCGCGTCAAGCCACGAGCTCCGCCGTGCTGACAGCGGTGTGTGCGAGCACGTGGTGGGCGTGGGGCCTGCTCGAAGCGCGCAGCAGGACCTGGTAGGAGAACAACCGGGGGGCCACCTTGATGAGGGCGTAGTTCAGGGCAAGCAGCCCGCGACCCAGGAGTCCGTCACCGACCACCTTCGGGAAGGGCGCTGGGATGCCTTGTACCTCGTGCACCTCGAACCCGGCGTCCCGCACCATCGTCTTGAGCGTGCGGAAGGTGAACAGCCTGGTGTGCGTGCGATCGAGGATTCCCGAGCTGCCGTAGTTGAACTGCCCCATGGCGAGCATGAGGCGGGTGATCACGAACGCGATGTTGGGCGTCGTGAGGATGAGTTCGCGAGGCTGTGCGCCGAGCTCGAACCTCAGGTCCTCGAGGAAGGTCTCGGGGTCGCGGAGGTGCTCGATCACGTCCAGCATGAGGATCTGGTCGTAGCCCGACAGGTCGAGATCGACGCCCTGGTCGAGGTCCATCGTGTGCGCCTGGACGCGCGGGTCGAGGACGGCAGGGCGGAACTTGTCAGCCGTCGACGCGATGGCGCCAGCATTGGCCAGAGCGACCGCGAACGCACCCGGGCCAGCTCCGAGGTCAAGAACTCGGGAGCCCGCCGGCACGCGCTTGAGCACCTCGGTGTGGCTGCTGCGGAAGCCGAGCTTGAGGTCGTAGTGCGAGTTGCCGACCTGCTCGATGGGGGAGAGGCTGCGTCGCTGGAAGACGCCCGCTCTATGCAAGGCATTGCGGAAGCAAGCCGTGAGGACCTCACCCGCGTACTGAAGCCCGTTGACCCGGCAGATCTCGTCGCCGTAGTGGGTTGGGATCGGCAGCTCGACGAGCCGGCCGTCGGCGTTGAGCACCTGAAGGATGATCTCGGTGTCGAACGAGAACCCGTTGCTGTTGGACTCGAAACGGATGCGACGCAGGAGGTCGGTCGAGTAGAGGCGGTAGCCGCTGTGCCACTCGGACAGCCCGGATCGGCTCAGCAGGTTCTGGGTCGCGGTCAGCATCTTGTTGCCGACGAACTTGTAGAAGGGCATGCCTCCCCGCAGCGCGGTGGCACCGCGCATCATGCGGCTGCCGAAGACGGCGTCGGCCGTTCCGTCGGCAATCGGCTGTAGGAGGCGCGGCAGTTCCTCCGGTGCGTACTGCCCGTCGCCGTGCACGAGGGCCACGACGTCGAAGCCGTGTGCGATGGCGTAGCTGTAGCCAAGCTTCTGGTTCCCGCCGTACCCCTGGTTGGCCGGGTTGCGCAGGACGGTCAGCGGAAGGTCTGGCCGGCTCTGGCGGTACTCGAGGCCGACCGCGAAGGTGCGGTCGGACGAGGCGTCGTCGATGACGAGGACCTCGCATTCGTGCTTCAGGAGCACCGACCCCGGGATGCGGTCGAGGACGCCAGAGAGCGTGCTCTCAGCGTTGAACGCGACGATCAGGACCAGAACCTTCATTGCACCTCCTCGGACATACAGGCCAGTGTGGAGAGATGCCGCGTCCAGGGGGAGCTTTCGAGGCGGGAATGGGCCGTTCGGTGGAGAAGGGCAAATCTCCTCGCCGCTCCTCGAGGCTGTGAACGTGGACCGTTGCGCGTCAGCTTGGGTGTCGAACGCCCCTTCCAAGGTGGCTCGCAGTTCTGCAATGAAGCGTGCGCCCCACCCGACTGCGGGTCACCATCTCCCGCACCGTCAATAACCATGTCGGGTCGCCCCAGGCTCGCCAAGGCGAGCGGTGACGCACACCAGAGCGCCATGTCCAGCAACTCTGACTACGACCCCAACGCCTACTTCTACAGCCCGTCACGGTCACCAAGCCCTTGGCCTCGAGCACCTTCGAGGCGTCGACCCCGCACTGGTGGCCGTGGGTGATGAGAGCGACGCGAACCTCGTTGGCGCGGCTTTGCTCCTGGCAACCCGGACCATCGTCCCTGACCCTTCGGCGCGATACAAGGCGGAGGACCTCAGGGGTGTGCAGTGGTTACGTGCGGTTCGGCGGGACCTGCGAGGTCCAGACCCAGCTCACCCAACGGCCGCCAAGCGTCAGCCTACTGGACCCTTGGCCGTCCCGGTCATCACTGCATGTCAACGGACCCATCCCTGCTTCAATGGCTCCTTGCCGCCCCTCGGGACAAGAACAGCCACTGGCGCGAAGAGCGCCAGCACGATCGAGGTCTTGTGACCGACAGGCTCAGGGGTTCCTTCCTCGGTTGCATCGGCGCAGGCGTCGAGGTGGGTGCCCACGGCACTTGCACGATCGCCGTCAACTCGAGCTACACGCTAGGTGTCAGGATGGAAGTAAGTTCCGCGCGAGCCGTGATCGGAAGGTCATCTCCGGATGAAGGTGACATCCCTGACGGGACGACCCCGACCTGGAGGCGCGCTACTCGGAGAGGAATACCCGACGAGCTCCGCGGTCGCACGTGGGGTCTCCGATCCCACAGGTGGTGACGGTGCTGTCGCCACCAGAGATGCTGATGGGCACCGACCGCAGCAGCAGGTAGTTGTCGTTCGAGTCCCCTGTGGACGAGCGCAGGCCAAGCGGGTTGTTGACACCGCCACAGATCCCCGTCATCCCTGCATCGTTGTTCTTGCTGCCCCAGTGGTAGCCACAGACTATGACGCCGAGCAGCGACTGGACTGGGTAGATGGCGTTGTTGCCCCCGGCGTTGACCACAGCAGCGCGGTCGCAGAGGCCCGTCGGCAGCCCACCGCAGAAGACGGGCAGGAGGATCGGCTCCTTCTTGTCGATCAAGGTGTCCCAGGCGTTCACGATCGGGGTGCCGCGCAGGTTGCCGGGGTTGGCGGACAGACAGCTGGCGTTGCGGGCCGTGCAGTAGCCCTCGAGGTAGGTGCGCAGTCCGATGGGTGTGCGTGCTGGCGTGGTGGTCTGACCCGGAACGATCCTGATCACCCCTGAACAGCCGTTGACCGTGGTATCGCCCAGGTCGCTGGTACCGTTGGAAAATGCTTCGGGGCAGTCGACCGACCACCAGTTGCCACTCGAGTCCGCCCCGGGGCAGAGCGAGTTTCCCAAAGCCGGCAGTTCCATCTTGTAGACGACGCTTGGCAGCCCAGCTGGGATCTGGGCGGCGCAGATGGCATAAGGACGGACGCCGATGGCGGAGTCGGGCACCTCGACCAAGGCTGTCGCCGGACGCGATGACGCATAGCCCCCGGTCCTCCCAAAGATCGGACCCAGGAAGCTGGGGGTACTGCCCGCAGACACGTACCGGACCTGCAGCGACCTGCCTCCGTTGACGCAGGTGACGTCCATGCGCTCACGCGTGCTGCCTGCCCGGTTCTCCAGCATGATGCTGTCTGCGGTGTCCCGCGCAGTCGTGATGACCGAGCTCGTGACGACGATCGTGGCGCAGGTGCCTGGTTGGCTCTTGAGGTAGTTCGCCGCTGCCAGGGCTGCGGCATCGGCCGAAGTCTGGAGCTGGCGCGTGCTCGCGTAGGACATGCCGAAGTCCAAGGTGAAAGCCCCCACACCTACGAGAACGAGCGAAAGTGCGGCCACGGTCACCGCGACAGCGCCGGATTCGCTGTGCTCGCGTGACTTGATTCGTCGGAACCAGTTGGCGCTCATGAGAACTCGCATCGGAAGGCTCCCACCGCGCTGAGGTCGAAGGAGGGGCGGAAGAAGGGTAGGCCCAACGTGCTGGTGTACGTGAGCCGCGCGTAGACGTTGTCACCGGGAGCGCTGGTCAGGCATGCCTTGGCGGTGTCGCCGGAACAGAGGCCACTGGTGTAGTCCGAGGGAGAAGAGGCTGAGCGCTTGATCGCTACTCCGACGTTGTTCGGCACCACGGACAGGGTTGTGGCGTTGACCTTCGCCTGTCCAGTGAGCATGGTTCCTGCGCCCCCCACTCCGCCACCGGTGCCGCAGAAGGATCCGTCGACCGCCGCTGACCGGGCGATCTGCCGAGCAGCATTGCCCAACGCAAGCTGCTGGGCGAAGACGATCCCGAAGCCGATGATGCTAAACACGATGCTCAACAGCACGGGCAACACGATGGCGAACTCCACCGCTGATGCCCCAGAGTCCGAGGCATCGCCGCGTCGGGCGCTCCACCTTTTGATCACGTGTCTGCTCCCAGAAACTTGGCGCGGATGCTTGGTTTGCTTCCCCGGCTGCTCAGTCTGCGGTCCGAACTGTGACCGCGTAATCGTCCAAACGGCCGAAGATGGACACCAGCCAACCTACGTTTGCCTGTGGTCCCCTCGGCCGGTCCCGCAGACCGTGAGGCGCACGGTGTGTGATGATTCGCAGGGGAAATGTTGACGCGCCGTTGGGAGAGGACTGACGCAGTGAAGGGTCGCGTGCTCATCGTCGATGACGATCTTGCGCTGGCGGAGATGCTCGGCATCGTCCTGCGCAACGAGGGCCTCGAGGTCTCGCACGTCGCCGACGGTGGCCACGCCGTGGCGGCCTTCCGCGACAGCAAGCCAGACCTGGTGCTGCTCGACGTCATGCTGCCGGGGTTGGACGGCATGGAGGTGTGCCGCCGCATCCGGGCCGAGTCCGGGGTCCCGATCGTCATGCTGACCGCCCGCACCGACACGGTCGACATCGTGGTCGGACTCGAGTCGGGCGCCGACGACTACGTCGTCAAGCCCTTCAAGCCCCAGGAGCTCATCGCCCGCATCCGGGCCCGCCTGCGTCGCGGTGACGAGCCCGAGCCCGAGAGCCTCGAGATCGGCGACCTGGTCATCGATGTCGCCGGCCACTCGGTGAAGCGCGCCGACGACGCGCTGTCGCTCACCCCGCTGGAGTTCGACCTCCTCGTCGCCCTGGCTCGCAAGCCGTGGCAGGTCTTCACCCGCGAGATCCTGCTCGAGCAGGTCTGGGGCTACCGACATGCCGGTGACACCCGCCTCGTCAACGTCCACGTGCAGCGTCTGCGGTCCAAGATCGAGCACGACCCCGAGCACCCCGAGATCGTCGTCACCGTCCGCGGAGTCGGTTACAAGGCCGGTCCGAGCTGACGGTGTCGGACTCGGCTGGCCATGGCCCCGACCGGACGCCGAGACCGCGGCTCGCCGACCACCGGGCGCAAGGCCTGCGTGCCCTGCACCGGTCCGGTGCGCGGGCGCGGTCAGGGACCGGTACGGCGCTGCGCTGGCTGGTGCACCTGTGGCGCAGCTCGCTGCAGTTCCGGGTGGTCAGCACGACCATGCTGCTCGGCCTGCTCGTCGTCCTCGGGCTGGGGTCCTACCTCTACTCCTCGATCTCCGACGGGCTCGAGCAGGACCGCATCACCACCGCGCAGCTCCAGACCTCGCGCCTGACCACCGTGGTCCAGAGGAACTTCGACGAGAGCGACCGCACCAGCAGCTCTGTCGACCTCAACGTCCTGTCGCAGGACGTCATCCGGGGCGCCGCCGCCCCTGGCGGTGACAACGAGCGCTACCTCGTGTTCACCCGCAGCCTGGGCAACACCTCGGACACCTCGGTGCAGACCGTGCTGAGCGGGCGGGTGGGGCTCTCGAGCATCCCGGACGCCCTGCGCCAGGCCGTCCGGATCGACCCGACCCGCCAGCAGGTCACCCTCATCGGCATCACCGACCCACAGACCGACCAAGGCGTGCCAGCCGTGCTCGTGGGCTCGCAGGTGCAGGTGCCGGTCGCAGGCAAGTACGACCTCTATGTGGTCTTCCCGATGCAGAGGGAGCAGGCCACCCTTGACCTCATCACCCGGACGTTCGCCATCGGCGGCTTCGCCCTGGTCGTCCTGGTCGGTGCCATCGCCTACGTCGTCACCCGGCAGGTGGTCCATCCGGTGCGTCGCGCGGCGATGGTCGCTGAGAGGTTGTCCTCGGGGCGGCTCAACGAACGGATGCGGGCGCGTGGTGAGGACGACCTCGCCCGGCTCGCGAAGTCCTTCAACGAGATGGCCGACAGCCTGCAGACCCAGATCCGCCAGCTCGAGGGGCTCTCGCGCGTGCAGCAGCGCTTCGTGTCCGACGTCTCGCACGAGCTGCGCACCCCGCTGACCACCATCCGCATGGCTGGCGACCTGATCCACGACTCCCGCCGCGACTTCGACCCGACCGTGGCGCGTTCGGCGGAGCTGCTGCACAACGAGCTCGACCGGTTCGAGGAGCTGCTCGCCGACCTGCTCGAGATCAGCAGGTTCGACGCCGGGGCCGCCGCCCTCGACGTCGACCTCCTCGAGCTGCGAGACACCGTGGCCCGAGCGGTGCAGTCCGCCCAGCCCCTGGCCGAGCGCTGGGGCAGCACCATCACCGTCACCGCGACGGGGGCCTGCCAGGCCGAGGTCGACCCGCGACGGGTCGAGCGCATCCTGCGCAACTTGGTGGTCAACGCCGTCGAGCACGGGGAGGGCCGGCCCGTCGAGATCGCGATCGAGGGCAACGACACCGCCGTCGCCGTCTCGGTCCGCGACCACGGTGTCGGGCTGCGGCCCGGAGAGGCCGCCCTGGTCTTCAACCGGTTCTGGCGCGCCGACCCGGCGCGGGCCCGCACCACGGGCGGCACCGGCCTCGGGCTGTCGATCTCCCTCGAGGACGCGCGGCTGCACGACGGGTGGTTGCAGGCCTGGGGAGAGCCGGGAGAGGGATCCTGCTTCCGCCTCACGCTGCCTCGCACGTATGGCGAGCCCATCGGTGAGTCGCCCCTGTCCCTGCGTCCGGATGACGCCCCGGCGTCCTTGGAGTGGGCAGCTCGTCCGGCCGGCGATGCCGACTCCCACAGCGACACCAACCCCCACGCCGACTCCGACACCCAGGCACCTACCTCGGGACGAGCCGCGAATGCCCAGGTGGCCGTGCGCCATACGCCGACGGCGCCGGGGGCGCCCCGGTGATGCGGCGGGCAGTCGTCGCACTGGGGGCCGTGGTGGTCACCCTGTTGTCCGCCTGCGGTGGTGGGCTGTCGACGAAGTCGCCGATCCAGCCCGGTCTCGAGGTGGGTTCGGTGCAGGAGAACGAGATCCGGGTGGAGGCCAGCCCCATCCGGCCGGGTGCCTCGCCCCAGGAGGTCGTCGAGGGCTTCATCCGTGCGGCTGCGGCCAGTGACGACCAGTACCAGGTGGCGCGGTCCTACCTCACCCCCGACGCAGCCGCGGGCTGGCGGCCGGACACCTCGGTGGTGGTGTTCGGCAACGAGTCGGTCCTCGACACGCAGCCGTCCGGCGCCGGCAGGGTGACTGCCAAGGCCACGGTGACGGCCCGGGTCGACGACACCGGCCGGTACCAGGAGCTTGCGGCCGACAACAAGATCGAGGTGGACTTCCGGGTCATCCAGCGGGCGGGGGAGTGGCGGATCACCCAGGTCCCCGAGAACTTCGGCACCTGGCTGAGCAACTCCGACTTCCTGCGGCTGTATGACCCCTTCCGCATCTACTTCTTGTCGGCGAGCCAGCGCAGGCTCGTGCCCGACGTGCGCTGGCTCCCACTCGGCACCGGGTTGGCGACGCGCCTCGCGCGATCGCTGCTGTCCGGTGCGCCGGAGTACCTGCGCGGCGCCGTGCGCAGCGAGGTCCCGGCTGGGACCCGTCTGGCCGTCGACGCGGTGACCATCGACTCCGGCACGGCGACCGTCGACCTGACGTCCACCCGGCTGGCCGCCGACCCGGCCCAGCGGCAGAACCTCGGCGCGCAGTTCCTCGCCACGGTGGGCCAGGCACCTGGGGTGGACCGCGTCGCCCTGCAGCTCGAGGGAGCCGACCTGCGGGTGCCGGGGTTCGACGGAGCGCTTGACTCGTTGTCGGCACTGGGCTTCGCCACGCCCACCGAGCCCGAGGTCAAGCCCTTGCTCCGCATCGGCACTGCCCTGGTGCCGGTCCGCCCGGAGCAGGTGGGAGATCCCGGCGAGCGCGTGGTCGCCCCCCCGACGGCTGCACTGCCGACGCTGCAGGCGGGCTGGGCGTACCCCGCGTTGTCCCGCACCGGCCGTGAGGTCGCGGCCGTGGGCGGTGACCGCGCCCAGCTCGCCCGGTGGCGCGGCAAGGCGCAGATCCAGGTGCTCACGTTCGGGTCGCAGCTGACCCGTCCGACCTACGACACCCAGGACATGCTGTGGGTGGCCGGTCGGGACGACGACCAGACCAAGGTCTGGGTCGTCAACACCGCCGCCGACCCGGCTGATGCGGCCAAGACCGGACCTCGGGCGCTGACCGCGCCCTGGCTCACGGACCGTCGGGTGGTCAGCCTCCGGGTTGCTCCTGACGGGCAGCGGTTGGCCGTGGTGAGCACGGACGAGGCAGGCAAGGGACCACGAGTCGACGTCACCGGGGTGGTCCGCGCGGCCAGCAACCTGCCCATGTCGTTGGCGACCCCCCTGCGCCTCGCCCCGACCCTGACCCTCATGCGTGACGTCGTGTGGGTCGACGACGCCACCCTCGTGGTGCTCGGGCGCAGGAACGCCGGGCAGGTGCTGCGCCCGTGGACCGTCCCGCTGGGCGGCCAGATCAGTGCTGGGCCCGAGATCTCGGGAGCCCGCACGATCACGACCGTCAACGGTGAACGGGGCCTGGTCGTCACCACGGACGACCAGCAAGTGCTCCTGCGTGCCGGCAGCCGTTGGCAGCGCGTCGGTGAGGGCACCGACCTGCTGGTCGCCGCCCGCTGAGCCCGGTGCGGTGTGGGGACGAGCGGGCGCCGACCGAGGTCACCCGAACGGCCTGATTTCGGCGGGCCTCGTGCGTGCCCCGTCCCGCTGGCCTTGTCGGCCGCACCACGCGGGTGGCAGCGTGGCGAGCGCACGTGCGGGCGGCGACCCAGCGCAGGTGCCCAGACCCGCGAAGAGGTGACATGACCACGGCCAGCACCACGACGCCGGCGACTCGCCACGAGCTGCCCGCCACCATGCTGCGCGCGCCACGCTGGCGCAGCCGTGGCACCTGGTTGGCGTTGCTGGTCTTCCTCGCCTCCCGCGTGGTCGACGGGGTCGTCCTGGCCATCGCCGGCCACCGCCAGATCGCCCTGCCCGACCCCGCACTCCAACGAGCGGCTGCCGTCGACCACGCCACCGCGGCGAACCCCGGCTACCTCGAGCTGCTGTCCAACTGGGACGGCCAGTGGTACCAGTTCCTCGCGACCCAGGGCTACCACCTGCCGGCGGCGGGTGCGACGAACGTCGAGGACACCCTCTGGTCGTGGGCCTTCCCACCCGGCTTCCCGATGACCGTCCGCGCCCTCATGGAGTCGACCGGCCTGCCCTTCGGGGTTGCCGTGACCATCGTGAACCTCGTGGCCGGTGCTGTCGCCATGGTCCTGCTCCACCGCCTGGTGGACCTCACCGCCGGCCCCTTCGCCGCCGCGAGCATCGTCGCGGTGACCGCCCTGGCCCCCACCGCCCTCCTGCTCCAGGTGGCCTACAGCGAGTCGCTCGCGCTGGCCCTGCTCTGTGCGGTGCTGCTGCTCGTCCACCGCCGCCGCTACTGGTGGGCGGTGGTGGCCGTGGCGGCGCTGTCCCTGACCCGCGTCATCACCGCGCCCCTTGCCGTGGTGGTGGCAGCGCACGCCTGGTCACGACTGCGTGCTGCGGACGGGTCCCGCCCACGCAGGGGCGAGTGGCTCGGTATGGGGGTGCTCGCCCTCACGAGCTTCGCGGGGGCCTTTCTGTGGGCCTTCATCGTGGGGTTGGCCATCGGCGACCAGACCGGTGCCACCAGTCGTCCCGGCATGTTGTCCAGGCTCGGCTGGTTCTCCCAGCTCCACGCCCAGTTCGGCGTCGCCGGGCCGATGGTGCTGCTCGGCCTGCTGCTCGTGCTGTTCCTCGCCAGCCGCACTCCACGCATCGCGACGCTCGGGGTCGAGCTCGCGACGTGGCTGTGGTGCTACCCGCTGTTCGTCTTCGCGGTCACTGAGATCCACACGGGCATCCTGCGCTACCTGCTCCTGTGCCTGCCGCTGCCGATGCTGTTCGTCCTGCGGCCGCTGCAGGGCCGCGTGCGGGTCCAGCACGTCGTCGGCCTCGCTGCGGTGTGCCTCGTGAGCTTCGGCCTGCAGGTCTGGTGGATCAGCCAGTCCTTCGTGGTCACCCGCGACTTCATCATGCCGTGACGCCGCTGCTGCGACAGCCCGGTCGCTGCTCCACAGCGGGCGCCCGGCCGGGCTGTGGAGGGGTGCTCAAGGAGCAGGGGCCGTCAGGAGGACGAACCGTCCCTGTCGGGCGACCACGGTCCACCCCGCGCGGTGCTGGAGTGCGTCGCTGAGTGGGGACTTCACCTCGAGCAGCGCTGTCCTCGCACCCGTACCGCGCACGTAGTCCTGCCAGCCCGGGCGGACCCGCTCAGCGCGGATGTAGGAGCGCAGGTAGTCCGCGCCGTAGATCTCCACCCGCAGGTCGACCACCGGCTTGAGCTCCGGGTGCTCCCAGAGCAGCCATCCGCTGACTCCGAAGTCGTCGAGGACGACTGTGCCGGCTGGTAGTTCGGCGAGCCGGTCGCTGATGGCCTGGATCGGTCCGGGATAGGTCTGCGCCTGCGACCCCCTGGGGCCAGCAGCGACGCCGGCGGAGACCAGGACGGCCACGAGGGCTGCGAGAGAGACCGCACGCACCTCGTGGGCGCCGCGTCGCTCGGCCGGGCGACCCAGCCGTTCCTGCACCGCTGCGGCGAACAACGGGGCGCCGAGGATGACCCCGAGCGGGACGAGGCGCCACATCCACAAGGTCATGCCCACGCCCAGCGCGAGCAGGGCGTAGTGCCACGCCGGGCGGGACTGCGGCCGCCGCACCCATAGCACCGCAGTGAGCACCAACATCCCCAGCGTGGTGACGGCAAAGGCGTTGTTCAGGGGAGTGGCCCTCCACTCCTCGGCGATCCACGCCGCGTTGCCAGCCACGTCCAGCGGCACGGTGAGCAGCCGCGGACCCAGCGGAGTGGCTGCGAGAACGGCGACGCACGCAAGGTTCAGGGCGAGGATCAGCCGGCGCGGGGGGCGCAGACTGCTGGGACGCACGGCGAGGAACACCGACATCATGGCGCCCAGGAGCAGCCCGAACATCCACAGCGGGTGGCAAGCCCCCCAGAACCAGAAGACCGGCACCAGCCACCACCGCAGGCGGCCGTCGCGCAGGGTCCGCCACCAGGCGAGGTACACGACCGCGAACAGGATGAAGCTGAGGAGCTGCGGGCGGGGGTTGAGGCCACCGCCGGCGCCGAGCACCGACATGGCTGCCGTCAGGCTGGCAGGCAACCGGCCGGCCGAATGCCTGCAAAGGAGGTAGACCACGACGTAGAAGACGATGATCGCGACTGCTCGGAGCCATACGACGCCACCCAGGCCGACCACGCCGACGACCCACGCGGCAACAGCTTCAGGCAGCCATTGCGTCGCGACGTAGGGCCGGTCGGCGAACGAGGCCCACTGGTCTGGTCCCACGAGCGACCAGGTCGTCAGGATGTGCTGCCCCTCCCGCAGGTGCCACCACGTGTCGACCTCCTCGAACGACGAGGTGCCCATGGCGAGGGCGACGAGCAGGCCGATGGCAAAGGCGACCTGGCCGAGTCGGGCGGACACGGGACTCACGACGCCGCCAGGAGCTGGTAGCCGTCGCCGCGGGCCACCACCGACCACCCGAGCCGTTCGACCAGGGCCAGGCCGAGCGGGGACTGCATCGGCAACAAGGCCGCGGACGTGCCTCCCTGGGTGACGAAACGCTCCCAGCCCGGGGCTGCCTCCATCGCCGCGATGTACCGCTTCACGTACTGCTCGGTGTAGGACTCGATGCGCAGGTCGAACACCGGTGTCGTCTGCGGTGCCTCGAACAGCAACCAGCCGGTGACGTCGCCGTCGGCGATGATGCGTGTCTGCGGTGGCAGGGCGCGCAGCTGCGGGGCCAAGGACGTCGGCACTGCGTGGACGGTGGCGGCCCGCGCACCCGCGAGGGGGACCGCGACGATACAGGCGAGGGCGAGCCCGATGCCCCAGGCGCCGAGCTCGCGCCGGCTCGCCGGGGTGACGGGCCGGTGGGCCTGCACGTCCTTGGCCGGGGGTGCGTCCGCCGGCAGGCGGTGGACCAGGAGACGCTCGACCTGTTCGGCCAGCAAGGGGGCAGCCAGGAAGGCTCCCACGGCCACGGTGCGCTGCATCGTCAGGATGAAGGCGATCGCTGCCAGGAAGGGCAGGAGCTGCCACAGGGCCGGGCGCTGGCGCGAGTAGGCCCACAGGGCATACGTCACACCCAGCATGGCGAGCGCAAGGGCGACGTCCGGGCTGCGCACCGAGGACGGGAACCACTCCGAGACGAACTCCCGCCCGTTGGACCCGACCTGGAACGGGGTGAGGAGCAGGCGCGGGCCGAGCGGGGTCACCCCGGCCGCGAGGAACGAGGCGACGAGTACGGTGACCAGCTTGCGCCACTGCGGCCAGGTCACCTCCCGGCTCAGTCCCAGTCCCAGGACGACCAGGCCACCGACGACCAGTCCCAGGACCCACACGCCATGGGTGCTGGCGGCCAGCCAGGTGAGGGGGACGAGCCACCACCGGGCGCGGTGGTCGCTCCCGGTGCGCCACCAGGCGCCGATCGCGAGGACGAGCAGCACGAATCCTGCGAGCTGCGGACGCTCGGCGAGCCCGACCCAGGCTGCTGCGACGGTGGCCAGCGTCACCGGCACCGCGACCACCGTGCGGCTCACCGTGCGGGTCAACCACAGCACGGCGACAGCCAGGGCGACGATGGCGACTCCGCGGGCCCACACGACTGCCGCGATCCCGAACGCGTCGTAGCCCTGCGCCACGACCACGGAGGGGAGCCACTGGGTCGGGACGTAGCGGTGCGCAGCGAACGGTGCCCACGGATCGGGGAGGCCGAAGCGCCCGCCGTCCCGGAGGAAGGACCCCACCCGCAGGTGCAGCCAGGGGCTGGGGTCCGCCACCGAGCGCACGGTGAGGACCGGGAGCAGGGCCAGCAGGCCGGCCTGGATCCACAGACTCCGCTGCCTGCGCGGCACGGGAGGGGAGGAGCCGGACATGGTTGCCATTCTCGACGCAGGCGCAGGAGAACGGTGAACTGGCTCACGGCATCGACCGAACGGTTGATGCCCAGCCCCCGAAGGGGCCACGGGGTAGTGGCGTGACAGCCGATTACCGCGGACCACCACGGCTGGCAGTCTTCTGCTCGCAGGGGCGCCCGCCCCGGCCCGTAGGTCTCGAAAGGACACACCCCATGCTCAAGTTCGCCGCCAAGCTGCAGACCCGTTTCGCCGACCGCGAGGAGGGCGCCACCGCGGTGGAGTACGGCCTCATGGTCGCGCTCATCGCCATCGTCATCATCGCCGCCGTCGTCCTCCTCGGTGGCAACCTCAGCACCCTCTTCAACAAGGCCGCTTCCAGCATCTGACGAGCCACACGCACCGACCGGCAAGCATCCGGCCCGCGGACCAAGGAGGACATGGTGAACGCTCGCTTCGCATCCAGGCACGCATTGTCGGGCCTCGGTTGGACGCTTCTGGCGTACGCGATGACCTTCGTCGGCGTGCTGGCCCGTTGTCGCCCCGGTGCACGCCGGGGCGACCACGGGGCCACCGCCGTGGAGTACGCCTTGATGGTGTCGATGATCGCCGTGGTGATCATCGCCTCCGTCACCCTGTTCGGGAAGAACCTCGTCGAGCTCTTCAAGGTTCCCAGCAGCTCCCTCACCGGCCCGTAACCACTTCACACGACGACAACGAGGACAGAACTCACCATGGGACGCAGACTCGTCGCCATCTTCGCCGCAGCCGTCGTTGCCCTGGTGGGCGTCACGGCCGTCCTGCTCTACGCGCGTGGGGCTGACGCCCGTGCCGTGGCCTCCCAGCAGCCCACGAGCGTCTACGTCGTACAGTCGATCGTCCCCGCCGGGACGACCCTCAAGGACGCGGTGCAGAACGGTCTGATCATCAAGACCTCTGTCGCGTCGGTCGGTGTGCCTGCTGGTGCACTCGCCGGAGTCGACGGCAGCAACGGCGGCCTCT
>JBDSKZ010000154.1:0-9295 GCA_039916625.1 Pedococcus sp.
CGAGCAAGTACGTGACCCGGGTGGTCACCGCGTGCAAGCCGGCGCGGATCTCGGACACGGTGGCTGGCGACGCGACGAACTGCTCCTACGCCATGACCGCCTGCACGTTCCGCAACCCGCCCTCCAACAAGGTCATGTACTGGGTCCAGACTCGACCCCGCACGAGCGCGAACGCCGCGTGGACCACGGTGGCCACGTTGTGCGGCCTGGATGCAGTCCCGCCCGGTGTCCCGGCGCCACCGGCCGTCCCGACGATGGGTCAGATCCAGACGGCGTTCAAGCAGCTCCCGTTCTCCAAGCCGCGCGTCACGATCCAGCCGGCCGGCAACCTCACCCTGGTGAACCTCCCGACCTACTTCCGCGCCACCTGGCCCAACGACGCCGGCCTGCAGCCCGGTGAGGTCAGCAAACCGGTCAAGCTGTTGTCCTGGACGGTCGAGTTCAAGATCGCGCCCCGGTCGTACGAGTTCCACTACGGCGACGGCGACAGCAGTGGCGCAGTGACCGATCCCGGCGGCGTCTACCCCGACGGGAAGATCCAGCACACCTACTCCAGGGCCAGCGATGCTGCCCAGGTCACCGTCGACTCGCAGCTGACGGGTCAGTACCGCGTCAACGGTGGAGCATGGACGGACATCAACGCGGTGGCCGACCTGCAGAACGAGCCGGTCACCTCTTTACAGGTCCGCGAGGCCGAAGCCCGTCTGGTGAGCCGCTGACGCCCGGGGTCCACCGACGCTGAGCGCACCCGGTGCGGGCTTCGGCGGCTGACTGTCCGCCACATCTGGTTGTATCGACTGCACGATGCACCCCGAACCCACCGCCACCAGTCACGCCACGGATGCGGGACTCGACGATCCCGCGCCCGCTTCGAGTCGCAGGCACGGGATGGCTCTGTGCCTGTCCGGTGGTGGCTACCGCGCGGCGCTGTTCCACCTCGGCGCGGTCCGACGTCTGGACGAGCTCGGCATCCTCGCGCAGCTCGACACGATCAGCGGTGTCTCCGGTGGGTCGCTCGTGGCAAACCTGCTGGCGGACCCGCACCTGCAGTTCCCGAGCGACAAGCGGTCCGGTGCGCGCGTGGGCGGGTTCGAGGACCTGGTCGCCGGGCGCCTGCGGCGACTCGCCTCACGCAACATCCGCACACCGGCTTTGTTGAGCAAGCTCAAGCCGTGGCACTGGTTCGCCGACGGCGCGGCGGCGCGAGCCCTGGCCGATGAGCTGGCCGACGCTGTCGACTGGTGGTCGATCCCCCTGCGCGACAACGCCATCGACGGCCCGGCCATCATCACCGGCGCCACCGAGATCGCCTACGGCGTCAACTGGGTCTTCGAGGACCCCACCGCCCACCAGCCGCGCGGGCGCGTGGGGGACTACCGCCTCGGGTATGCAGCCCCTCCAGCCGGGCTGCGCATCGCCGACATCATCGCGGCCTCCTGCGCCTACCCGCCCTTCTTCGCCCCCATGGTCTTCGACGGCGACGAGATGAAGCTGACCGGCGGCCATCCGGGCCTCGAGTCATCCGCTGAGCGCCAGCAGATCCGTAGCCGCATCCGCCTCACCGACGGCGGCGTCTACGACAACCTCGGCCTCGAGCCGGTCTGGAAGTCCCACCGCACCGTGCTCGTCAGCGACGGGGGAGGTGTCTTCCGCGCCCGGACCGAACGCACCATCCACGGGAGGATGCTGCGGATCCTCGGGATCGCCGCCAATGGCGGCCAGTCGGTGCGCAGCCGTTGGCTTCAGGCTGGCTACCACCGCGACGTCCTCGACGGCACCTCGTGGGCGCTCGACACCGCAGCACAGGGTTGCTACCCGCGCGAGGTCACCGAGCTCATCAACGCGGTGCGCACCGATCTGGACGCCTTTTCCACGCAGGAGCAGCAGATCCTCGAACGTCACGGCTACCTGGTCGCCGAGGCCCAGGTGCGAAGCCACGCCGCGGAGCTGATCACCCGTGATGTGCCCGCCGTGGCGCCGCACCCCGAGGTGAGCGACCCGGCCGTGGCCACGAGGGCCTTGCGGGACTCGGCGAGGCGACGCCTGTTCGGGCGCACCTGAGCGGCCGTCTGCGTAGGCCCTCTGCGACTTGTCCGGGCTCCACGTAGCCTGTGGTGGTGACCGAGGCGACCTGTGTGAGCGAGCTGTCCGAGCTCGACGCCGTGGTCGACCTGCTCGCGCGTGGCAACGTGCTCACCCTCACCGGTGCCGGGATCTCCACCGAGTCGGGCATCCCCGACTACCGCGGCCCTGACGGCGAGCGCCGGGTGACGCCGATGCAGTTCTCCGAGTTCCTGGCGTCCTCCGAGGCCAGGCAGCGCTACTGGGCGCGCAGCTATGTCGGCTGGCAGCGGTTCAACCTCGCCCGACCCAACGCGGGCCACGCGGCGGTCGCCCAGCTCCAGGGTGCCGGTCACCTCGGCCCCGTCATCACCCAGAACGTCGACGGCCTCCACCAGCAGGCAGGCACCCGTGAGGTCACCGAGCTGCACGGCGCGTTGGCTCGCGTCGTCTGCCTCACCTGTGGCGACCGTTCGAGACGGTGGGACCTCGACGAGCGGATGCGGGTCACCAACCCGTCGTTCGAGGTCACGAGCAACGAGATCCGCCCCGATGGCGACATCGCCCTCAACGACCTCGACGTGCTCGGGTTCAAGGTTCCGCTGTGCCTCGTCTGCCACCACGACACCCTCAAGCCGGACGTGGTCTTCTTCGGTGAGTCTGTGCCAAAACCGTTGGTGGAGCACTGTTTTCGCCTGACTGAAGCCGCCGACGTACTGCTCGTCCTGGGTTCGAGCCTGAAGGTGATGAGCGGCTACCGGTTCGTGCGGCGGGCGGCGGCCCGCGGCATACCGGTCGTGATCATCACCCGGGGCGCCACGCGCGGGGACGGCGAGGCGACCGTCCAGGTCGACGCACCACTGGGACCGACACTCACCGAGCTGGTCAGCCGGCTGGCCGCCTAGCGACCAGCACGGCGTCGATCGCGTCGCCGCCCTCGGTGGAACGCACGATCTCCTCGCACCGCTCGACCTCGAGCCCGGCCGATGCCGCCCGAAGGTCCTCGAGGGTGTGCAGCAACGACGCGTCCGACGGTCCACCGACACCTTCGGTGAGGTTGCGCAGAGCGTGGCCGACGATGACGAGCGCGCCTCCCGGCGCCAGCCAGCGGCTCGCCCGGGAGAGGACATCCTCGGGCAGGTGGAGGTAGGCCACCAGGACGAGGTCGAACAGCCTGCCCTCCGGTGGCTGCCACGAGCGGGCGTCGGCGACCACCCAGTCGACCCGGTGGCCGCGTCTGCTCGCCTCGGCCTCACCCTTGCCGAGCCCTACCGCCGAGAAGTCGACCGCCGTCACCCGCCAGCCGAGGGAGGCGAGCCACACCGCGTGCCGGCCCTCGCCGGCCCCGAGGTCGAGGGCCCTGCCGCCACGTCGGTCCTGGCCCGCTCGGTCGGGTGTCCACCCGCCGATGATGCGCTCGACCTCGGCGTTCGGGCTCGCACTCCACACCTGGTGGCTCGCTGCATACCGCTCGTCCCACATCCGCTGTCGGTCAGTCATCCCCCTAGCATCGCCGATATGAGTCAAGGTGCCACTGCGGCGACCGTCCGCGACGCCACCACCGCCGACCTCGTCCTCGTAGCCGTCCGCGGCCAGGACGTCCTCGGGTACGCCTTCTCCGGACCCTTTCGCCCGCGCCCCGCCTACGACGGGACCAAGGAGGTGTCGGTCTACCTCGCTGCGCAGGCGCGCGGTCTCGGCGTCGGGTCCTGCCCAACGACGCCAGCATCGCCCTGCACCGTCGCCACGGCTTCGCTGAGGTCGGCGTGCTGCCGCGAGGTGGGACGCAAGTTCGACCGTTGGGTCGACACCGCGTGGTACCAGCGGGTGCCGAGGGGGCCGTCCGGGCGAGGCTGAAATGGCCCGAACGACCTCTGGCGTGTCGTGGTGGTCAGTTGTCACGCTCGTCTGGTCACGCTGTCGAAGCAGTGCCGGGGCAACCGCCTCACCTGGGCAGCGCGAGCCGCAAGGAGGCCGGTATGGGTGCTACCGGGACAGGACCGTTCGAGAACGACGACGCGCTGGACTTCCTCGACCTGCTCGAGGAGGCCGATCCGGAGGAGCGACGGGCCAGGGTGGAGCACGCCATGGGCCGGGTCGTCGGGTCGCGCGACTACATCGAAGCGCCGGAGATGGCCGAGGCGATCGCCGCCGCCGTGGTCGTGGCCGCGAGTGACGACTTCGAGAGCGCGATCCGGGAGCCCTACCTCCCTCGCTGGATCGAGGACGAGCCGATCGAGGTGGACGAAGACCTCGAGGACCTGGCGACCAAGGCCCTGCGCCGCGCCCTGCGCCCCGACGACAACGAGTGGTGGGAGCTGTGGGACGAGGCCAGAGCCACTGACGACATCACCGACAGGCTGAGCCGTTACCTGGAGACGCTCGGCGACTGACGCCGTCCACCGTTCAAAGCACCGGTGGACGGCGTCAGTGGCCCCGACAGCGTCAGGACAGGTGCTGCGGCTGCGGCTCCCGCTTGTGGCTCCAGTCGGAGCCGGTGGGGTCCTGCGACGCGTCCGCACCGTCACGCGGCACGCCGTCACGGGCCACGCCGTCACGCTCCACGCCGTCGGTGCCGCCCGTCGTGGTGGCCGGGGTCAGGCTCACCACCACGGACTTGGAGGTGGGGGTGTTGCTGGCGATGGCGGTCGAGTCCAGGGGCACCAACGGGTTGGTCTCCGGGTAGTAGGCAGCGGCCGAGCCGCGCGGCGTGTCGAAGGAGACCACCCGGAACCCGTGCACCCGTCGGACGATGTCGTCGTCGGTCCACCGCGTGGTGATGTCGACGAGCTGCCCATCGGTGAGGTCGAACGCCGCGATGTCGTCGGGGTGCAGGAAGATCACCTTGCGGCCGCCCTCGAGGCCGCGGTAGCGGTCGCTGAGCCCGTAGATGGTGGTGTTGTACTGGTCGTGGCTGCGCAGCGTCTGCAGCAGCACGTGACCCTCGGGGACGTGGACGACCTCGATCGGCGAGGTCGCGAACTCGGCGTGACCCGACGAGGTCTCGAAGGTCCGGGTGTCCCGCGGCGGGTGCGGCATGATCATCCCGCCCGGTCGCCGGACGTTCACCTCGTAGTCCTCGCAACCGGGCACGACGCGCGCGATGTGCCGGCGGATCACGCGGTAGTCGTCGCGCATCTCCTTCCACTGCAGGTCGTACCGGTCGCCCAGGGTGGCCTCGGCGATGCGGGTGACGATCTCGACCTCTGACTTCAGGTGCGCGCTGGCGGGCTCGAGAGGCCCCCGGGAGGCGTGCACCGAACACGTGGAGTCCTCGACCGAGATCCACTGCGGACCGCTGGCCTGGATGTCCTTCTCGGTGCGGCCCTTGGTCGGCAGGATCAGTGCGGTCTCGCCACACACGAGGTGCGAGCGGTTGATCTTGGTCGACACCTGGACGGTCATCCGCGCCCGCCGCAACGCCTCGATCGCGGTGTCGGTGTCGGGCACCGCCTGGACGAAGTTGCCACCCAGGCCCATGAAGAAGTGCACCTTGCCGTCACGCAGGCCGCGCAGGGAGTCGACGGTGTCCAGCCCGTGTTCGCGCGGCGGGTCGAAGCCGAACTCACGCTGCAGCGCATCGAGGAAGTGGGCCGGCGGACGCTCCCAGATGCCCATCGTGCGGTCGCCCTGGACGTTCGAGTGCCCGCGCACGGGCAGCAGGCCGGCCCCTTCGCGGCCGATGTTGCCCTGCGCGAGCGCGAGGTTGACGACCTCCTTGATGGTCGCGACGCCGTTGCGGTGCTGGGTCAGGCCCATCGCCCAGCAGTAGACCGTCCTGGTGGAGCCGCGCAGCATCTGGGCAGCCTCGGTGATGAGCTCGCGGGACAGGCCCGTGACCTCGACCACCTGGTCCCAGTCGACGGCGCGGACGTGGTCGCGCCACTGCTCGAAGCCCGTGGAGTGGGTCTCGATGAACTCGTGGTCGAGCGCGTCCCACTCCACCAGCAGCGAGCCGATCGCCTGGAAGAGCGCGAGGTCGCCGTTGACCCTCACGGGTAGGTGGAGGTCGGACAACGCCGTGCCGTGTCCGATGACGCCGCTCGGCTTCTGGGGGTTCTTGAACCGCACCAGCCCGGCCTCGCGCAGCGGGTTGATGCTGATGATCTTCGCGCCGCCCTCCTTGGCGATCTCCAACGCGGAGAGCATGCGCGGGTGGTTGGTCCCGGGGTTCTGGCCGGCGATGACGATGACCGAGGCGCTGTGGACGTCGTCGAGGGTGACGCTGGCCTTGCCGATGCCGATCGACTCCTGCAGGGCGATGCTGGTCGACTCGTGGCACATGTTGGAGCAGTCGGGCAGGTTGTTGGTCCCGAACGCACGGACGAACAGCTGGTAGGCGAACGCCGACTCGTTCGAGGCGCGGCCGGAGGTGTAGAAGGTGGCCTCGTCGGGGCTGTCCAGTGACTTCAGCTCGGCGCCGATGAGCTCGAAGGCCTCGTCCCAGGCGATCGGCTCGTAGTGCGTGCCGCCGGGTCGCTTGACCATCGGGTGGGTGATCCGCCCCTGCTGGCCCAGCCAGTACTCCGAGTGGGCGTCGAGGTCGGCGATGCTGTGCTCAGCGAAGAACTCCGGCGTGGCCCGGTCGCGGGTGGCCTCCTCGGCCACGGCCTTCGCCCCGTTCTCGCAGAACTCCGCGGTGTGGCGGTGGCCCGGGTCAGGGTCCGGCCAGGCACAGCTCATGCAGTCGAAGCCCTCGGCCTGGTTGAGCCGCAGCAGCGTCTGGGCCGTGCGCTTGACGCCCATGTGCTCGATGGCGCGCTTCATCGAGACCGCCACAGCGGTGGGGCCGGCGGCATGGTCCTGCTGACCCTTGACCACCAGGTCGGACTCGGAGTAGTCGCCCTCGTTGTGCTTGACCATGCGTGATCCTCGTCCTCGTGGTGCGTGGGCAGCTCCGTCAGGGGAGTCGTGCGCCTGTCGAGGAGGAAAGTACCCATTGGCCGCCGAACCATGCATGCCGGCCTGGTCGAGAACAGTTCACCGCCCGGAGGCCGATGCGGGGGTCGGTCCGCAACGGCCTCCGGGGGAGCTGGGTGGAGGAGGGCTCAGACGCGACGCAGGACTGCGGTGACCTTGCCGAGGATCGTGGCGTGGTCACCGTCGATCGGCTCGAAGGCCCCGTTGTGCGGCATCAGCCAGACCTTCCCGTCCTTGCGCTTGAAGGTCTTGACTGTCGCTTCGTTGTCGAGCATGGCCGCGACGATGTCGCCGTTGTCGGCCGTCGGCTGCTGCCGCACGACCACCCAGTCGCCGTCGCAGATCGCGGCGTCGATCATCGACTCACCGACGACCTGGAGCAGGAACAGCTGGCCCTCGCCGACGATCTGGCGGGGGAGCGGGAAGACGTCCTCCACGCTCTCCTCGGCGAGGATCGGCACGCCGGCAGCGATGCGACCCAGCACGGGCACATAGGACGCCTCGGGCCGCCGGTCGTTGACCCCGGTCTCGTCGAACACCGCCGTCTGGTCCTCGACGCTCGCGCCACCGCGGTAGCCCCGCATGTCGGCCGTGGAGTCGGGGGAGACGACCTCGATCGCCCGCGGCCGGTTGGGGTCACGGCGCAGGAAGCCCTTGCGCTCGAGCGTGGACAGCTGGTGGGCCACCGAGCTGGGGGAGGTGAGGCCGACGGCCTCACCGATCTCGCGCAGGCTCGGCGGGTAGCCGCGGCGGTCGACCGAGTTGCGGATGACCTCGAGGACCCGTCGCTGGCGCACGGTGAGTCCGTCGCCCCGATCGCGGTCAGGGAGCTCCTTGACGTTGTCCTCGCTCATGCCGGTTCCTCATTTCCGCAGGTCAGATGGCGTATGCCGCTGAGGCTGGTGGTGTGACGGGTGGGGCTGTCAGTGGCCTCTGATGTGCTTGAGGCATGCACACAGCGTATGACGTTCGAACGCCAGTACCAAACAGGTGTTCGAGGCGTGTCTTGATGAATTCGAACATGCGTGCTAGAAATCAGCCTGGAGGAACGTCGTACAACCGTTCGAAGGGCTTCGGCCACCTGACCACCACGGAGGACCAGATGAGTGCAGCAGTCGCTTGGGACATCGTCCCCGCACCCGTGCGGATGCCGGTGCGGCCGGTGCGTCCGCAGCTGGTCTCGGTGGCCACGGGTGAGGACGTCCTCATCCGTCCAACGGCGCCGCTGCGGCTGACCCGCGCCGGGCGCCTGTCCATCACGCTCACGGTGGTCGTCGCGGCCGTGGTGCTGGCGATGAGCCTGCTGTCCGGTGGCGCGTCGGCAGCCGTCATCGACCACTCGACGACGGTGCATGCCGGGCAGACGCTGTCCGAGGTCGCCGCCGCCCAGCTGCCGCAGCTGCCGATCGCCGAGGCCGTGGCCCGCATCCAGGTCGCCAACGACCTGGCCAGCTCAGACGTGCACGCCGGTCAGAGCCTGCTCATCCCCGCCGCCGGCTGAGCACCCGGCAGGAGGCGAGTAGTCAGTCGCCTCACCGCTTGGCGGTGATCTTCGAGAGGGCTTTGACGCCCTTGAGGTGGCGGTACTTGAGCGCCCCGGTCGTCGTGGCACTGGTGAGCGCCTGGTGGTCGACGAGCACGGGAGTGGTCAGCTCGGCGATCGGGAACGAGGTCGAGTGGTAGGCGATGCCGCCCTTGATCCGGTACTTCACGCCCTTGGTGGTGGTCAACATCGTGGCATCGGAAGGCACAGCCCGGATCCGGTTGTAGGCGCCCCCCGACCCAGCCTTGTCGATGGCCACCTGGTCGACGACGGTGTAAGGCTTGCTGCCCCTGACGTTGGCCCAGGCCGAGACGTAGATCGGCGCACCGCCAGCGAGCTTGTAGACCTCGCCACGCTGGGCGCCCTTGATGAACGTGCCGTTCGGGAGGGTGGCGGGAAGGGTGGCCATGGCACTCGCGGAGATGGCCATCGTGGACCTGGACCCGCCGAACGCGGTCCAGGAGCTCACGTAGACCGGAGTACGGCCGACGAGCCGGTAGACCTGCCCGTTCTCGCGCACCTTGACGAAGCTTCCCGACTTCGGGGGCTGGTAGGTCTGGTCCTTGAAGTGCAAGAAGTTGCTCGGCCAGTTCGCGTCACCGCGCGGGATGGTCATCCGTGAGGAGTAGCCGCTCCAGGCGGAGTCCGAGACCACGATGTAGGAGCTCGTGACCTCCTCGACGTAGCCCACGTGGCCGTTGGCCGGCGCGTAGTGGCTGCCGTAGTTCCACTGCGCGATCGAGCCGGTCGCCGCCTTCCGGTCGACGCGGA
>JBDSKZ010000155.1:0-25778 GCA_039916625.1 Pedococcus sp.
GGCGGTCCTGCCAGCGCTCCCAGGGAGAACGCGCCAGGCGGGCGCCCTGCTCACGGCGCTCGCGCCACTCCAGGAGGCCGTCGCTCGGCCACCACACGGCGCGGAGCCGGTCCTTGCGGCGGCGGACCCCTGAGACGGCCTTGACCACCTGGTGGGTGTCGGGTCGGACATCGGTGACCGTGGTGCCCGGCGGCGCATAGCGCGAGCGCTCGACACCGTCGACGACCCTGCGCAGGGCCTGGGACTGCTCGCCCTCGAGATAGGCCTCCCGCTGGTAGAACCGTCCCGCTTGGCGTGGCGTGCTCCCGCGGGGGGGTATGACGCCGAGGTCACCGAGCCGTTCGACCATGGCCTGCCACTGGACCTCGACCCGGGTCGCCTCGTCGGGGGCGTCCTTGAGCCGTCGGCGCAGGCGGGTGCGGGCGGCGAGGGGCACGGCCAGGGAACCCAGGAGGCCGGCGAGCAGTCCGAGCAGCACCCACAGCAGCACCGTGCGGGCGTGCGGTCCGAGGAACGACGTGCCGCCGCCCCCGGTGCCCGAGGTCGTCGTCGGATTCTGTGCACCGGGGTCGTTGGCGCCGTCGGCGCGGGTGTTCGACGAGGACGAGCTGCTCGGGTTCGCCGTCGACGACGGGTCGCTCGCATCGGGTGTCGTCGGGGCCAGCGAGTAGGGCGGAGCCACGGTGTTCTGGGTGCCCGACGGAGTGGGCTCGAAGCGCAGCCAGCCGACGCCCTCGAAGAAGAGCTCCGGCCAGGCGTGCGCATCGGAGCCGCGCACCGTGTAGGTGCCGCGGTCGGCGGAGCCGGGCAGGAAGCCGATGGCCATGCGTGCGGGGATCCCGCTCTCGCGCGCCATCATCACCATGGCGGTCGCGAACTGCACGCAGTACCCGACCTTGGTCCGCAGGAACAGCGAGATCGCGTCGGGTCGCTCGGCCTGGCCGAACTCGTTGGTCACCGTGTCGGGCAGCTCCAGGGAGTAGGTGTAGCCGCCGCCGGTGCGCAGGTAGGTCTGGATCGCGCGAGCCGCCTCGATGCGGCTGGCGCCCTCGGGCACGACCTCGTCCACGAGGTCGCTGACCAACGCCCGCGAGGCCGGGTCCACCTGCAGCTCGGGCGGCAGGATGGCGCCCGTCGCCGCTGACATCCCTTGGTTGAGTGCCTTCGCGCTCGGGTTGAGGGCGAGGTAGCTGAAGCTGTAGGAGCTCGCCGTCCGGTTGACGCTCGCCACCGACGTCTGGCGGTCCAGTCCCCAAGGGATGCCGTCGAGGTCGCCGGACACCAGCGGCGTGGGCGCGGCGATCTGCGGCGCCTCGATGCGGGACTCGTCCACCGAGATCCGGTAGGTCTCGCGCGGCACGCTGTCGTCCAGCTCGGGCGGGAGCTGGATGTCCGGGCGTCGGGTGTAGGGCGCGTCGGTGTCGTCGGGGCGCCACTGGTCGTTGGCGTAGCTCTCCAGGACCCCCACCCGCAGCGGGGTCAGGGTCGGGGCGTTGGTCGTGTAGGTGAGGACGGGTGCCTTCGACGGGCTGTTGAGGCTCCGGGTCAGGTCGAGGGTCGACTTGAGGCCGATCTGGCCGTCGCTGAACCCGGTGGCGTTGGTGGAGCGTCCGAGGCCGTCGATGAGGTAGCGCGTGGGGAGGTGCGGGATGACCACGGGCAGCGCCACCGCGGTGACCAGGCTGGCCACCGCGAGCGTGCGCCCGACCGCGGCATACCCGTAGGCCCCGTCGTGGTCATCGGCGCCGCGCCGCCCCGTCGTGCTCATCGGCACGGTGGTGCCCCACCGTCGCAAGGACGAGATGCCCTGCCGCCCGAGCATGAGCAGCCAGATGCCACCGGCGGCGACGAAGTACGCGGGGTTGAGCGAGGCGCCGGAGCTGGAGGCCGAGATGAGGAAGGCCGTGAGGAGGGGGAGCCCCGCCATCGCGGGAGACCGTCGCATGACGGCGAGGTGGTCGACGATGACTGCGGCCGCTGCGATGGCCAGACCGATCCCGAGGGTGACGCCGCGGTTGGTGGGAGCCGGGGCGGCGTAGTTCTGCACGGTGAGCCGGGCATCGACGAGCAGGTGGTTGAAGGCCAGCACGGTGTCGAGCGAGGGCAGGCCGTACCAGAGGTGGCCGCGTCCGTAGAGCCAGCCGGACACCAGGACGATCCCGGTGAGCTGGGACAGGGCGACGAGCACCCACGACGTGGTCAGCATGCGGGCGAGGATGCCGGTGAGCACCACGACGATGACCATCCCGAGCGTCGGACGCACCCAGGTGTTGGGGGTGAAGAGGGTGGTGAGGGGCCAGGCGACGACGGCGGACGCCGCCCCGGCCAGCAGGGACTCCGGGATCCGGCCGCGGCTCACGCGACACCCACTCGCTGGCTCCCACCGGACAGCACGCCCCAGACGGAGGCGAGGTCGTCACCGGAGTCGACCACCGCGACGCTCCACCCGGCACCTCGCAGGACGGGGACACCGGCCAGCTCGTGGCTCGCGCCGGGACGGCGACGGGCGGCCCCGAACCCGTCGGGGTCCAGCACGATGGCCAACGCGGTCCCCCCGGGCTGGCGCAGGGAGGCCACCTGGCGGGCCACCTCCTCGTCGAGCTCGGTGACGACGGCCAGCACCAGCCCACCGGAGGCGGTGACAGGGTGTGCGGACTGCAGCACGTCGGCGAACTGCTCCTCCGTGCCCGGCTCGCTCATCGCCAGCACGTCGAGCAGCGGGTCCAGCTCCATGGCGGTGGCGGCGCGGCTGTCGCCGGCGGTCTCGTCGGTGATCAGGTGCACGGCATACCCCTGGCCCAGGAGGTGCACCGCGATGGAGGCGCACGCGGTCACGGCCCACTCGAACGAACCAGCGCCGCCCGAGCCGTGGTGACCCCGGGAGCGGGAGTCCAGCACGATGGCGGCACGGCGCCGAGCCGGCCGGTCCTCCTGGCGCACCATCAGCTCACCGGTCTTCGCGGTGGCCGGCCAGTGGATGCGGCGCAGGTCGTCGCCGTCGCGGTAGGACCGGATCGAGACGTCGTCCTCGCCGTGGAGGGCGACCATGTGGGGTATGGCGCCCTCGGCACCGACACCGCTGCCCTTGGGCAGGCCGCCGCCCAGGGGCAGGATCCTGGGGAGCACGAGGACGTCACTGGCTCCCGAGATCGCGGCCACCCGGGTGCTCAGGCCGAAGGGGTCGCGCAGTCGCACCCCCAGTGGACCGAGGCGGTGTCGGCCCCGCACGTGGGAGCGCACGGTGTAGTGCACCTCCTGACGTTCCCCGCGGCGCAGTCGCGTCACCACGAACCGCGGCCGGTCACCCAGGGCGTAGTCGAGCTGCTCCTCGGCCATGAGCAACGGACTGGCTGCACCCCCGGCGTTCTCGATGCCCAAGGTGACGATGGACTGCTCGTCGACCTGGATGCGTCCGGGCACGGCGGTGCGTTCGAGGGCGAACCGCAGGTCGTGGCGCCGCATGAGCAGGCCACTGAGCAAGGGGAGTGCCACCAGCAGGACGCCGATGCGCGTGAGGTCGGTGAACCCGAGCCCGATTCCGCACAGCACCAGTGTGATTCCCGCTGCGACGAAGGCCCGCCCGCGGGTGGTGAGGAGATCGCGAAGTCTGCGCATGCGGCAACCTCAGCGGCCGGCGGCAGGGACCGGCACTCGCCGCAGCAGGTCCTGCAGGACCTCACCGGTGCTCCGGCGCGCCAGCTGGGTCTCGCCGGTGGGGATGACGCGGTGCGCCAGGACGTGGACCACGACGGCCTGCACGTCGTCCGGCAGCACGTGGTCGCGCCCCTCGAGCGCCGCGTGGGCGCGGGCGGCACGCAGCATGTGCAGGGTGGCTCGCGGTGACGCGCCGAGTCGCAGGGCCGAGCTCGACCGGGTGGCCGACGAGAGGTCGACGACGTACTGCTTGATGGCATCGCTGGTGAACACCGAGCGGACCGCCTTGACCATGGCGGTGATCGTCGCGGCGTCGGTGACCGGGCGCAGGGTCTCCAGCGGCGAGACCTGGCCGTGGCTGTCGAGCATGGCGACCTCGGCCCGCGACGAGGGGTAACCGAGGGAGATGCGAGCCATGAAGCGGTCACGCTGGGCCTCAGGGAGGGGGTAGGTGCCCTCCATCTCGATGGGGTTCTGCGTCGCCATGACGATGAAGGGCTTGGGGAGGTCATAGGTCTGGCCGTCGACGGTGACCTGGCCCTCCTCCATCGACTCCAGCAGGGCCGACTGGGTCTTGGGCGAGGCGCGGTTGATCTCGTCACCCACGACGACGTTGGCGAAGATGGCGCCGGGGCGGAACTCGAAGTCGCGGACGTCCTGGTTGAAGACGCTGACCCCCGTGATGTCGCTGGGGAGCAGGTCCGGGGTGAACTGCACGCGGCGGACCGAGCAGTCGATCGTCTTCGCAAGGGTCTTGGCGAGCATGGTCTTGCCCACCCCCGGCACGTCCTCGAGGAGCAGGTGCCCCTCCGCGAGCAGCACGGTGATCGCGGTGTGCACGACGTCCGGCTTGCCCTCGATCACCGAGTTCATGGCCCGCGCAAGCCGCCCGGCCACCTCGGTCACCTGGCTCAGTGACGCGGGGGAGCCGGCGGGGAAGGAGAGCGGGCTCTCCGAGCCGGGCCCTGAGCCCGAAGCGTCGGGGCCGCCTGTCGAGCCGCTCAGCGACCCATGGACCGGGCCCCCGCGCTGGTCCTCGTACCCACCCTGCACCGGCTGTCCCTCCGTCGATTCCGTGGTCGCCACGCTGCGCCCACGTTGGCCTCGATCTTTCCCCACAATGCCCCACCGCAACAGCAGGTATGCCGTCTCGTGACCTGGCGGGGCTGGTTCGGGAACGCGCGAGGGCCCAGTTCGGTGCCCGGAACGCCGTCCCGACGTCCAGCCTCAGGTCCCTGGTCGCCGAGGCCCGGGGAGATGGTGAACCGTTGGGTCAGTCGCCACCAATCCGCACCACTTTGCACCACCAGCCTGACCTGCAGAAATAGCCGAACAGCTGAGGAAAATGTGCGGAACAGGGTGGGTGTAGAGGTTTCGGTGGAGTAAAGTGGGGGAAACAAGAGGGCCGTGGGGTCCTGTGGTCGAGGTCAGGGGAGGTGGTCACCGTGTTCCTCGGGACGCACAGCCCCCGCCTCGACGAGAAGGGCCGCCTCTTCCTCCCCGCCAAGTTCCGCGAGCGGATGGCCGGTGGCCTGGTCGTCACACGTGGGCAGGAGCGCTGCCTCTACGTCTTCCCCATGCAGGAGTTCGTCCGCGTCACCGAGCAGATGCAGTCGGCGCCGACCACCAGCAAGGCCGTCCGGGACTTCACCCGCGTCTTCCTCTCCGGCGCCTCCGACGAGGTGCCGGACAAGCAGGGCCGGGTGACCATCCCCGCCAACCTGCGCGCCTACGCAGGCCTCACCCGCGACTGCACCGTCATCGGTGCGGGCTCGCGCGTCGAGGTCTGGGACACGCAGGCCTGGAACAGCTACCTCGAGAGCACGGAGCAGGGCTTCGCCGACCAGTCCGAGGAGGTGATCCCGGGCCTGCTGTGACGCACTCGCCGGGCACCTGTGCCCACGACTACCCCTGCAGCCAGGTCTCCAGCCGCTTCGCATCCCGGGACGACTTCCCCCGTCCCGGGCCGCATTCCTTGGAGCGGATGGAGACCTGACCGCAGGGTCCGGCACAGCAGGACCGGGCACCGCCCCACCCAGCACCACCCCGCAGGACCAGCACCACCCCGCAGGACCAGCACCGCCCGTCCGCACGACCTCAGCAGGACCCGAGCAGGAGCACCGATGACCTCACGAGGAATGGCTGCCGACCGGCACCTTCCCGTGCTGCGCGACCGCATCGTCGAGCTGCTCGGCCCCGCGCTGACCGAGCCCGGCTCCGTCTACCTCGATGGCACCCTCGGCATGGGTGGCCACGCTGAGGCCGTCCTCCAGGCCTGCCCCCGGGCCCGGGTCGTCGGCATCGACCGCGACCCGGAGGCGTTGTCGCTGGCCGCCGAACGGCTCGACCGCTTCGCGGACCGCACGACCTTCGTCCACGCCGTCTACGACGAGGTGCCCCGTGCGCTCGCCGAGGCCGGCGTCACCCACGTCGAGGCCAGCCTCTACGACCTCGGCGTCTCCTCCTTGCAGCTCGACGAGGCGGACCGCGGCTTCTCCTACAGTCGGGACGCCCCGCTGGACATGCGGATGGACCAGTCCACGGGCATCACCGCTGCAGAGGTGCTCAACACCTACACCGGCACCGACCTCGAGGGCATCCTGCGCGAGTTCGGCGAGGAGCGCTTCGCGCGCAAGATCGCCGGCGCCGTCGTCCGGGAACGGGAGAGCGAGCCGTTCACCACGTCCGGCCGCCTCGTCGACCTCCTCAAGAAGGTGGTGCCCGCCGCGTCGCAGAAGAGCGGTGGACACCCCGGCAAGCGGACCTTCCAGGCGCTGCGCATCGAGGTCAATGCCGAGCTGTCCGTCTGGGCCCGGGCGCTTCCCGCCGTCATCGACGCCCTCGGCGTCGGTGGCCGCGTAGCCGTCCTGTCCTACCACTCGCTCGAGGACCGCATCACCAAGCGCGTGCTGGCGCAAGGAGCCAAGGGGAGCAGCCCCGAAGGGCTGCCCGTCGAGCTGCCCGAGCACGCGCCATACCTGCGGCTGCTCACCCGCGGTGCCGAGGCGGCATCCGCCGACGAGCAGGCTGCCAACCCCCGATCTGCCTCGGTGCGCCTGCGTGCCGCCGAGCGCACCCGACTTTCCACCGCGACCAAGGGAACCCACCGATGAGCCAGCAGACTGCGACGGCGAGAGTCCCAGCTCGGGCACCCCAGCGGCGTCAGGCGCCGCCCCAGCCGTTGCGGGTGGTCCCCGCAGCCATCGGCCAGCCGGGCAACGGGGTGTTCGCCGCATTCTGCATGACCCTGCTCGTGGGTGGCCTGGTCGCCCTCCTCATGCTCAACACCGCCATGGCAGAGGGCTCGTTCACCCTGCACCGCCTCCAGGCGACCTCCGGCGAGCTCATCGACACCCAGGACGCGCTCACCCAGGCGATCGACGCCCAGCGCAGCCCGGCCAACCTCGCGGCGAGCGCCGCCAAGCTGGGGATGGTGCCCGCCGACTCGGCCGCCTTCCTGCGGCTCAGCGACGGCAAGGTCCTCGGCGTGGCGAGCCCGGCCAAGAAGCAGGACGGCTTTACCGTGGTCACGGCGCCGCAGGTGACCTCCTCGAAGTCTGCCGCGAAGAAGGACACGGGGCCCAAGGCGACGGTCAGCACGAAGGGGGATGTGACGACGACGACCGTGCAGGTCGCGAAGCCGGACGGTTCCCTCGTCACCACCGTGACCAGCGTCAACGCCTCGACCCGGACGACGACGAGCACCACCACGACCACCCCCGCGAAGAAGCCGGCCGCGACTGCGTCCACCGCGGTCACCCCGAAGCCCTGACCGACGGGCCGAGATCGCCCACCACGGCGCAGCACCACTCCCGCACGCAGGTCATCCGACACGCAGATCATCCGACACGCAGATCATCCGACCCAGACACGAGGTACCCAGTGACGCAGACCCGAGGCACCCGCCCCGGAGCCCCGCGCCCTCGTGCCACGAATGGTGGGGCGCCGCGCCCTCGGGCGGCTCAGGGGGCGGCCGCGGGCAAGGAGCGCACCACCGCGACCAAGGCCGGGCGCCCCACCCCAGGTGCCACCCGGGCGCGCCCCACGACCACGCCGAAGCACCCGGCTGCGCAGTCGAAGCGGCCCACGGCGCCGCCCAAGCGGCCCACGGCGCCGCCCCGACGTCCCGGCGGCCGCAGGGTGAGCCTGGACGGCTCCAACCCTCGACGCCGTATGCGCACCATGACGGTGGCGATCTTGTTCGTCTTCAGCATCTTCGGCGCGCAGCTGCTACGCCTGCAGGGCTTCGACGCCTCCGCCGTCTCTGCCGATGCCCAGACCAACCGCACTGCCACCGTGCCGCTACCGGCCATGCGCGGGAGCATCGTCGACCGCAACGGCACGATCCTCGCCTCGAGCATCGAACGACGGACGGTGACCGTCGACCAGACAGCGGTGCCCAAGTACGTCAAGTCGGTCGACGGCGTCCGCGACACCGTCGGGGTCGCCGGAGCGGCGCAGGACCTGTCGCCGTTGCTGGGCATCCCGGTCGACGAGCTGGTCACGAAGCTGACCGGGACCTCGCGCTACCGCGTGCTGCAGAAGAACATCACCCCGCTGAACTGGCGCAAGATCTCCGAGCTCGGCATCAACGGCGTCTACTCCGAGGCGACGTCGGACCGCAACTACCCGACGTCGACCGCCGCGGCCTCGCTCGTGGGCTTCGTCCAGTCCGACGGGTCCGCCGGTGGTGGCCTCGAGATCCTGATGGACTCGACCCTCAAGGGCAAGGCCGGCAAGACGGTCTTCGAGCAGTCCCAGGACGGCCGGGCCATCCCGAACGCCCGCCAGGAGACGATCTCGCCGGTGCCGGGCAAGGACGTCAAGCTCACCATCGACTCCGACCTGCAGTGGTTCGCCCAGAACGCCGTGGCGCAGAAGGTCATCGAGACGAAGGCGCTGTCGGGCACCGTCGTCGTGCAGAACGCCAAGACCGGCGAGCTGCTGGCGGTCGCTTCGTACCCCACCTTCGACCCCAACCAGCCGGGGCAGGCCACCGAGAACTGGACCAACAAGGCGTTCAACGAGGTCTACGAGCCGGGCTCGACGGGCAAGGTCATGACCGCCGCGGCAGCGCTCGAGGAGGGTGCGGTCACCCCGTCCACCGTCGTCGAGGTGCCCAACCGGATCTACCGCGCCGACAACACCGAGTTCAAGGACAGCCACGACCACGCGACCGAGTACCTCACCTTCGCAGGGGTGCTGGCGCAGTCGAGCAACATCGGCACGATCCTGGCCGGTGAGCAGGTCAAGGCCACGACGATGTACTCCTACTTCAAGAAGTTCGGTCTCGGGGCGACCTCGGGCATGGGCTTCCCCGGTGAGGGTCCGGGGCTGCTCGCCAACGTCAAGGACTGGAACGGCTCGCAGCGATACACCGTGCTCTTCGGCCAGGGCCTGTCGGTCAACGCGCTCCAGGCTGCCGGGGTGTTCCAGACCATCGCCAACGACGGTGTCCGCATCCCGCCCCGCATCGTCGCCGCCACGAGCGACGGTCACGGAACCTACACCCCGGTCGAGAAGGCCAAGGGCGTCAAGGTGGTCTCCCCGGAGACCGCGAAGAAGGTCCGCGACATGCTCGAGGGCGTCGTCGGCAAGGACGGGACCGCCCCCGAGGCGAAGATCGCCGGCTACCGCGTCGCCGGCAAGACCGGCACCGCCGACCGCTACGACGCCAAGGCCCGCGGCTACTCGGGCAAGACGGCGAGCTTCATCGGCTTCGCCCCGGCCGACGACCCCGAGATCGTGGTGGCCGTGACGCTGCAGCGTCCGATCAAGGGCTACTTCGGTGGCCTCGTCGCGGGCCCGGTGTTCAAGGACGTCATGACCTACGCGCTGCAGGAGCTGCTGATCCCGCCGACGGGCACCGCGTCTCCGGTGGTCAAGGTCAAGGCCGACGCCACCCCCGACCGGAGCGACACCACGGTCCTGCGCGACAAACAGTCGGACGCAGCCCGGGCCCGGCGCTGACGGTAGGCTCGCTGCCCGTGCCTTCCCCCCGTCCGGCGTCACTGCACGCCACGCCGATCTCTGCCGTGGCCATCCTCGTGGGTGGCACCGTCGCGGGTGAGGACGTCCTCGTGACCGGGGTCACCCTGGCCTCCCAGGACGTCGGGCCCGGAGACCTCTACGCAGCCCTCCCGGGGGCCAACGCCCACGGTGCCCGGTATGCCGCCGGGGCGCTGGAGGCGGGCGCGGTCGCCGTCCTCACGGACGCAGCCGGTGCCGAGATGCTGGCCGCCGACGGGGTCAGCGTGCCTACCGTCGTGGTCGAGCAGCCACGCGGCGTCGTGGGCTCCGTGGCGCGGGTGCTCTACGGCACCACCGAGCTCGGATTCGGTCTGTTCGGCGTGACCGGGACCAACGGCAAGACGACGGTGGCCTACCTCATGGACTCCGCCCTGACGGCGCTCGGCCAGACCACCGGCCTGATCGGCACCGTCGAGACCCGCATCGGGGACCAGCGGTTGCCGAGCATGCGGACCACGCCGGAGGCCACCGTCCTGCACGCTCTGCTCGCGGTGATGGCAGAGAGCTCCGTCGACTCCTGCGTCATGGAGGTCTCGAGCCATGCCCTCGCCCAGCACCGGGTCGACGGCGTCGTCTTCGACGTGGCGCTGTTCACGAACCTCTCGCAGGACCACCTCGACTTCCACCCGACCATGCGCGACTACTTCCTCGCCAAGGCGTCACTGTTCACGCCGGCGCGCTCCCGCTGCGGCATCGTGTGCGTCGACGACGAATGGGGGCGCGAGCTCGCGACCCTGGCCACCGTGCCCGTCACGACGATGACGTCCCTGCCCGGCGTCGATGCCGACTGGCACCTCGCGGCGACCGCAGGCTCGGACGGCGGCCCGGGCCACGACCCGGCCGACTTCACCCTGTCGGACGGCGCCACCACCCTGCGGCTGCGCTCGGCCCTGCCCGGCGACTTCAACCGGGCCAACACCGCGATGGCGGCCCTGGCGCTGCTCGCCTCGGGCCTCGAGGCCCGGGTGGTCGAGCAGGCCCTGCGCAGCGACCCGCACGTCCCCGGCCGGATGGAGACGGTGGCCCTCGCCAGAGCCGTCGACCCAGCCGTCGACGGAGCGGACGATCCGGGCCTCGACCCGTCCCTGCCCCTGGTCGTCGTCGACTACGCCCACACACCCGACGCCGTCGCCGCAGCCCTCAAGGCGCTGCGGCCCTATACCACCGGTGCCCTCGTCGTCGTCCTCGGAGCCGGCGGTGACCGTGACACCGGCAAGCGTTTCGCCATGGGTCGGGCGGCCGCACTCGGGGCCGACGTCGTCGTCGTCACCGACGACAACCCGCGCTCCGAGGACCGAGCGGTCATCCGCGACGCAGTCCTCGCAGGGGCCCGCGACGCTGCTGGTGCCGGGGGCACCGAGGACCTGCACGACGTCGACGACCGGGCCACGGCCATCGAGCGGGCCGTGCGCACCGCGCACGCCCGGGGCCCCGGCAGCGTCGTCGCCGTCGTGGGCAAGGGGCACGAGACCGGCCAGGACGTCGCCGGCACCATCCATCCCTTCGACGACCGCGAAGAGGTGGCCCGCGCCCTGCGCGCGGTCGCCACCGGCACGAGAGGTTCGCAGTGATCCCGTTGTCGCTCAAGGAGGTCGCCACCATCACCGGTGGGCGACTCCACGGCATACCCGAGGACGAGGCCGCGCGCCTGGTCGTGGACGGCCCGGTCGTCACGGACTCCCGCGAGGCGGGGCCCGGCGGCCTCTACATCGCCCGGGTGGGGGAGCAGCTGGACGGCCACCAGTTCGTCGGCCAGGCCGCCGCCCTCGGCGCGGTGGCGGCCATGACCACCCGCGAGGCAGCGGAGCTGCCGTGCGTCGTCGTCGACGACGTCCAGGCGGGGCTGGCGTCGCTGGCCAGGGCCGTCGTGGACCGCCACGGCGACCTCACCGTCATCGCGATCACCGGGTCCTCGGGCAAGACCTCGACCAAGGACCTCCTCGCAAGCGTGCTGTCGTCGGCCGCCCCGACCGTCGCCCCGGTGGGATCGCTCAACTCCGAGGTCGGGGTCCCGCTCACCGTCTTCCGCGTCACCCCCGAGACCCGCTTCCTCGTCGTCGAGATGGGCGCCCGCGGCATCGGGCACATCGAGTACCTCACCACCATCGCGCCACCGCGCATCGGGATCGAGCTCAACGTCGGCACGGCCCACGTGGGGGAGTTCGGCTCCCGCGAGGCGATCGGGGTGGCCAAGGCCGAGCTCGTCGCGGCCCTGCCGACCGATGGGCTCGCGGTCCTCAACGCCGATGACGCGGTCGTCCGGACGATGGCAACCCGCACCCGTGCCCGCGTGCAGCTGGTCGGCACCGCACGGGACGCGGTGGTCCGCGCCGACGACATCGTCCTGGACGCGGCGGGCCGACCGACGTTCCGCCTGCTCACCCCCTCGGGCGAGGCCGAGGTGAGCCTGCTGCTGCACGGCGAGCACCACGTCGGCAACGCCCTGGCCGTCGTCGCCGCTGCGCTCGAGTGCGGGCTGTCCCTGGAGTCGGTCGTCGAGGCCCTGTCCACAGCGACCCCTGTGTCGCGCTGGCGGATGGAGGTCGTCGACCGGCCCGACGGGGTCACCGTCGTCAACGACGCCTACAACGCCAACCCCGACTCGATGCGCGCCGCCCTCAAGGCGCTGGCCGCCATGGGGCGCGGCGGCGACCGTCGCACCTGGGCGGTACTGGGCTCGATGCTCGAGCTCGGCGACGAGAGCACGACCGAGCACGACGCCATCGGCCGTCTCGCGGTGCGGCTCAACATCTCCCGCCTCGTCGTCGTCGGCGATGTCGCGCGGCCGATGGCCACCGGCGCCCAACATGAGGGTTCGTGGGGCGAGGAGGCCGTCTGGGTGCCCGACGCCGACGCCGCCCACGACCTGCTCCTCGAGAATCTTCGACCCGGTGACGTCGTGTTGTTCAAGTCCAGCCGCGACGCCGGGCTACGGTGGCTCGGAGACAAGGTGGCAGCCCCGGGCGCCGCCGACGGCGAGGAGGACGCGACGTGAAGGCGGTCCTGATCGCTGCCGTCGTCTCCCTCGTGGGCGCCCTGTTCGGCACACCGATGTTCATCAAGTACCTCGTCAAGCAGGGCTACGGCCAGTTCATCCGCGACGACGGTCCGACCTCCCACCACACCAAGCGCGGCACACCCACCATGGGTGGCGCGGTCATCATCGGGTCGAGCCTCGCGGCATACGCGCTCGCGCACGTGGTCACCGGGACGCCGGTGACGTGGAGCGGTGTGCTGGTGCTGTTCCTCATGACCGGCCTCGGGCTCGTCGGGTTCGTCGACGACTACATCAAGATCTCCAAGCAGCGCAGCCTCGGCCTGCGGTCACGGGAGAAGCTCGCCGGGCAGACGCTGGTGGCGGTGGTGTTCGCGGTGCTCGCACTGCAGTTCCCCAACGGCAAGCACCGCACGCCCGCATCGACGTACATCTCGTTCGTCCGTGACACCCCGGTCAACCTCGCGTTCGCGGGGACCCTGGTCGGGCTGATCCTGTTCGTCATCTGGGCCAACATCATGATCGCTGGCACGTCCAACGGCGTGAACCTCACCGACGGCCTCGACGGGCTCGCCACAGGTGCCTCGGTGATGGTGTTCGCGGCCTACGTCCTCATCGGCATCTGGCAGGGCAACCAGAACTGCCAGATCACCCCCGGCCTGAAGTGCTACGAGGTCCGCGACTCCCGGGACCTGGCGGTGGTGGCGGCGGCCGCGATGGGGGCCTGTTTCGGCTTCCTGTGGTGGAATGCCTCGCCCGCCAAGATCTTCATGGGAGACACCGGTTCGCTGGCCCTCGGTGGCGCGCTGGCGGGCCTCGCGATCACCACGCGCACCGAGCTGCTCGTCGTCATCCTCGGCGGACTGTTCGTCACCATCACCCTCTCGGTCATCATCCAGGTCGGCTCGTTCAAGACGACCGGCAGACGGGTCTTCCGGATGGCGCCCCTGCAGCACCACTTCGAGCTGCTCGGGTGGAACGAGGTCACCATCGTCATCCGGTTCTGGATCATCGCCGGGCTCTTCGTGGCCCTCGGCCTCGGGCTCTTCTACGCCGAGTGGGTCGTCGGGGCCCAGTAGCCCCGTGCCCACCACTCTCCAACCCTCTCCACCCGCCTCAGCAGTGGCACCAGCAGTGAGGAAGCACCAGCAGTGAGCAGCACACCGGTCGGCGGACGCCTCGACGGGCTGAGCAACGGCAGCGCGGACTGGAGCGGCCTGCGGGTCGTCGTGGCCGGGCTCGGCGTCAGCGGCTTCGCCGCCGCGGACGCCCTGCACGAGCGTGGCGCCCACGTCGTGGCGGTCGACGGGGCAGACCCCGAGGCGAACACCGCACCGAACACCGGGTTGGGGGAGCGAGCCCGGATCCTGGACATCCTCGGCGTGGACGTGCGCCTCGGACCCGAGCACGTGACCGGTATGCCGCCGGGCTTCGCCGCCGACCTCGTCGTCACCTCCCCGGGGTGGCGGCCCGACCAGCCCCTCCTCGTCCAGGCCGCCGAGGGCGGCGTCCCCGTGTGGGGCGAGGTCGAGCTGGCCTGGCGGATGAGGGCGGCCGTCGGGCCGGCCCCGTGGCTCACCGTCACCGGCACCAACGGCAAGACCACCACCGTGACGATGCTCGCCGAGATGCTGCGCGCGGCAGGGCTGCGGGCGACCGCGGCCGGCAACGTCGGCACTCCGATCCTCGAGGCAGTGCTGCACCCAGAGCCCTATGACGTCATCGCTGTCGAGCTCTCGAGCTACCAGCTGCACTGGTCGGACAGCCTCGCCCCGTACGCCTCCGCCTGCCTCAACCTCGCCCCCGACCACGTCGACTGGCACGGGTCGTTCGAGGAGTACACCGCCGCCAAGGGCAAGGTCTACGCGAACACCAGGGTCGCCTGCGTCTACAACGTCCAGGACCCGGCGACCGAGCAGCTCGTCATGGACGCCGAGGTCCAGGACGGCTGTCGCGCCATCGGGTTCACGCTGGGTACACCCGGCCCGTCCATGGTCGGCGTCGTCGAGGACATCCTCGCCGACCGCGCGTTCGTCGAGCAGCGCAAGACGTCGGCGGCCGAGCTCGCGACCCTCGACGACGTCCGCGGTGCGGCTGCGAGCCTCGCCCCGCACAACCTGGCCAACGCCCTCGCTGCCGCCGCCCTGGCGCGCGCCTACGGGGTGTCCCCCGTCGCGGTCCGTGACGGCCTGCGGAACTTCCGTCCCGAGCCGCACCGCATCGCCGACTGCGGCGAGGTCGACGGGGTCCGCTACGTCGACGACTCCAAGGCCACCAACCCGCACGCGGCGCTGGCCTCGCTGCTGTCCTTCGAGCACGTCGTGTGGGTCGCCGGCGGACTGCTCAAGGGGGCCGACGTCGACGGTCTCGTGCGCGAGGCGGCGCCCCGGTTGCGCGCCGTCGTCCTCATCGGTGCCGACCGCGCGACGCTCGCCGAGGCGCTGACCCGACACGCGCCGGATGTCCCCGTGGTCGACGTGTCGAGCACGGACACTGGGGTCATGGATGTCGTGGTCGAGCACGCCGCCGGGCTTGCCCGCCGCGGTGACGTCGTGCTGCTCGCCCCGGCGGCAGCCTCGATGGACATGTTCACCCACTACGGAGCACGGGGCGACGCCTTCGCCGCCGCGGTGGCCCGACGCGCCGCTGCCGGGGGTGCCCCCGGCGCTGCGGGCCCGACCGACCACGAGGGGGACCAGACGTGAGCAGCGTGACTGCCGTGCTGCCTTCGAAGCCTGGCGCCCGCACGCCCGCACGACGCGAGGAGCCCACCAAGGTCGGCACCTGGCTGCAGCGCCTCGACTCACCCGTGACGAGCTACTACGTGCTGCTCTCCGTGGCCGTGGTCCTCGTCGTCATCGGCCTGATCATGGTGCTGTCGGCCTCGTCGGTGAAGTCGCTCGTGGAGACCGACAACGCCACCCCCTACGTCTACTTCCGCAAACAGCTGCAGTTCGCAGTTCTCGGTGGCATCGCGATGGCCTTCGCTGCCCACGTGCCGATCCGCACCTGGAAGGCCCTGTCCGTGCCGATCCTCGTCGGCGCGCTGTTCCTGCAGGTGCTCGTCTTCACCCCGCTCGGGGTGTCCGTCAACGGCAACCGCAACTGGCTCGGGGTGGGCCCCGTCACCGTGCAGCCCTCGGAGTTCACCAAGATCGGGCTCGTCCTCGTCGGCGCCGCGGTCCTGTCGGCCAAGCGTCGTTCGCTCGGTCGGCTCAGGCACGTCGTCGTGCCGTTCCTCTTCCCCGTCGCCATCGCGACGCTAGGTCTGGTGCTGCTCGGCCACGACCTCGGCACCGTGATGGTCATGGGTGGCATCGTCGCCGCACTGCTCTTTGCCGCAGGCGTGCCGCGTCGCCTCTTCATCTGGGGGGCGTCCGCGTTCACGGCGCTCGCCGTGCTCATGGTCGTGACCAGCCCCAACCGCCTGGCTCGCTTCGACGTGTGGCTGGGCAAGGACACCGACCCGTACGGCGCCGCGCGCCAGCCGCTGCACGGTCGCTACGCCCTCGCTGACGGAGGGTGGTGGGGCGTCGGCCTCGGCGCCTCCCGCGAGAAGTGGTCATGGCTCCCCGAGGCGCACAACGACTTCATCTTCGCCATCCTGGGCGAGGAGCTCGGACTGCCGGGCACCCTCGTCATGCTAGGCCTGTTCTGCGCGTTGACCCTCGTCTGCTACCGGATCGTGTTGCGCAGCAAGGACATGTTCGTCCGGATCGCGACCGCCGGCGTCCTCGCGTGGGTCGTCTGCCAGGCCATCATCAACATCGGCGCGGTCATCGGGCTGCTGCCCGTCATCGGCGTCCCGCTCCCACTCGTGTCCTACGGTGGGTCCTCGCTCATGACGACGATGTTCGCGCTCGGGATGCTGCTGTCCTTCGCGCGGCAGGAGCCGGGGTGCGCCGAGGCACTGTCGGCCAAGCCGTCAGTGGTCCGTCGTTCACTGGCTGTCCTCCCGGGGCGGCGGAGTCGCTGATGACTGCTGACACGCCCACGTCGGTCCTGCTGGCCGGTGGCGGGACGGCCGGCCATGTCTCGCCGCTGCTCGCCCTTGCCGACTGCCTGCGCCGGCGCGACCCCGACATCACCGTCACCGCCCTGGGCACCGAGACCGGGCTCGAGAGCCGCCTGGTGCCTGAGCGCGGCTACCCGCTGCTCACCGTTCCCAAGGTGCCGTTGCCGCGTCGTCCCTCGGCCGACCTGCTCAGGTTGCCGACGAGCCTGCGGTCGGCGGTCGCCGCTGCCGAGCGGGCCATCGACCAGACGCAGGCGCAGGTCGTCGTCGGCTTCGGTGGCTACGTCTCCACGCCCGCCTACATCGCCGCCCGGCGACGCGGCATACCCGTCGTCATCCACGAGCAGAACGCGCGCCCCGGCCTGGCCAACCGACTGGGAGCCCGCATCACCCGGTACGTCGCCACGACGTTCGCGAGCACCTCACTGCCGCACGCCACCCCGATCGGCATGCCGCTGCGCCGCGAGATCAGCCAGCTCGACCGGGTGGCGTCGCGGTCCGCGGGCCTGGCGCACTTCGGGCTCGAGGACCACTGGCCGACCGTCCTGGTGACGGGTGGGTCCCTCGGTGCCCAGCGCCTCAACTCCGCGTTCCAGGCCCGGGCCGGCGCCCTGCGCGCAGCCGGGGTCCAGGTGCTGCACCTCACCGGCGCGGGCAAGGAGTTCGTGCCCGAGGTGGAGGGACAGGGCGCGCCCTACGTCACGGTGCCCTACGCCGACCGGATGGACCTGGCGTATGCCGCGGCCGACCTCGTCGTGGCGCGCGCCGGGGCCAATACCGTGTGCGAACTGACCGCCGTGGGCCTGCCGGCGGTGTACGTGCCACTGCCGATCGGCAACGGGGAGCAGCGCTTCAACGCCGTGGACGTGGTCGCCGCCGGGGGTGGCGTCATCGTCGACGATGCCGCCCTGAGCCCCGACTGGATCGACACCACCCTGCTCCCGCTCATCGTGGACCGCGACCGCCTCGAAGCGATGTCGGCGGCCTCTGCGGCGTCCGGCGCCCGTGGCGCTGACGAGGCGCTGGCCGACCTCGTGGTCCGAGCCTGGCGCGAGTCCGGTCACGACTTCGGGCGCGACCGCGGTGGCACGGGGTCGTCGCGGTGAACGGCGCCAACGAACGCTTCGACTTCACCGACCCGGTGCCGCTCCTGGAGGACCTCGGCGCGGTGCACTTCATCGCCATCGGCGGCGCGGGCATGTCCGGCGTAGCCCGGGTGCTGCTGGCTCGCGGCCGCACCGTCTCCGGCTCCGATGCGAAGGAGTCGCCGGTGCTCGCGGCCCTGCAGGCCGAGGGCGCGACCGTCCACGTCGGCCACGCCGAGTCCCACCTCGATGGTGTCCAGACCGTCGTCATCTCCTCGGCCATCCGTGAGGACAACCTCGAGCTGGCGGCTGCGCGCGCCCGGGGGCTGCGGGTCCTGCACCGCTCCCAGGCCCTGGCCAGCACCATGGCCGGCTCGCGCCGGGTAGCGGTCGCGGGAGCCAACGGCAAGACCACGACCACGTCGATGCTCACGGTGGCGTTGCAGCACTGCGGGATCGACCCGTCGTTCGCCGCCGGGGGCGAGCTGGCCAAGCACGGCACCAACGCGCACTGGGGGACCGGTGACGTCTTCGTCGCCGAGGCCGACGAGAGCGACGGCTCGTTCCTCGTCTACCGTCCCGAGGTCGGTGTCGTCACCAACGTCCAGCCCGACCACCTCGACTTCTACGGCACCTTCGAGCGGGTGCAGGCCGCCTACACCGCGTTCGCCGCCTCCATCGAGCCCGACGGCCTGCTCGTGGCCTGCCACGACGACGAGGGGTCCCGGTCGCTGGCCCTAGCCTCCCGGGCCGACGGCAGGCGAGTGCTCACGTACGGCTTCGCCGCCGAGGCCGACGTCGTGCTGCGCGACGAGGTCTCTCGTGGGCTGATGAGCCGCGTCACCGTGACCGGCCCCGACGGCGAGGACCGCTCGTTGCGGATCAACATCCCCGGCCGACACAACCTGCTCAACGCCGCGGCCGCCTACACCGTTGCCGTCGAGGGACTCGAGCAGGACCCGACGCGCGTCCTGGACGGGTTGTTCGGCTTCACCGGCACCCGACGGCGCTTCGAGCTCAAGGGCTCGGCGGCCGGGGTGACCGTCGTCGACGACTACGCCCACAACCCCGGCAAGGTCGCTGCCGTCGTCAGCACGGCAGCCGAGCTGGTGGGGGACCGCGGTCGGCTCGTCGTCGTCTTCCAGCCCCACCTCTACTCGCGCACCCGCGACTTCGCGGCCCCGTTCGCACAGGCCCTCGCGCCGGCCGACGTGGTGCTGCTCATGGAGATCTACGGGGCCCGTGAGGATCCCGTGCCCGGGGTGTCCTCGGCCCTCGTGGCCGACGCCCTGGTCGCGCTGGAGCCCCAGGCGGACGTCCGGGTGGTGCCGTCCTGGTCGGCCGTCGCCGACACGGTCGCCGAGCTGGTGGTTGCCGGAGACCTCGTCCTCACCGTCGGCGCCGGCGATGTCACGATGATCGGCCCGGAGATCCTCCGGGCACTCGGTCGCCCGTGACTGCGCGACCGGCAAGCCCGCAGCGCGCTCCTGGTGAGCAGCGACCTGCTCGCCCGACCCGTCCGACGGGCTCGGCGAGCCCGTCGAGAGCCTCGCGCCCGGGCGTCCGGACCGGACTGGCCTCTTCCTCGGCCCGGTTCCAGCGTCGGGCGCAGGACGCGCGCAGGCGCCCCGTGCGCCTCGTCCTGTGTGCCGCCGCCGCCGTGGCCGTCCTCGGGCTGCTCCTCTGGGTGGTCGCCTTCAGCCCACTGCTCGCGGTCCGCACGGTCGAGGTCGTGGGCGTCCCGGCGTCCGAGGTGGCTCCCATCAGGGCCCTGGCCCAGGTGCCCCTCGGGCAGCCGCTGGCCCGTGTCGACCAGGACCTCGTGGCGGCTCGGGTGGCCGAACGGGCCACCGTCGCCGATGTCTCGATCGAGCGGTCCTGGCCCGGCACCCTGGTGATCCACGCCAGCCCCCGGGTGCCCTTCCTCGTGGTCAAGAACCCTCAAGGTCAACTAAAGGTCGTGGATGCGGCGGGGGTGGCCTACGCGCAGGTGACGGCCGCACCGAAGGGGGTGCCGACCGTCAACGCAGCAAGCGAAGCGGCACTGTCCCGCGACGCCCTGGCCGCCGCCGTGAGCGTCCTCAAGGTCCTCCCGGCCAGCATGCAGCACCGCGTCTCCAACGTCACCGTCAGCAGCGCCAACCTCGTCACCCTGAAACTGGGCAAGGTCACCGTGATCTGGGGCGGCGTCAACGAGCCCGAGCGCAAGCTGGCGGCCATGACGGCTCTGCTGAAGTCGGCCCCCAAGGTCATCGACGTGAGTGCTCCGGACACCCCGGTGACCCGCTGAGCCCCTCGGGGACAAAACTGGTTCGAACCCACCGGTCCGCGGGCGTGTGCCGAAGGGATGCACAGTGGGGCTCGTGGGGCGGTTGTGACTGCTGTGACGAGCAGGACACGGCGCTCGACGAGAAACCCGGGAATCGGTCGAATCTGCGCTGCGACACGCGGGTCGGAACTTGGCCCGCCGCCTGCCCAGCACGTAGCGTCGGCTCTACGTGAAGCCGTGGACAGTGTAACCCTCGACTTGACGTCCAGACATTGAGCACCGTACCAGGCACCGCATTCAGGAGAGGCCCACCGCCGTGGCAGCACCACAGAACTACTTGGCCGTCATCAAGGTCGTCGGCATCGGCGGGGGTGGTGTCAACGCCATCAACCGCATGATCGAGGTCGGCCTCAAGGGCGTGGAGTTCATCGCCATCAACACCGACGCCCAGGCCCTGCTCATGAGTGACGCCGACGTCAAGCTCGACGTCGGTCGTGAGCTCACCCGTGGCCTCGGCGCAGGCGCCGACCCGGAGGTCGGCAAGAAGGCCGCCGAGGACCACTCCGAGGAGATCGAGGAGGTCCTCAAGGGGGCCGACATGGTCTTCGTCACCGCGGGCGAGGGCGGCGGCACGGGCACCGGTGGTGCGCCGGTCGTGGCCAAGATCGCGCGAGGTCTCGGTGCCTTGACGATCGGTGTCGTGACGCGCCCGTTCACCTTCGAGGGTCGTCGTCGGGCCAACCAGGCCGAGACCGGCATCGCCAACCTGCGCGAAGAGGTCGACACCCTCATCGTCATCCCGAACGACCGCCTGCTGTCGATCAGCGACCGCGCGGTCAGCATGCTCGACGCGTTCCGTTCGGCCGACCAGGTGCTGCTGTCCGGTGTCCAGGGCATCACGGACCTCATCACCACGCCCGGTCTGATCAACCTCGACTTCGCCGACGTCAAGTCGGTCATGCAGGGTGCTGGTTCGGCCCTGATGGGTATCGGGTCCTCCCGCGGCGACGACCGAGCGGTCCAGGCTGCCGAGCTCGCCATCTCCAGCCCGCTGCTGGAGGCCAGCATCGACGGTGCCCACGGCGTCCTGCTGTCCATCCAGGGTGGCAGCGACCTCGGCCTGTTCGAGATCAACGAGGCGGCCCGACTCGTCCAGGAGGCTGCCCACCCGGAGGCCAACATCATCTTCGGTGCCGTCATCGACGACGCGCTCGGCGACGAGGTGCGGGTCACGGTCATCGCCGCCGGCTTCGACGGTGGTGCTCCGCTCAAGCGCGACAACGACCGGGCGATCGGCCAGGTGCAGGGCACCTCGCGTCCCCCACAGCAGGCCTCCGCGGTCCCGGCCCAGCAGGCACCGGTCGAGTCGTCGGCGCCCCAGGCCCAGCCGCAGGCCCAGACCCACCGCGAGCAGCCGAACCCGATGTTCCAGCCCTCCCAGCCGGCCGCGCCGGCGCAGGAGCCGGCTGCGCCGCGTGAGTCGGCCGGTCGTCCGCCCCGAACCGTGACCTTCGACGAGGGTGACGACCTCGACGTGCCGGACTTCCTCAAGTAGGACGCCCTCGCCACACCCGCCACACCCGCCAGCACCTCGCACTGCGCCGCCAGGGGCGCCGGACCCGCACAGGGACGGCGCCCCTGGCGCGTGCCCGGGTGCCCGGTGGTTCGCCCGGGGCGGGCAGTAGGTTGGAGCCGTGTTCTTCGCGCGTGGTCGGTCCGGTCCGGTGCATTGGGGTTTCACCGATCGTGAGGGTGGCGTCAGTGTCGGCGACTTCGGGTCGCTCAACCTCGGTGGTCATGTCGGCGACGACCCCGAGTCGGTGCAGACCAACAGGTCGCGCGTCGCCGCGGCCCTCGAGGTCCAGCGTGACCGGCTGCTGTTCCTGCAGCAGTGCCACGGCAGCGAGGTCCTTGTCGTCGACGGCCCGTGGGGGGAGTCCGGCCCCCCGCCCGCGGATGGGGTCGTCACCACGACGCCGGGCCTGGCGCTGGCCGCCCTCGTCGCCGACTGCACCCCGGTGCTGCTCGCCGACCCGGCTGCAGGCGTGGTCGGTGCCGTGCACGCCGGCCGCCCCGGGATGACGTCGCGCATCATCGACGTCGCGGTCGACCGGATGCGCGACCTCGGGGCGAAGGAGATCGGTGCGGTGGTGGGGCCGTCGGTCTGCGGTCGCTGCTACGAGGTGCCGGCCCGGATGCGTGACGACGCCTCGGGCGTGGCCCCCGAGTCGGCCGCGGTGTCGTGGGTGGGCACGCCTGCCATCGACGTGGCCTCAGGAGTCGTCGCGCAGCTGCACACGAGACGCGTTGCAGTGCAGTGGCTTCCGGGATGCGCCCGTGAGAGCGAGTCGTTGTACTCCTACCGGCGGGACGGTCGCACCGGTCGGTTCGCCGGCATCGTCGTCCTGGACGCATCATGAGTGGGCAGCGCCGGGCCGAGCTCGCCGCCAACCTCGAGGCGGTCCGGACCCGGATCGCCAAGGCCTGCGAGACCGCCGGCCGGGAGCCGGAGACGATCACCCTCGTCGCAGTCACGAAGTTCTTCCCCGCGACCGACATCGACCTGCTCGCCGGGCTCGGCATCGTGGCGATCGGGGAGAACCGTGACCAGGAGGTGTCGGCCAAGCTCGCCGACGTCACCACGCGAGCCGAGCTCGAGGTCCACTTCATCGGCCAGGTGCAGTCGAAGAAGGCCGGTTCGGTGGTGGGGTATGCCGACGTCGTCGAGTCGGTCGACCGCCCCAAGCTCGTGGTTGCCCTGGACCGGGCGGCGCAGTCCGCCGGCAAGGTCATCGACGTCCTGGTCCAGGTGAACCTCGACGACGCGACCGGGCGCGGGGGAGTCCAGCCGGAGGGTGCCCGGGAGCTCGCCGACCTCGTCGCCGCGACGCAGCACCTGCGCTTGCGCGGGGTGATGGCCGTGGCGCCTCTCGGGGCCGACCCCGGACCCCCCTTCGCCCTGCTGCACGAGGTGGCCCGTGCCATACGGGAGGACCACGAGGAGGCCGACTGGATCTCTGCCGGCATGAGTGGTGACCTCGAGGCAGCGGTCGCCCACGGCGCGACACACCTGCGTGTCGGGAGCGCAATCCTCGGAACTCGGCAGTCGCACCGGTAACTTCAGTGGCGAGCACGAACGGGGCACCGCCTCGGGCGGCCGAACAACTTTTCTGGACCACGCTGCTTTTCCTATCCACCGAAGGAGCTCTCAATGGCTGGGGCGCTGCGCAAGACGATGGTGTACCTCGGGCTTGCCGAGGACGACGAGCGCTACGACGGGTACGACGAGTACGACGACCAGGAGCAGCCTGCCCGCGCCGAGGTGCAGCAGCCAGAGCGGTCGGCCGCCGTCACGCCACTGCCTCAGCGCACGCCGGTTGCACGCGTGGTCCGCGACGTCGAGGTCGGTGCGCTCAACCGCATCACCACGATCCACCCGCGCACCTACAACGAGGCCAAGAACATCGGCGAGAGCTTCCGCGACGGGACCCCCGTCATCATGAACCTCTCGGACATGGACGACTCCGACGCCAAGCGTCTCGTCGACTTCGCCGCCGGCCTGGTCTTCGGCCTGCACGGCCAGATCGAGCGGGTCACCTCGAAGGTCTTCCTGCTGTCCCCGGCCCACGTCGAGGTCTCCGCGGAGGAAGGCACTCCAGCCCCGCCCCAGCGCGGCTTGTTCAACCAGAGCTGATCCGCTCAGCCCCTGCCCAGCCAGCCATGGCAGGGTGATCCCATGCTTCTCGGGACCAGTATCTTCGCGGACCTCGTCCGCTTCGTGTTGTTCGTCTTCTTCGTCGTCCTCATCGGACGCCTGGTCCTGGACTGGGTGCAGGTGTTCGCCCGTGACTGGCGTCCGCGCGGGGTGCTGCTCGTCATCGCCGAGGTGGTCTACTCGATCACGGACCCGCCACTCAAGGCGCTGCGCCGGGTGGTCCCGCCGCTGCAGCTGGGCAGCGTCAGGCTCGACCTCGCCTTCCTCATTCTCTTCTTCGCCGTGAGCATCGCGACCAACATCCTGTAGGCCACACCTCTTCCTGCGAGCCTGTGCAGATCCTCTAGGCTGGCCACCGTCCCACGTCTCTGGGATGCCTGACCTGCACTGCTCACGCCTGTCAAACCGAGGTGACTACATGACGCTCACGCCTGAGGACGTCCTCAACAAGAACTTCACTCCGACCCAGTTCCGTCGCGGCTACGACGAACGTGAGGTCGACGACTTCCTGGACGAGGTCGTCACCGAGATGCGTCGTGTCGTCAAGGACTCCGACGAGCTGCGCGACCAGCTCAACGAGTGCCGCCAGAGCAAGGGCCTGCCTGTCGTGGCCAAGCCCGACGACAACGCCGAGGCCCAGAAGGCCGCCGAGGGCAAGGCAGCCCAGGAGGCCGACGGCAAGGCCGCGCAGGAGGCGTCCGAGCGCATCGCTGCCCACGAGGCCAAGGTGCAGGAGGCCGAGGAGTCCGCCGCGGCCCGCATCGCCGAGGCCAACGCCAGGGCCGAGGAAGCCGAGAAGGTCGCGGCTGCCCGTGCCGCCGAGGCCGAGCAGTCCGCCCAGGCCCGCATCGGTGCCGCCCAGCAGCAGGTGCAGACCCACGCCGGTGACGCCGAGTCCCGTGCCCAGGAGGCCGAGCAGCGCATCGCCGAGGCGCAGCGCCAGATCGACGAGGCCCGGGCCCGCGCCGAGGAGGCCGAGGCCCGCGCCAGGCAAGCCGAGGAGCAGGCCACCACGACGGCCCCTGCTTCCGCAGCGGTACCGGCCGGCGGCATGGCGGCGCCGCTCGCGGCAGCAGCTGCCGGTGGCGGCGGCAGCGCGGCTGCTCTCCTCGAGATGGCCCAGCGCCTGCACGACGAGCACGTCGGCGAGGGTGAGTCGACCCGTGACCGCCTGATCTCCGAGGCGCAGACCCGTCATGACGAGCTCGTCTCCACCGGTCAGACGCAGCATGAGGAGCTCGTCTCCACCGGTCGGGCGCAGCACGACGAGCTGGTGTCGCAGGGCCAGTCCCAGCACGACGAGCTCCTGTCCACCGGGCAGGGCCGCCACGACGACCTCATCTCCGAGGCCACCTCGCGTCACGAGCAGCTCATCACCGAGGCGCGTGAGCGCTCCACGGCGATGGTGCACGAGGCCCAGCAGACGAAGGCGCAGATCCTCGAGGAGCTGGGTCGCGAGCGCAGTCTGCTCGAGAGCAAGATCGATGAGCTGCGTACCTTCGAGCGGGACTATCGTGCTCGCCTGAAGAGCTACATCGAGGAGCAGCTCGCGGACCTCGACCAGACCGGGCTGGCCCCGGAAGGCGGCCCCGACAGCGCGCCCGTGGGCGAGGTCGACGACGACACCATGGACGATGACGAGGGTGTCGTCGAGGATGACGGCAGCAGCGACATCGCGGATGATGTGGAACAGGGCGAGGGCCCGCAGGACGAGGCCGAGCAGGAAGAGCGCCAGCAGTAGCAGGACTCGCCGGGACCGAGCAGACCCGGTGCAGACGACAGGTGCCGACCGCCATCGCGGTCGGCACCTGTCGTCGTCTGCCGACACTGGTTGTGGACACATGGTGTTTTGGCGTTGAGTCGACGCCCTCCAGCGCTTATCCTCACCGCACCTGACAGCGCTCCCCGGAGCGCACTGCGACCGAGGGGCCCGGCACACCATGGTTCACAAGGCACACGCCGCGACGAAGTCTGCGACAGGCAAGGCTTCGGCCAAGGTCGCGCCCGCGAAGAAG
>JBDSKZ010000156.1:0-19959 GCA_039916625.1 Pedococcus sp.
AGAGCAGCCCGCCACCCACGGGGAGGGTCAGCAGGTTGCCGAGGGTGACGCTGGAACCGGGCTGGCGCGCGTTGTTGAGGAACTGCGACAACGTCAGGCTGAACGCGGCCGAGGTCTGGTTGGACGAGCCGATGTCGTTCTGGACCTGCCCCGGCCCCTTCACCTGGCTGTCCTTGGGCAGCTCGAGCAGCCGAAGCGTGCCGTAGTCCGAGCTGGGCTTGCCCGTCGTGCTGCCGGCGTCGGCGTCGACGGCCAGGAAGCCTGAGAGCACCTGTCGGTCACCGACCGGTTTGAACGTCGTCGTGAGCGAGAACTTCGCCGACGGCTGCTCGGGCAGCTTCAGGGTCAGGTAGTACGGCGGCTGGTCGACGTTGCGCTGCTCCTGGGCCGGGTCCTCGGGGACCTCCCAGAAGTCCTGGCCGCCATAGAAGGACGCCGCATCGGTGACGTGGTAGCGGGTGAGCATCTGGCGCTGCACCTTGAACAGGTCCTCGGGGTAGCGCAGGTGGGTCATGAGGTCGCCACTGATCTGCGACATCGGCAGGACGGTGTTGGAGAAGGCCTTGCTCCAGGCCTTGAGCACCGGGTCCTTGTCGTCCCAGGCATACAGCTTGATCGAGCCGTCATAGGCGTCGACGGTGGCCTTGACCGAGTTGCGGATGTAGTTGACCTTGCCCGCGCCGATCGACTGGACGGCGCTCGAGCGTGCGGTCACCGAGTCGGAGGTGGCACTGCCGACCTCGGTGAGCCGCGAGTACGGGTAGTCGGCCGAGGTGGTGTAGCCGTCGATGATCCACTGGATCCGGCCGTCCACCACTGCGGGGTAGGGGTTCCCGTCCGGGGTCAGCCACGGCGCCACCCGTTCGACGCGGTCCAGCGGCTCGCGGTGATCCAGGAGGCGACTCTTGTTGGTCACCGCGTCGGACAGCAGGAGGTTCAGCTCGCGGTACTTCAAGGCATAGGCGGCCTGTCGCGGGAACGAGCTGAGCGCCACCCCACCCTTGGCGGTGTACGTGGTGTTCTTCTGCCCCGCGGCGCTGTTGTCCGGGTAGTCGAACTCGCGCGGAGAGGTGCCCGCGGCGCCACCGACGATCGAGTACGTCGGCGACTTCTCACCGAAGTAGACCCGCGGCTCGTACTCGCCGAGCTTGCCCGACTGCGGGATGTTCCGCTCGTAGAACACCGGCTCGCCATCGGTGGTTCGCTGGTTGCCGTAGGCGGCCACCACACCGAAACCATGGGTGTAGACGGTGTGGTCGTTGAGCCAGTTGCGTTGGTTGGCCGGGACGCCGTTGACGTCGAGCTCGCGGACGGCCACCACGGTGTCGCGGACCTTGCCATCGATGGAGTACCGGTCGACGTCGAGCGCGTCAGGGAAGGCGTAGTAGGACTTCACCGACTGCAGCTGCTTGAACGTCGGCGACACCACGATCGGGTCGACGAGGCGGATGCCGGGGATCGTCTCCGCGTCGTTGCGCAGCTGCCCCTGGCTGGCCTCGGTCGTGGCCGCGTAGGGCGTCGACTGCACCGACGCGATGCCGTAGGCGGCGCGGGTCGCCTTGATGTTGCGTTCGATGTACGGCTGCTCCAGCGACTTCTCCGACGGCCTCACCTGGAAGCGCTGCACCAGCGCCGGGTAGATGTTGCCGACGACCAGCGACGTGATCACCAGCAGGGCGACGCCGACGACCGGCAGCCGCCAGGAGCGGGTCCAGATCGAGGCCACGAAGATGCCAGCGACCATGATCGCGGCGACGGCCAGGATGGCCTTGGCCGGCAGGACCGCGTTGGCGTCGGTGTAGCGGATGCCCGTCAGGAGCGAGGACTCCTTGACCGACAGCGAGTACCGGTCGAACCAGTAGGTCGCCGCGCGGACGAGGACCAGGACCGCGACGAGGATCGCCAGGTGGGTCCGGGTCGCCCTCGTGGTGCGCTCGGCGCGGGTCTGGATCTGCAGGCCGCCGTAGACGTAGTGCGTGAAGGCCGCGGCGAGCAGCGCCATGACCAGGGCCATGGTGAGGAATCCGAGGATGAAGCGGATCCACGGCAGGGTGAAGACGAAGAACGACAGGTCGAGGTTGAACTGCGGATCCTTGGTGCCGAACGATCCGCCGTTGCGCCACAGCAGGAACGTCTGCCACTGTCCCGCCGCACCAGTTCCGGCGAGCAGGCCCAGGACCGCCGGGACCGCGATGATCGCGACCTTGCGCAGCGGCTCGAGGGCTTCGCGGTACTGGTCGAGGTTCTGCTGCGCAGCCGTGACCGGCGCATAGATAGGCCGCGTCCGGTAGGCGATGAGCAGGCTCGAGGCGACCAGCGCACTGGTGATGAGGAACCCCACCAGGAAGAGCACGACCTTGGTCACCAGCTGCGTGGTGAAGACGCTGGTGTAGCCGACAGAGCCGAACCACAGCACCTCGGTCCACAGCGACGCACCGATCGAGACCAGGAAGCTGAGCGCGACGAGGATGAAGATCGTCGGCGCCAGTGGACCCGGGCGCCTCCGGAAGTTCAGGGTGGGGGGACGTCGCCCGCCGGCCCCTGTCCCGCCGGCCCCTGCCCCGCCGGGACGCGGCGTGCCCTCGCCTCGGCCGCCCTCACCCCGACCGCCCTCGCCGCCAGGCCCGTCCTGCCCGAACCACTCTGAAGAACTCACTCCACGCCCGATCTGCCGCGCCGCCTCCCACGATGGGGGCCTGCTGGTAGTGGGACCAACTTACCGAGCGCACCTGTGGTTCCCACGCCCCCCTAGGTCACGCCTTTGTGTCAGCCGGCGATCTGCTGTGTATGCCGCGTGCACCCGCGGTCATGCGGATGCGGCACGATGGGCGCGTGAGCCAGACGTCCCAACCTGTCGCCGACCCGCTGTCCATCGCCGCCCTCGACACCGAGCGCCACGTCGCAGCCTCGGGCTGGGACCAGAACCCGCGCCTCTTCGCCCTCGTCGCGACCTCGGACCTCGTCGCCCGCGAGCCGCACCTCAAGGTCCAGCTCAAGGGTGCCGACCTCGCCGAGGGAGCACTGAGCGCCATCGAGCAGGAGGATCTGCCGAACACGTCGAACCTCGAGTCGCTGCTCGGCGGGATCGCCTGGCCCGACAGCGTTGTCGGTGCCGCGCTCGCCGTCGAACGGATCGTGGTGCCCCCAGAGGCCGAGCGCGACCTCCCCGTCCATGTCGAGTCGGCTGTCGACGCGCTGGCGGCCCACCCCCAGCGCCAGGACGTCCGCCTGCTCGTCGCAGTGACCCGCGACGGCCAGAGCCGCTGCCTGCTGCGCCAGCGCGCCCACGACCGCGACGACCAGGTCGCGCTCGGCGAGGACATCGCCCCCGGCCTGGTGCACGCCCTGCGCGCCACGCTCCAGGGCTGAGGACCTACTTGGAGCAGGTCGGCAGGCTGCTGCCCTCGTCGGCAGCGATCGCCTCGACGGACTTCCTGGCCTCGTCGAAGGTGCCGATCCGCACGACCTGCAACCCGTCCGGGACATGGTCGACGACCTCGTCGCAGTTGCCTGCCGGGGCGAGGAACCACTTCGCACCGCCGTCACGTGCCCCGACGAGCTTCTGACGGATGCCGCCGATCGGTCCCACCGTCCCCGCCGCATCGATGGTTCCCGTGCCGGCGATGTTCTTGCCGCCGGTGAGTGCACCGGGTGTGAGCCGGTCGTAGACCCCCAGCGCGAACATCGTTCCAGCAGAGGGGCCGCCGACATTTCCCGCGTCGATCTTCACGTCGAACGGGAACTCGAACTTCGTCCCCAGGAAGACGCCGACCGTCACGCGACCGTCCGAGTCGCGCGTCCTGGCAGCCACGTCGACGGAGCCGCCATCTCGCTTCAGGGTCAGGTCGACGGTCTCCCCCGCCTTGTGGGTGCTGATCGCCTTGCGGATCGAGTCGGGGCCGTCGACGGTCTTGCCGTCGACGGCAAGGACCTCGTCACCGGCCTTGAGCAGCGCTGCGGACGGCGCGTCCTTGGCCACCTGGCCGATGACCGTGTGGGTGGTGACCTTCTGGCCGGTGGCCTTGATCGCCACCGCGATCGCCTCCTGCTGGGAGTCGATCATCTCCGCGGTGCTCTCCTGCTCCACCTGCTTGTCGGTGACCCCCTTGGGGAAGTAGAGCCCCTCGTCGACGACCTCCTCGCTGGGGTCGAGGGCGCCCTTGAGCACGTCCCAGACAGTGACCCGGAAGCCGGGACCGCCCGATACCCGCACCGTCGTGAAGTCCAGCGCCCCCTCGGTGGGGTAGGTCGGCGCCCCTGAGACGGTGATGAGGTCCTTGCCCGAGAGCTGGCCCAGGGTGTTGGTGATCGGCCCTGGCTTCATCACGACGTAGGGCAGGCCGACCAGCGTCGAGAGGGCGCCGAGGGCGATCGCGAGGAAGAGTGCGACGAGGCTTGCTGACGAGCGCCGGCCGAGCCGGTAGGGGTCGGACTGGCCGGGACCGCCACGATGGCCGGGCTCGTTGATCGGGGACGGCGTCATACCGGCCGAGCTCACGGAAGGCCCACCCACTCGTCGGACCCGTCGGTGAACTGCTGGTGCTTCCAGATCGGCACGGTCGACTTCAGGGTGTCGATGAGGTCGCGGCAGGCCTCGAAGGCCTGACCACGGTGGGGTGCGGAGACGGCAGCCACCACGGCCATGTCGCCGATCTCGAGGTGGCCGACGCGGTGCACGGCACCGAGTCGGGCAACCGGATGACGGTCGGCGACCTCCTGACAGACCTTGGCGAGGGCGTCGACGACGGTCGGGTGCGCGGAGTAGTCCAGGGCCGTGACCGGTGCGCCGTGGTCGTGGTCGCGGACGACCCCGACGAACAACGCGATCCCTCCGCAGCGGGGGTGGCGGACCAGCCCGAGCACCTCGTCCACGCTGAGCGACTCGTCGCGGACGTCGCACAGGACGACCTCGGCACGGGTCGAAGGCTCGGCCGTCGACGGGTCCGACGGGGTCGGCCCGGTCGGCTCCGTCTGAGGGGTCGCCCCCGTGGTCGACCCGGTGGTCGGCCCGGTGGTCGGCCCGGTGGTCGGCTCGGTCATCCTCGTGCACCCTTCCTGCGGCGTCGCCGCATGATTGCCGCGGTCCCCACGAGGGCGACTGCGGCACTGGCCGCCCCGAGGGCGGCGTCCTTGCGGTCCAGGCGTCTCGCCGCGACCGCGTGTGAGCCCCGGATGGCGTCCAGGAGGACACCGAGGCACGTCTCATTGTCATGGACCGGCACCCATCCGCGACCCACCAGGGTGTCGCAGGACACCGCCCACGGGAAAGCAACGAAGGCCAGGTCGCTGGCAGGTGCCGGCAAGACACCAACGCGGTGGAGCCGGTCCGCAGTTCCCATCGCCGCTCCCAAACTCAGCTCGACCTGACGCATCCCGGTGAGTCGTTCGAGGTCCGACTGGGTCAGATGGCCCGGGGCACCGACCGACACCGCGCCCTCGACGCCACGGGCGAGGACGACCGCCACGGCCGACCCGAGGTCGTCGACGTGGCAGAACTGCCAGGCCGGTTCGCCACCGCGCACCGTCAGCAGCCGCGGCGCCTCGAAGTGCCTGGTGGTCACCGTGTCGACCCCCTCGCCGACCAGGGCCGCAGGTCGCACGACGGTCAGCCGCAGCCCGGGGTGGACGTCGCGCGCAACGGCCACGAGCTGCTCGACGTCCATCAGGTCACCCACCTGGCCCTCGTCCGCCGGCGCACGCAGCGGCGCGTCATCGTCCAGGGGCACGGGGTTGTCCGGGAGTGCGCCATACACCTGGGCACCGGTGACCAGGACGAGGTGGCGCACGCCGGCGGCGGCTGCGGCGGTGACCACGGTCTGGGCGCGCCGCAGGTTCCGCTCGCGGCGGGGCCGGGTGCCCAGGGCCAGGTCCTGCACGAGGTTGGTGCTCGCTGCGACGTATGCAGCCGCGTGCACCCCCGCGAGCGCCTGCACGAGGGCCGGGTCGGCTGGGTCCGTGAGCCGGAACTCCACCCCGCCGACGGTCGGGGGCTCGGTGTCGACCGCGACGACGGTGCCGATGCGGGACTCGGCGCCCGGCTCGCCCGGCGCCGCGTGTCCGCGTGCAGCGGCGGTGAGCAGCGCCCGCAGCACCGCCTGGCTGGCGGCATCGGCAGTGCCCACGACCGCCACGTCGATGGCGCTACGCCGCGAGCGAACGCTGCCCCTTCCGGCACGCTCAGGGGAACTCACCATGGCCTCCGCGTGGTTGTCTAGGGAAAGCCCATCCTCTCAGGACTGCCGAGGAGCCGTTGTGCCCGACCATCCCCAGACCCCCGACGAACCCCGCGACGGGTCCGGTGACGAACCCACGGAGTCGGGCCTCCCGCCCGAGCTCGAGCAGATGATCGCCAAGATCACCGGCGGCCAGATCGACCCTGAGATGGCTCGCACGCTCAAGGACATGGGCATCGACCAGGTCGACCCTGCGATGCTGGCGATGATGATGGACCAGGTTCAGGCCATGTTCGCCAGCACCGACGAGGGGCCCTTCAACGTCGCGCTCGCCACCGACACCGCGCGCAAGACGGTCACGGCCGCCGGAGACGCCAGCGTCAGCGAGGCCACCGCCCGTCAGGTGGCCCAGGCCGCCCAGGTGGCCGGGCTGTGGCTGGACGAGGTCACAGCCTTCGAGGCGCCCGGCGTCACCACGCACGCGTGGAGCCGCGCCGAGTGGGTCGAGGCGACCATGCCGACCTGGCGCACCCTGGTCGAGCCGGTCGCCGAAGGCGTGGGCCGGGCCGTCGGGGACGCCATGCGCACCCAGATGAACGAGCTCGGCGACGGGGCGCTCCCTGAGGGGCTCCTGCCGGACGGCATGGACCCGTCAGCCCTGATCGGCCAGATGGAGCCGATGATGGCCAAGATGAGCGGGTCGATGTTCGGGCTGCAGGTGGGGCAGGCGCTCGGAGCCCTCGCGACCGAGACCGTCAGCGGCACCGAGGTGGGTCTGCCCCTCGTGGCCGACCGCTCGGTCGTCCTGCTCCCGGCGAACGTCGAGGCCTTCGCCGAGGGCCTCGGCGTCGACCTCGACCAGGTGCGCCTGTACCTGGCCGTCCGCGAGGCGGCCCGCGTCCGGCTGTTCTCCGAGGTGCCGTGGATCGGTCCGCAGCTGCTCGCCGCGGTCCGCGACTACGCCCGCGACATCAGCATCGACACCGACCGCATCGAGTCGGCCCTGACGTCGGTCGACACCAGCGACCCGACCGCGTTGCAGTCGGCGCTGCAGGACCAGCTCTTCCGCCCCGAGCCGAGCGCCAGCCAGCGCGCTGCGCTCGGTCGCCTCGAGACCTACCTCGCCCTCGTCGAGGGCTGGGTCGACGTCGTGGCTGACCGTGCCACGCGCGACCACCTCCCCCAGGCGGCAGCCCTGGGCGAGGCCGTACGCCGCCGTCGCGCCATCGGTGGGCCCGCCGAGAAGGCATTCTCCGGGCTCGTCGGCCTGGAGCTGCGGCCGCGACGCCTGCGCGACGCGGCCAACCTGTGGGCCGCGCTGGAGGACCGCCACGGCCAGCAGGGGCGCGACGACGCCTGGGGCCACCCTGACGTCGCGCCGACGGCTGCCGACCTCGACGACCCCCCTGGGCTACGTCGACCGGGTGGGCACGTCCAGCGACTCCGAGATGGACGCGGCCCTCGACCAGCTGCTGCGCGAAGGCGGGCGGGGTCCCGAGCACCGCGACGAGAGCGGGCAGTGAGCGCCGACCCCGCCGACGCAGTCACCGAAGTGCCCGCTGCCTACCTGTCGTTGCGCGACGACGCCATCACCCGCCTGGAGTCGTGGCAGGCGCCGGACCGCCAACAGGAGCGGTGGCGTGTCGAGCTCCTCGCGCACTGCCTGACCCACCCGGGTGCGTTGTGGAAGCAGGGTCCGCCCCGGCACCTGACCACCGGAGCCATCGTGCTCAACTCCTCGCTCGACAGGGTGCTGCTGACCCTGCACGCAAAGGCTCGGATGTGGCTGCAGTTCGGCGGGCACTTCGAGCCCGAGGACGACACGGTCCTCGCCGCTGCCATGCGTGAGGCACGCGAGGAGAGCGGGCTGCCCACCCTCGAGCTGGACCCTCGCATCGTGGAGCTGCACCGGCACGAGCTGCTCGCCCCGGCGTTCGGCCGCTGCAGCGAACACCTCGACATCCGGTTCGCGGGAGTCGTGGACGACGACGCTGCCTTTGCGGTCAGTGACGAGTCCTTGGACGTCGCGTGGTGGCCCACCGACGGCATGCCCCCCGAGACCGAGGCGGAGCTCGGCCCGCTGGTCAGAGCCGCGCAACGGCTGCTGGGCTGACCGTCGCGACGCGAGCTCGTCAGTCGGTGGTCTCGATGGCCAGGGCGGCCTGCTGAGCAGCGACCTGGCCGACCCCGCCGACCTCGCCGACCTCGCCGACCTCGTCCTCGCTGAGGTCGAGCCCGGAGGTGGCAGCCACCCCTTCGAGATAGCCCCGGGCACGCTCGGTGCGCGGGTAGGACTTCAGCAGCCGCCAGAAGTCCGACCCGTGGCCGGGAGCCAGCAGGTGCGCGAGCTCGTGGAGGATGACGTAGTCGAGGACGTAGGACGGCATCCCCTTCACCCGCGCGGAGATCCGGATGGTGCCGTCGGCCGGGGTGCACGAGCCCCAGCGGGTGTTCTGGTTGGTCACCCAGCGGATGCTCGTCGGCTTGGCGAGCCCACCGAGGTGGCGCTGGGACAGCTCGGCGGCGCGCGTCTGCAGCTGACTGTCACTGGGCCGTCGGCGTTGGTCGCCCTTGTCGAGCTTGTCGACCATGGTGGCGACCCACTGCTGCTCCTCGGCGCGGGTGAACCGGGCAGGGATGAGCACGATGGTGCGCCCGTTCTCGCGGTACGCGCTCACGGTGCGACGCCGGCGCCGACTGCGCCTGACCTCGATGTCAGTGCTCCCCATGCTCCTCACGATAGGTGACGGATCTGACAACGCCGGAGATCTGCGCCGCGACACCCGAGCAGATCGGCGCCTCAGCCCTCCCCCTCCGGAGTCTTTGAAGGGTTGACCCGGCCAGGACCGGGTCTCCCGCTCAAAGACTCGAGGTATGGCGCGGCCGCGAGGTATGGCGAGGCCGGTGGGTATCTCGCGCCGGTGGGTATGGCGCGGCTGGGCGTGAGTGGGCCTACTGACCGCGGAACTGCGGCGTCCGACGGGCAGCAGCCGCAGCGATCCCCTCGTGGACGTCCTGGGTCGCCAAGGTGGTGGCCTGTGCGAGGGCCTCCCACTGCAACGCCGTCTCGAGGTCGGCGTGCCCGCCTCCCCGCAGGGCCTGCAGCGTCAGCCGCGTCGCCACCGGAGCCGCTGCGGCGATCCGGTCCGCGGCAGCGAGGGCCTCGCGGAGCACCTCGTCGGCAGGAACTGCCCGCGAGACGAGGCCGAGGCCAAAAGCCTCGTCACCATTGATGATCCGACCCGTGAGCAGCAGGTCTCGAGCGACAGCCTGACCGGCGACATCAGGCAGCGACCACGTGGTCGCCATACCCGGGTGCAGTCCCAGGGCGGTGAACGGCACGCCGAGCCTGGCGTCAGCGGCGGCATACCGCAGGTCGCACGCCAGGGCGATCGCGAACCCAGCCCCGATCGCGGACCCGTTGACGGCAGCGATGGTCGGCACCTCGAGATCACGGATCGACAGCCAGGAGCGGTAGAAGGTGAGCATCCGCTCGCGCAGGTCGGACACCGCTGCATCGGGTTCGGAGACGATCCAGGACAGGTCGCCGCCGGCGCTGAAGGCGGGCGGGGCACCGGTCACGACTACGGCCGCGAGCTCGGCGTCGAGGCGCAGCCGACCCATCAGGTGGACCCACGACGCGGTCATGGCCGCGCTCATCGAGTTGCGCCGCTCCGGCAGGTCGAGGGTCACCACCGCGACCCGCCGGCCGGAGCTCTCCCGGCGTGTCACCCGCAGGTCCTCGAACGTCTCGTCCCACCACTGTCGACCCGTCATGGCGCGAAGCCTAGGGGTGGCGCTGAGCACGAGGGACACGCCCCCTTGCGCGATTTTGTGCTCAGCATGGTCTACGGTGGCCGAAGTCCGACGGCGCAGCGTGCGCCGAGATCGACAAGGAGACGTGGCGATGGCTGAAGAGACCTACAAGGGCGAGTTCTACTGCGTGAAGTGCAAGGAGAAGCGCGAGGCCGAGGGCCGCGTCGTGGAGACGAACGGCCGCCGCATGGCCAAGGGCGTCTGCCCCGTCTGCGGGACCAACCTCAACCGCATTCTCGGCAAGGCCTGACCCAGGCCGACCCATCGCGAGGGGCGGCTCGACCACACGGTCGGGTCCGCCCCTCGCGGCGTGTCCGGGGCCTGTGGATGACTCGCGGACCCGCGCCGCCACTGTGCCAACCTGTGGCAGGTGACCCGCCGACCGCTCCTGCGCACCCTGTGGCCGGCGCTGAGGCGCGGAGCCGGTCAGGTGCAGTTCGGCACCGCTGCCGAGCACGCGATGGTCGTCGGCGGGCTGAGCGAGCGTGAGATCGCGGCCCTCGAGGACCTCGACGGCACCCGCGAGCCCTCCGAGGCGTTGACCACCGGTGCCGGCGCTGCTCTGCTCGAGGAGCTGCTGACCTGCGGACTCGTCGTCGTGGCCGCACCGTCCTCGCTCGTGCCACCCAACGTGCGGGCGGTGCTCGCCCACGACGCAGACGCCCTCCTGCGCACCAGCTCACCACCCTCGGCCGGGTATGCCGCCCTGGCAGCTCGGCGCGCCGCCCTCGTCCTCGTCGCCGGACGAGGGGACCTGCCGGCCGCGCTCACGACCGCGCTGCGACGCTCCGGGATCGGGCAGGTGTCGCACGGCCCGCGTTCGGCCGACGACTGGGAGCACATCGCCACCCGCGAGCTCCCCCCGACCCCCGCACCGGCAGTGGTCGTCCTTCCCGCGGTGGGCGCCCTCGACCCGGCGGCGGCCCACTCGTGGCGGCGCCGCGCGATACCCGTCCTGCCCGTCCTCATGCACGACGTCGAAGCAGTGGTCGGGCCACTCGTGGTGGCGGGCGGCCCGTGCCTGCGCTGCCTGGACCTGACCCGGGCCGACCTCGACCCTGCCTGGCCCGCCCTGCTCGGCCAGCTCACCCGGCCCTCGGTGGGGGCAGGGCACGACGTCGGCGGCGAGACGACGCTGGTCGCGGTCGCCGGCGCCATGGCGGCGATGGTGGTGCTCGGGGTCGTCGACGGGCAGCCGCTGCCGCCGGGCCGGTCGCTGGAGGTCGGGCTCCCGTGGCCGCGCGTACGGCAGCGCGAATGGGCCGTCCACCCCCGGTGTTCGTGCGCCGTTCGGGGGGCCTCTGACCCACCCGCCGACGCGAGCTCCCCTCGACAGGTGAGAATGGCTGGATGAACGAGCTCCCACGTCGTGCTGTCAGCCGCACGGCCCGTCTGGCCAGCCTGCCCCTCGGCTTCGCAGGCCGGACGGCGGTCGGGCTCGGCAAGCGCGTCGGGGGCAAGTCCGCCGAGCTCGTCGCCGCGGAGCTGCAGGCCCGGACCGCGGAGCAGCTGTTCAAGGTGCTCGGCGAGCTCAAGGGCGGAGCGATGAAGTTCGGCCAGGCCATGTCCGTCATGGAGGCCGCACTGCCCGAGGAGATGGCCGCCCCCTACCGCGCCACCCTCACCAAGCTCCAGGAAGCTGCGCCCCCGCTCCCCGCGGCCACGGTGCACGCAGTCCTCGCAGCAGAGCTGGGGCCGCGCTGGCGGACGGCGAAGTTCGAGTCCTTCGACGACACCCCGGCAGCTGCCGCCTCGATCGGGCAGGTGCACAAGGCCGTATGGCGCGACGGCCGCGAGGTTGCCGTGAAGATCCAGTACCCCGGTGCGGGCAAGGCACTGCTTTCCGACCTCAACCAGCTGGCTCGTGTGGCACGCTTCGCCGGTGGCTGGATCCCCGGCATGGACATCAAGCCGATCACCGACGAGCTGAAGTCACGGATGTCCGAGGAGCTCGACTACAACCTCGAGGCCACCAGCCAGCGGAGGTTCGCCAAGGTGTTCCGCGACGACGCGCGGTTCGCCGTGCCCGACGTGCTCGTCAACAGCGAGCACGTCATCGTCTCGGAGTGGATGGACGGCATCCCCCTGTCCACCATCGTCGCCAAGGGCACCCCGGCCCAGCGCAACGCCGCTGCCGAGCGCTACATGGAGTTCCTCCTCGTCGGCCCGGCCCGCGCCGGCCTGCTCCACGCCGACCCCCATCCCGGCAACTTCCGCCTGCTCGACGACGGCCGGCTCGGGGTCATCGACTACGGGGCGGTCAACCGCCTACCCAAGGGGCTTCCCCCGGCGATGGGTTCGCTGGCGGCGGCCGCACTGTGCGGAGATGCCCGCGGGCTCGAGGTGGGCCTGCGGTCCGAGGGCTTCATCAAACCGACGATGTCGCTGGACGCCCGGGCCCTGCTCGACTACCTCCAGCCGTTCATCGACCCGCTGCAGCACGAGGAGTTCACCTTCAGCCGCGAATGGCTGCGCAGCGTGGCGGCGCACGTCAACGACGTGCGCCGACCCGAGTTCCTCGTCGGGATGAAGCTCAACCTCCCGCCGTCGTACCTGCTGATCCACCGGGTCTGGCTCGGCGGGATCGGCGTGCTGTGCCAGCTGAACGGCACCATCTCGGCTCGCGCCATCGTCATCGAGCACATGCCCGGACTCAAGCTGCACACCCTCCCACCGCCCCTCGACTGACCTCGGCCGGGGCGGTCGTCACCACCAGGCGGTGTCGAGCTTCGCCTCGATGCTGCGCAGGTGCTCGCGGCTGCAGCGGTCGCACGTCCAGGCGTCGCGTCCGTTCTCGGTGGCGCGGACCCAGGTGATCGTGGCGACTGCCGGATCGGGTGCCGTCGTCCCACAGGTGGCGCAGACCGGCGCTGGTGTCGTGGCTGCCAGCCGGTCGCCCCGCCCGTCGTCGGCCATGGTCACACCTTCGTGCTCTTGGCCTTGGCATCGGCCTCGGTCGTGCTCTTGGTCGTGTTCTTGGTGGTGGTCGTGTTCTTGGCCTTGGCCTTGGCCTTGGCTTCGGCCTTGGCGGCCTGCTTGAACTCGCGCACCTTGGCCAAGGACTGCGCGTCGACGACGTCGGCGACCGAGCGGTAGCTGCCGTCCTCGGCGTACGGCCCGACGGCCTCCAGCCATCCGGGAGGGCGGACGTCGAGCTGCTTGCCGACCAGTGCGGCGAAGATCCGCGCCTTCTGGTCGCCGAACCCGGGCAGCGCCCGCAACCGCCGGAGCAGGTCGGTGGCGTCGGTCGCGTCCTGCCAGATCGACTCGGCGCGCCCGTCGTACTCGTCACGCACCACCACCGCGAGCTGCTGGACCCGGCCCGCCATGGAGCGGCCGTAGCGGTGGACCGCCGGCGGGGTCGAGCACAGGTCGGCGAAGGCGTCGGGCTCGGCCGCGGCGACGGCTTCCGGAGCCAGGGTCCCGAAGCGCTCGAGGATCTTCCAAGGCCCGCGGAAGGCGTGTTCCATGGGGTACTGCTGGTCCAGCAGCATCCCCACGAGCAGGGCGAAGGGGTCCTTGCTCAGCACCTCGTCGGCTGCCTCGTCCTGGGCGATCCGGATCTGCGTCACCATGGCGACCAGCCTAACCACGATGTCCGGACATGGAAGAGCCCGCCGGGACCGCCCCAGAGCGGGGGTCCCGGCGGGCTCGCGGGCCGGGTCACCGGGCCAGCATGCGAGGCAGGGCGAGCAGCAGGTCGTGCTGCGCCTGCGCCTCGAGCCGGCGCTGGTACTCCCGTTGACGGCGCCGTCGATGAGCGCGCGCCAGGTCGGCGTACAAGGCCTGGAACATGGTGAAGCTCCTTGAGTCTGGGTGCTGGGGTAGGACGGGGCGGCTCACGCGGCCACCGGGTTCTTCCGCGGACGGCCGCGGGGGCGCTTGCGGGCGACGATGGCTCCTTGGACGAGGAGCTCACCGCCCCAGACGCCCCACGGCTCGGCACGGTCGATGGCCCCCGCCAGGCAGGCCAGTCGGGCCGGGCACGTGTGGCAAAGCGCCTTCGCGAACTCGACGTCGCCCGGGCTCTCGGCGAACCACATCTCGGCGTCGTTCTCTTGACACGGGATGCCTTCGCCTACGGTCGCGGCCTGCTCGTTCAGGTCGTGCAGTGCGCTCAGCTGCATCGGGTGTCACCTCCCTCTCGTCGTCGCGCCACGGTGGTGGCGCTGGCTCGTGCCGCGTTCTGGCCGGTGGGTCCCCGGTCGGGGGTCGACCTGTTCTCTTCGGTGCTTCCGGAATGGGCCATGTGGTGCTGCTTCTCCCTGCAGGCGTGGAGCGGAGGAGATCCGTCGGGACAGACAAAAAGGCCGCGGATCCCGGTTATCGGGTTCCGCGGCCTTGGAGGGGCCTGCTGGCTGGGTGGCCTAGTCAGGTGGCTCTCCGAAGGGACGGAACGCACGATCCTTGGTGCTGGGGGTGGCGTCGAAGCCGCCGATGTGGCCCACCGGGGCCTGGACATCGCAGTTCGCGCGGAAGGCGACGGGTGCGGACACGGTGATCCCCGTGAGCTGCGAAACCCATCCACGGCTGCCGACGAGGAGGTCACGGCCGGCCTCGGGGCACACGGGACGGACGCGGGACAGGTGCGTCGCGTCGGTCGTCATCGTGATGTTCTCCATGGGGCCAACCTCCTTCGTGGTGTCGCGGGGTCCGGGTCGAGGTACCGCCCGGGCGTGCTCGTCAAGGGTAGGGCAGCCGTCGTGGCCGCAGCAACGGATTTAACGAGATTTCGTGGGCAGATTGTCAACAAATAGGACTAGTCGTCGGAATCTGTTGCAGCGGAACGACTTTCGAGGACCTCGTCAGCGGTGGCGCCCCCAAGGACGGCGAGGACCTGCTCGCCGTAGAGCCCCAGCTTGCGGGCGCCGACCCCCGAGATCTGGGCCAGCTGGCCTTCGGAGGTGGGTTCGCGCTCCGCGATCGCCGTGAGCGTGGCGTCGGTGAACACGACGTACGCGGGCACGCTGCTCTCACGCGCAACCGCCAGGCGCCACGCGCGCAGGCGCTCGAACGTCGCCTCGGAGTAGGTGGGCGGGCAGTCGTTGCACCGACCGGTCTTGCGCTGGGCCGCGCTCGTCAGCTCGGTGCCGCACGAACGGCAGTGCGCGGGCAGCACCGGCTTCCCGGCCTTGCCGCCCGAGCGGCGACCACTGGAGGCGTTCTTCGGCTGGGACCGGGCCCCTTCGCCGAGGATGCTGGCCGCGCCGTCGAGGAACCTCGAGGGGCGGCGGCTCGCCCGGGCGCCGGGCGTGCGCGCGCCGGACCACGAGAGGCGGAGCTCCTTTCGGGCCCGGGTGACCCCCACGTAGGCGAGGCGGCGCTCCTCCTCGATGGCCTCGGGGGTGTCAGCCATGGTGATCGGCAGGTAGCCGTCGGAGACCCCGGCGAGGAACACCACGTCCCACTCCAGCCCCTTGGCCGCGTGCAGCGAGGCGAGGGTGACACCCCGCACGGCGGGTGCGTGCTGGGCGGCGGCCCGCTCGTCCAGCTCGCGGATGAAGTCGGGCAGGCGTGCCTCGGGGCCCGCGGCCACGAGGTCGTCCGAGAGGGCTGCCAGCGCGGCCAGGCTCTCCCAGCGCGCGCGGGCGGCGCCGCCGGCGTGGGGCGGCTCGCGGGTCCAGGCGGCGCCGACCAGGACGTCGCGCACGAGCTCGGGCAGGGCGATCGAGCCGTCGTCGGAGCGTGCGGCACCTCGCAGCAGCAGGATCGCGTCACGCACCTCCTTGCGGGCGAAGAACCGCTCGCCGCCACGCACGAGGTAGGGGACCTCGCGCTCGGTCAGTGCCGACTCGAACGCCTCGGACTGGCCGTTGGTGCGAAAGAGCACCGCCATCTGGCCGGGCGAGACGCCCTTGGCCACCCGCTCGGCGATCTCGGAGGCGATGGCAGCCGCTTCGGCCGGGTCGTCGGGGTGGGAGGTGAGCGAGGGGTTGGGGCCGTCGGTGCCCTGCGCCTGGAGCTGCACCGCGTTGCTGCGCATGCCCCCCGATGGACCACGCACGATGAGGTTGGCGAGCCCGACGATCTGCGGTGTGGAGCGGTAGTTGCGGACGAGCCGGACGACCTTGGCCGTCGGACGGGCCGTGGGGAACTCCAACAGGTGGCGCGGACTGGCTCCGGTGAACGAGTAGATCGTCTGGGCCGGGTCGCCGACCACGCACAGGTCGTCACGCTCCCCCACCCAGAGCTCGAGGAGGCGCTGCTGGAGCCTGTTGACGTCCTGGTACTCGTCGACGACGAAGTGGCGGTACTGCGAGCGCACGGCCCGGGCGATGTCGTCACGCTCAGCGAGGATCCCGACCGTGAGCAGCAGGACGTCCTCGAAGTCGATGACACCGCGCTGGGTCTTCACCTGCTCGTAGGCCTCGAGCACGCGGGCCATCGCGGTGGGGTCCAGGCCGGGCGGTTCACGCCGCGCGGCGCGTGCCCCCGCGGCATACGTCTCAGGGGTGAGCATCGAGACCTTGGCCCACTCGACCTCGGCCGCCAGGTCACGGATGGCAGTGCGGTCGCGGGCGAGGTCGAGCCGCAGGGAGGCCGCAGCCTGGGCGACCGCGGCAGCCTTCTGGGCCATCACCTCGGGAGCGGCGCCACCGATCGCCTGCGGCCAGAAGTAGTGGAGCTGGCGCAGGGCCGCCGCATGGAAGGTGCGGGCCTGCACCCCACCGACGCCGAGGTCCCGCAGCCGGGTCCGCATCTCGCCGGCGGCCCGCGCGGTGAAGGTCACCGCCAGCACCCGTTGGGGCTGGTAGGCGCCGGAGTGGACCCCGTAGGCGATGCGGTGGGTGATCGCCCGGGTCTTGCCGGTGCCGGCGCCGGCGAGCACGCACATCGGCCCGAGCGGGTGCGCAGCCACCTCGCGCTGCTCCGGGTCGAGCGCGGCGAGCACGTCGTCCGGGGACGGGGCGAGGGCACCGGACGGTGACAGGGGTGGGGGCAGGTTGGGCATCGCCCGCGATCCTGTCAGACGCCGGTGACGCCCCGGTGCTGAGGTGAGCCGCTGGCGGGCTCCACCCCCGGTCGGGTCACTGGGAGAGGCCGTAGACCCGCGTCACCCGGATCCGAAGGACCAGCCGCCCGTCGGCCACCATGGCCGCGCGGTACTCGTCCCAGTTCGAGTGGTCCTCGCCGCGGATGGTCCTGAACAGCTCCACGAGCTCGTCCACGGTGGCGTCGTCCTCGGCGTGCGCCACCGGTGACAGCTCCGCATCACCCTCCAGGACGGCATAGGACCAGCCGTCCGGGGAGGTGACCAGGAGCGAGGCCCGCGGGTCCCTGCGAAGGTTCGCGACCTTGGCCCGGCCGTCGACGACGGAGACCCTGGCGGTGGGGCCGCCATCGCCCTGCGGGTCGAACGCGTAGTTGACCATCGACAGCTGCGGGCGGCCGTCGCGCTTGAGGGCGGCCAGGCCGCCGAGGTGGTGGTCGGCGGCGAGCGCCAGGAGCGAGGGGTCGAGGGCTGTCGAGGTCATGGGCCATCATGCCCACAGACGTCGGAAACGCGCAGGGGGAAGATCGTGGGCGCCGGCGTGGTTACCACCTGCGACCACTCCCCGATCGAGAGAGCGAGCATTTCCTCCATGTCGACCCTCAAGGCACCCGCCCCCGGCTCCGTGACCATGTTCACCACGTCCTGGTGCGGCTACTGCAACCGCCTCAAGGCACAGATGGGTCGCGAGAACATCGCGTTCACCGAGGTGAACATAGAGGACGTGCCCGAGGCAGTGAAGTTCGTCATGGACGTCAACAACGGCAACCAGACCGTCCCGACGCTGCTCTTCCCGGACGGCACCGCCGCCACGAACCCCTCGATCAACGAGGTCAAGAAGCGACTCGCCGCCTGACCACGGCGGCCGGCGCCCTCCCACCGCCGCTCGACCCGTCGCCGACGCGCCCTCAGGGCACGTCGGCGATCTCGTGCCCGAGCCAGTGCTCGACCAGGCGTCGGGCGATCGACACCCGGGGCGACACGGCGAGCGAACCGTCGGCGACCGCAGCCAGCAGCTCCTCGCGGGTGTACCAGCGGGCCTCTGCGATCTCCGACTCCTGCAGGACGAGCTCGGCCGTGGTCGACCGCGCCGTGAACCCCACCATGAGCGAGTTCGGGAACGGCCACGTCTGGTCACCGAGGTACTCGACGCCGTGGACGTCGAGGCCGACCTCCTCGCGTACCTCCCGTGCCACCGCCCCTGCCAGGCTCTCCCCCGGCTCGAGGAACCCGGCGAGCACCGAGAACCGACCCTCGGCCCAACCAGCACCCCGCGCCATGAGCAGGCGACCGTCCGGGTCGATGACGGACATGATCACCGCGACGTCCGTGCGCGGGTAGTGCTCACTGCCCTCGACGGCGCACCGGCGCAGCCAGCCGGCCGAGACAGGCTCGGTCGGGGCGCCGCACCTCGCGCAGAACGGGTGCGCCCGGTGCCAGTTCGCCAGGGCCAGGGCCGTCGTGAACAGCGCCGCATCCCGGTCGCCGAGCAGGGCCCCCACCTGCCGTAAGGTCCGTCCGCCGTCATCCTGGTCGGTCGCCGTGACGGGGGGCTCAGTGACGACCGCGACGTATGCCGTGCCGTCCTCGTCCGCGCCGAGGAACAGTCCCAGCCTGGTCCGGTTCCGGTCCCGTGGCTCGGGTGAGCGCAGGCGCAGCTCCAGGTCGGGTCCGTCCAGGGTGACGTCGACCCGGTCACCACGCAGCGCCAGCACCTGCGTCGAGGCGTCGGCGAGCAGGTTCGACAGCAGGTCCTCGTCGGTGCGGCGGTCCGCCATCCGGTCCAGACCTGGCCCGGCGAGGAAGAGATTCGGGAGAGTTTTGGCGAAGGAGCCCACGCCTCCACCCTAGGCGCGGCAGATCGGCATACGGTGGGCGCGTGGACCGCAGCCCCCTCTTCCTCGCCGCACTGGCCAGTGCGGCCGTTCCGGGCCTCGACCCCGCCAGTGTCGAAGCCCTCCCCGGGACACCCGACCACCACTACGACGTCGCGTTCGTCCAGGACACCCAGCACCGCCGCTGGGTGATCCGTGTGCCGCGCACCCAGGCCGCGGCGGCGCAGATGGAGGCCACCTTCGGGCTGCTGGCCCTCCTCGCCCGGCGCCTGCCGTTCAGCGTGCCGACCCCGAAGGGCTTCGTCGCACTCAAGGAGGGTGGCCGCGCCGCGATCTATCCCTACCTGCCGGGGCAGAACGTCGACTTCGCGGCACTGCCCGCCGGACCGGGGCTCGCTGCCGAGCTCGGTCGCTCGATCGCAGCGCTGCACAACACCGACCACGGCTTGTTCGACGAGGCTGGTCTGCCGGCCTACGACGCCGACACCTACCGGACGCGACGACTCACCGAGCTGGACCGCGCCGCGTCCACCGGACACGTCCCGACAGGACTGCTCACCCGCTGGGAGAAGCTGCTCGAGGACGTCGCGCTGTGGCGGTTCGCGCCGACGCCGACCCACGGCGACCTCACGGGGGACCAGGTCCTCGTGGTGTTCGACGACGACCAGGACGCGGCGACCGGCCGGGTCAAGGCCTTCACCGGCTGGGAGGACGCCAAGGTCGCCGACCCTGCCGACGACTTCTCGGGGCTCGTCACGCAGACCTCGGAGGGTGCGCTCGAGACCCTCATGGAGGCGTACGCCCATGCCCGCTCCGAGCGCCCCGACCCGCACCTGCTGACCCGCGCCCGGCTCGCCGCCCAGATGAGGGTGCTCGGTGACCTCCTGGGGGCCGTCGGCAAGGGTGACCGCGCACTCGTCGAGCGGCACGCGGCTGCCCTGCGCCAGCTCGACGAGCAGCTGCACGCCGAGGACGAAGCCACCAACGACTACCGGCGTGAGGCGGCCGCCGCCGCCCGCCCGGTGTCCCCCGTAGTCGTGCCCCCGGTCGTCGAGGACGCCGACGAGGACGACGAGGACGTGGCGGTGATGTTCGCCCCTACTGCCGGCGCGGACGAGCTCCTGGCGCAGGCACAGGACGACGA
>JBDSKZ010000157.1:0-49369 GCA_039916625.1 Pedococcus sp.
AGGCCCTGGTGACCCTCACGCTGGACAGCCAGGTGCCGGCCGACGTGCTCGCCGCCATCGCCGCGACGATCGGCGCCGAGGTCAGCGTGGTCGACCTCGCCAGCTGACCCACCGCTGCACTGGTGCCCTCTGGGCAGTCCGGTATGCCGCCCGCTCACCTCGAGCGGGCGGCATGGCCGTGTCCGGGCCGTGTCGTCACGCACCCATGAGGTGCCCGTCACGTCCAGAGGTGTCTCACTGCGTGGGAACTGGGTACCGGATAGTTGGACGTCCATCTAATCTCGAAGCATGACGCAGCGGCTCGTGATTCTTATCCGCCGCGGCGAGTTCCGGTAGTCAGCCACCTCGCCGCGGAGATCCCGCGTGCACGGCTGACCGAGGCGCCCCGTCACCCGGGAGTAGCCCCCGCTGAACCCCCACAGTCCCGATCCCTGTGCGACACAGGGAGATCCACGAAGGAATGACGACATGAGCGAAGAAGCCCAGAAGGCCCGCCAAGCACTGCAGGAGTCGATGGACCTGCGCGAGCAGGGTCACTCCGACGACTGACCCTGCTCCACGAGCGGTGGTGCCACGATGCGCACCCGCTGACGAACGGCCCAGGCGAATGCCGGGGCCGTTCGTCATGTGAGACGCACGTATCAGACCGCAAGACCGCTTCTAGGCTGGCCCCATGTCCACCCCCACCTCCAGCACCGACACCGTCAACCTCGCCGTCATCGGCGGAGACGGCATCGGGCCCGAGGTCGTCGCGGAGGGCCTGAAGGTGCTCGAGGCGGTCACCGGGGACGCTGGTCCGAGGATCCACACGACCGAGTACGACCTTGGCGCGCGCCGCTGGCACGCCACCGGCGAGACGCTGCCCGAGTCCGTCCTGGCGGAGCTGCGCGGACACGACGCGATCCTGCTGGGTGCGATCGGCGACCCCACCGTCCCGAGCGGCGTCCTCGAGCGCGGCGTCCTCCTGCCGTTGCGGTTCGCGCTGCAGCACTATGTCAACCTGCGTCCCGCCAAGCTCTACCCCGGCGTGCAGAGCCCGTTGGCCGTCGAGCGCGTGGCGCCCGACGGGATCGACTTCGTCGTGGTCCGGGAGGGCACCGAGGGGCCCTACGTCGGCAACGGTGGCTCGCTGCGGACCGGCACACCCCACGAGATCGCCACCGAGGTGAGCGTCAACACGCGGTTCGGCGTCGAGCGAGTCGTCCGCGATGCCTTCGCCCGAGCTGCCGCCCGACCCCGCAAGCACCTCACGCTGGTCCACAAGCACAACGTCCTCACCCACGCGGGGCACCTGTGGCGCCGCACCGTCGAAGAGGTCGGCACCGAGTTCCCGGACGTCGAGACCGCCTACCAGCACGTCGACGCGGCCACGATCTTCCTGGTCACCGACCCCGGCCGGTTCGACGTCATCGTGACGGACAACCTGTTCGGCGACATCCTCACCGACATCGCGGCTGCGGTCGCCGGGGGCATCGGCCTCGCCGCGAGCGGCAACATCAACCCCGAGGGCACTGCGCCGAGCATGTTCGAGCCGGTCCACGGGTCGGCCCCCGACATCGCCGGCCAGGCCAAGGCCGACCCCACCGCGACGATCCTGTCGGTCTCCATGCTGCTCGACCACCTCGGCCGCACCGAGGAGTCCGCACGGGTCGAGCGGGCGGTCGCGGCCGACCTCGCCGAGCGAGGCACGCGGGCACGCAGCACCACCGAGGTGGGCGACGCAATCGCCTCGCGCCTCTGACCAACGGCTGCACCTGAGTCGCCCGCCGTGACCGCGGGTCCGGCAGGTAACCTCGGCGGGAGATCCGCAACGACGCAGGAGGACTCCATGAGCCAGACCACCGCCCCGCTGACCTTCGAGGTCACCCGCCGCACCGACCCGCGGCCGGACGCGGAGCGTGAGGCGGTGCTGGCCAACCCTGGTTTCGGCACGACGTTCACCGACCACATGGTCACCGCGACGTGGACCAAGGGGCAGGGCTGGCACGACGGCACCGTCACGGCATACGGGCCGATCTCCCTCATGCCGTCCGCGGCGGTCCTGCACTATGCCCAGGAGATCTTCGAGGGCATGAAGGCCTACCGGCACGAGGACGGCTCGATCTGGACCTTCCGTCCGGAGGCCAACGCCCAGCGGATGATCCGCAGTGCGCGTCGCATGACGCTGCCCGAGCTGCCGGAGGAGGACTTCCTCGCCTCCCTCAAGGCCCTCGTCGAGGTCGACCAGGCGTGGGTGCCGTCGGGCGCCGGCGGCGAGGCCAGCCTCTACCTGCGGCCGTTCATGTATGCGTCGGAGGCGTTCCTCGGGGTGCGTCCGGCCTCGGAGGTGACGTACTCCGTCATCGCCTCGCCGGCGGGTGCCTACTTCGCCGGCGGAATCAAGCCGGTGACGCTGTGGCTCTCGACCGACTACGCGCGGGCTGGGGAGGGCGGCACCGGGTCCGCCAAGTGCGGCGGCAACTACGCCTCCAGCCTCGCCGGTCAACGCGAGGGGATCGAGAACGGCTGTGACCAGGCGGTGTTCCTCGACTCCTCGACGCACACCTTCGTCGAGGAGCTGGGTGGGATGAACCTGTTCTTCGTCACCCGCGACAACAAGCTCGTCACCCCGGAGCTCACCGGCTCCATCCTCGAGGGCGTCACCCGTTCGTCGGTGCTCGCCCTCGCCAAGGAGATGGGCCTGGAGCCGCAGGAGCGCCGGGTCCCGATCCAGGAGTGGAAGGACGGTGCGGCCAGTGGCGAGATCACCGAGATCTTCGCCTGTGGCACGGCGGCGGTCATCACGCCCGTCGGGGAGCTCAAGTGGGACGGCGGCAGCTGCGACCACCGGAACGGCGTGGACTACGGCGAGGTCACCCGGAGCATCCGCGAGAAGCTGCTCGACATCCAGTACGGCCGCACCGAGGACAGCCACGGCTGGTTGACCCGCCTCGTCTGAGGCTCCTGCAGTGTCGCGGGCGTCGGCCTGACGAACACAGGCGCCTCAGGCCATCGCCAGCAGGCTCCGAAGCGCCCACCAGCTCGACGCCGTGAGCACCAGGACGAAGCTGGCGTGCCAGCACCACCGCGGCACCCTTGTCAGGCTGGCCAGCACGCCGGGGTCGGAGGTGGCTCCGGCGTGGGCGAGCACCGCTGCCAGGTGCCGCCACGCACCCGCGAGGAGGAACGCGCCCGTACCCAGCAGCACCCCGCCCTGGACGGCGGGGGCGCCGAACCACCACAGCGTCGCGGTGACGGCGGTCAGGGTGAGCATCACGACCGCGGTGTAGGCCGACCTGACGCGCAGCAGCGATCCGAGCAGGACCGTCGTGGTGGCGGCGAGGACGGGGGGCGCCCAGCCGGCGCCGACGGCGTGCAGCGAGAAGGCCCCTACCACGGCAGGCGCGGGGTACCCGGACCACGTGCACAGAACCCGGCCCGGGCCCCTCGCGGGACCCACGGTCACCGCGTGACCGGACATGTCGCCGCGCAGCACGAGACCGGTGAACCGTCGGCCGAACAGAGCTCCCACCAAGCCGTGGCCGAGCTCGTGCACCACGGTCACGACCACGCGTGCACGGGTCCACCAGGAGGGCACCGCGACGACGGCGACCACCAGAGCGAGCACCACGATCACGATCTCGCTGTGAGGAACGGCCAGGGGGTCGGTGTGCAGTCGCTTCGTGACCTGCGCCCATGGGGCAGGGTCACCGGTTGCGGCCGCCAGCGTGGTCCAGTGCATCGGGCCATCCTGCCGGGGGACCCTGTGGGAGCGCGGCGTGACCACGTTCCGGGAACGGCAGGTCGTTCTCCAGCGGACGGGATGTTCGAGGACCTTCGGTAAAGGTCCTTCAACGTACCAAAGGCGCATCTCGGGCGTCGGCGCAGAGGTGACCCCACAGGTGCAGCCACGAATACACGTCGCAAGGGTCTGGTCGCAGTGACATCGCGGCAGTAGCATCGGCCCAACTTCGTACCGAAGACTAGGAGCCGAGATGGCCAGTGTCAGGGATCTGTCCGACGACGAACGCCGCCTGGCGGAGCTCGGTTACAAGCAAGAGCTCGACCGGTCGTGGTCCGGGTTCTCCAACTTCGCGATCTCGTTCTCCATCATCTCGATCCTGGCCGGGTGCTTCACGACCTTCGGCCAAGGCTTCAACAACGGTGGGCCCGTAGCGATCTCGTGGGGCTGGCCCATAGTGGCGGCGCTCATCCTGATCATCGGGCTGACCATGTCCGAGCTCGTCTCGGCCTACCCGACCTCCGGTGGGATCTACTGGTGGGCCAGCAAGATGGGTGGCCCGAAGGCTGGCTTCTTCGCCGGCTGGCTCAACCTCATCGGGCTCGTCGCGGTCACCGCGTCGGTGGCCTACGGCTGCGCGACCTTCATCGACCTGACGCTGAGCACGTTCTCGGAGTCCTACGCCGGGGGCTACTCGCTCACCCGGGTGTTCTGGATCTTTCTCGGGCTGCTCGTCCTGGCCTCGGTGCTCAACATCTTCAGTGGCCACCTCATGGCCGTGATGAACAACGTGTCGGTGTGGTGGCACGTGGTCGGGGCCGCCATCGTGGTCCTGATCCTCGTCTTCATCCCCGAGCACCACCAGAGCTTCTCCTACGTCTTCACCGAGCGCTTCAACAACTCCGGCTACAGCGGCGGCTCGACCAGCTCGATGAAGTACTGGTTCCTCGTCGTACCCTTCGGGCTCCTGCTGACCCAGTACACGATCACCGGCTACGACGCGTCCGCCCACCTCTCCGAGGAGACCTCCGCTGCTTCGGAGGCCGCGGCCAAGGGAATCTGGCAGTCGATCTTCTACTCCGCCATCGGCGGCTGGATCCTGTTGCTCTGCTTCTTGTTCGCCGTACCAGACGCCGACAACGGCTCGCCCGACAATGCTGGGGTCGGTGGTGGCGGCGTCGCCTACATCTTCACGCAGTCGATGACCTCGAGCTGGGCCACGGCGATCCTCTTCATCTCCGCGGTGGGCCAGTTCTTCTGCACGACTGCGTGCATGACCAGCGCCTCGCGGATGACCTTCGCCTTCAGCCGGGACGGGGCCGTCCCCGGGTCCAGGCTCTGGTCGAAGCTGTCCGGCAGCAAGGTCCCCGCCAACGCCGTCATGCTCGTCGCGGTGGTGAGCGCGCTCATCACGCTCCCGGCCCTGGTGGAGGTGGACATCAACGGCGCCCCCGTGCCGGTCGCCTTCTACGCGGTCGTCTCGGTCGCCGTGATCGGGCTCTACCTCGCGTTCCTCATCCCGATCTGGTTGCGGTGGCGGATGGGTGACGCCTTCGAGCCCGGCAGCTGGACCAATGGTCGCAAGTACAGGTGGATGAACCTCGTGGCGGTGGTCGAGATCGCCATCATCTCCGTCTACTTCATCATGCCGTTCACGCCGGCCGCGATCCCGGGCAACAAGGACTTCGCCTGGAAGTACGTGAACTACGCCCCGATCCTCACCGTCGGCTCGCTGGTGGTCCTGGCGATCTGGTGGCAGGTCTCGGCCCGCAAGTGGTTCAAGGGCCCGAAGCACACCATCGACCAGGCCGTCGTCGAGGCCTTCGGGGAGTGAACCGGGGCGTCACGCTCGACCAGGCTCTGGCGCAGATTCCAGCTCTCGCCGGCGCTCGGGAGGTGACTGAGCTGCCAGGCGGCCTGACCAACCACAACTACCGGGTCCGGACGACGACGCAGGACGTCGTCGTCCGGATCTCCCCACCGAGCACCGAGCTGCTGGCGGTGGACCGGGAGCACGAGTGGCGCAACAGCCTCGCCGCCGCCTCGGTGGGGGTGGGGGCGCCGGTCGTCGACTACGTCCCGAACCGCGGGGTGCTCGTGGTGGCCTACCTGCCGGGACGGACCTACACCTCCGCGGATGTCGCCGACAACCTGCCCCGGCTCGCGACCGCCCTGCGGCGGCTGCATGCCGGACCGTCCTTTGCCTCGAGGTTCGACATGTTCGAGGTGCAGCGCCGCTACGCCGCGATCGTCGCGGGACAGGGTCTGCCCCTGCCCGAGGGGTATGCCGCCCTCGAGCCCGAGGCGCGAAGGCTCGAGACGGCGCTGCGCGGGTCTCCCGAGCGCCTCGTGCCGTGCCACAACGACCTGTTGGCCGCCAACATCATCGATGACGGGGGCGACCTGCGCCTGATCGACTACGAGTACTCGGGGATGAACGAGCCGGCCTTCGAGCTGGGCAACCTCGTCAACGAGTCGCAGCTCGACCGCGACCACCTCATGGAGCTCGTGGAGGCGTACTACGGCCGCGTCGACGACCGGCTGCTCGCCCGGGCAGAGCTGTGGGGGCTGGCGGGTCGCTGGGCGTGGACCCTCTGGGGTGTGATCCAGCACCACGTCTCCGAGGTGGACCACGACTTCGAGGCCTTTACCAGCGAGCGGCTCGAGCTCACCCTGGCAGGTTTCGCCGACCACCGGTTCGATGCCCTCCTCGAGGCCGCGACCAGTGGGCAGGGACGGTGACCGCGGACCTGCCGTCGAGGGCGCGGGTCGTCGTCATCGGTGGCGGGGTGATCGGGTGCAGCGTGGCCTACCACCTGGCCCACCTCGGGTGGACCGATGTCATCGTGCTGGAGCAGGGGTCGCTCTCGGGAGGCACCACGTGGCACGCAGCCGGGCTGGTCGGGCAGCTGCGGGCCAGTGAAGCGGGCACCCGTCTGGTGCAGTACTCGACCGACCTGTACGCCCGGCTCGAGGCGGAGACCGGGCTCGGGACCGGCTACCGCACCTGTGGGGGGCTGACGCTGGCGCGGACCCCCGACCGGATGGTCGCCCTGCGGCGGACCGCCAGCAGCGCCGCCGCCTACGGCATCGAGTGCGAGCTGCTCACCGCCGCGCAGGCCCACGACCATTACCCGTTGATGCGCCACGAGGACCTGCAGGGCGCACTGTGGCTGCCGGGAGACGGGCGCGCCAACCCCACCGACCTCACCCAGGCGCTCGCCAAGGGAGCCCGTGCGCTGGGGGTGGTCGTCCGTGAACGCGTGCGGGTGACCGACATCCTGAGGCGGGACGGTCGGGTGCGCGGGGCGCGCACCGACCACGGCGACGTCGAGGCCGACGTGGTGGTCAACTGCGCCGGGCAGTGGGCGAACGCGGTGGGGGCGATGGCCGGCGTGAACGTCCCCCTCCACTCGGCCGAGCACTTCTACGTCGTCACCGAGCAGGTCGAGGGGGTCCACCGCGACCTGCCGATCCTGCGGGACCCGGATGGGTGGACCTACGTCAAGGAGGAGGTGGGCGGGCTCCTGGTCGGCGGCTTCGAGCCGCAGGCCAAGTCGTGGGTCGCCCCGGACCAGATCCCGTACCCCTTCGAGTTCGCACTCCTCGAGGAGGACTGGGACCACTTCGAGGTGCTGATGGACAGCGCGGTGCACCGGCTGCCCGTCCTTGCCGAGACAGGGGTTCGCAAGTTCTACAACGGTCCCGAGAGCTTCACACCGGACAACCAGTTCATCATCGGGGAAGCTCCCGAGGTGGCAGGGTTCTTCGTGGCCGCGGGGTTCAACTCGGTGGGGATCGCCTCGGCTGGAGGGGCGGGACGCGCCCTGGCCGAGTGGGTCGTCGAGGGTGCCCCCACGATGGACCTCACCAGTGCGGACATCAGGCGGTTCTCCCCGCTCGCCGGCAACCCCGCGTGGCTGCGCGAGCGCGTGGTGGAGGTCCTCGGCCTGCACTATGCGGTGCCCTGGCCGAACCGCGAGCCGGTGACCGGACGCCCACAGAGACGCTCGCCCGTACACGACCGACTGGTGGCCCAGGGCGCCTGCATGGGCAGTCGCAACCACTGGGAGCGAGCGAACGTCTTTGCGCCGCAGGGGATCAAGCCGGTCATCGACTACTCGTGGGAGCGGCCGACGTGGGTCGACTGGTCGGTGGCCGAGCAGCAGGCCGCCCGGTCCGCGGTGGCTGTCTTCGACCAGACCTCGTTCTCGAAGTACCTCGTGACCGGGTTGGACGCCGAGCGCGCCCTGCAGTGGCTGTGCACGGCGGACGTGGCCGTCCCCGTCGGCCGCACCGTCTACACCGGGATGCTCAACCAGCGCGGGACGTACGAGGCAGACGTCACCGTGACGAGGGTGTCCGAGCGCGAGTTCCTGGTGGTGAGCAGCGCAGCGACGACGGTCCGCGACCTCGACTGGATCCGGCGCCACCTGCCCGTCGCGGCGCGGGTCGAGGTCGTCGACGTCACCGGTGCGTGGGCGGTGTTCGGGGTGATGGGACCCCTGTCGCGAACCCTCCTCGAGCGGCTCAGCGGCGAAGACCTCTCCGATGCCGCCTTCCCCTTCTCGACCAGCCGTGAGCTCTGGCTCGGCCACGCCGTGGTCCGGGCCACCCGCATCACGTATGTCGGCGAGCTGGGCTGGGAGCTGTACGTGCCGACCGAGCTGGCGGTCGGCGTCTACGACGACCTGTTCCGCAGTGGTCACGACCTCGGCGTCGTACCGGCCGGGTACTCCACCATCGAGGCGATGCGCCTCGAGAAGGGTTACCGCGCCTTCGGCCGCGAGCTGACGACCGACACCGGACCCGTCGAGGCAGGGCTCGGCTTCGCCTGCAAGCTGGCCTCCGACATCGACTTCCTCGGGCGCGGGGCGGTCGAGCGGACACGGGAGATGCCACCGCAGCGCAGGGTGGTGTCCTTCACCACCGCAGATCCACACACCTACCTGTGGGGCGGGGAGCTGGTGCTGCGCGACGGTGTCGTCGTGGGTCAGGTGACCAGCGCCGCCTGGGGTGCAGCGGTGGGGTCGTCCGTCGGCCTGTCGCTGGTGTCCGACCGCGAGAAGGGAGCTGCGACGGCAGGCTGGGTGGGTCGTGGGTCGTGGGAGGCCGATGTTGCAGGACAACGGTTTTCCTTGGTCGTGACGCTCCGCTCGCCGTTCGACCCTGTGGGGGCCCGGTTGGGGCGGGGAGCCTGATGTCCTTCGAAAGGTTCTTTGGCAGACCATTGACGCCGGTCTCCCCGGGGTATTGGATCGGAGCGTGAGCGCCGTACCCCATACCTCCCTGCCGCTGGTCGTCCTGCGGGCGGCTTCGGGCAACGCCTTCGAGGTGACCGTCGAGCAGCTCGCGACGGCCATCCGGCTGGGGGTCTTCACCGACGGAGAGCAGCTCCCCCCGGAGCGCGAGCTGGCCGAACGGCTCGGCGTCAACCGCAACACCCTCCGCGAGGCGATTGCCGCGCTGCGCGACTCGGGGCTCGTCACCACCCGCCGTGGGCGAGGAGGGGGCACCGTGATCACGTACTCCGGGCTCGAGCCCGGGACTGGCAAGAGCGCCGTGCGCACCGGGGCCGCCCTCGCCGACGCCCTCGACTTCCGCCGGGTGGTCGAGCCCGGGGCCGCCTCCCTCGCGGCGACGCGTTCCCTGTCGGCGGACCAGCGGGCCTGGCTGCTCGAGAGCGCCAGGGCCGCCCGCCAGGCACCTGACAACGCAGCACACCGGCTCGCCGACAGTCGCCTGCACCTGGCGGTGGCCACCCTTTCGGCGTCCCCCATGCTCATCGAAGCGGTGACCCGCGCGCAGGCCGCCCTGCACGAGCTGCTCTCGGCCATCCCGGTGCTACAGGCCAACATCGCCCACTCGAACGACCAGCACGACGCGGTGGTCGCGGCCATCCTCGGCGGCGACGCCGACCAGGCCCGGGCCACGATGGAGGAGCACTGCGACGCCACTGCAGCCCTGCTCCGCGGACTGCTGGGCTGACAGAAGACCAAGGAGACATCGTGACGCACCCACCCCAACTGACGGTCGAGGAGCTGAGGCAGGACATCGCCTCCGGCCGGGTCGACACCGTCGTGGTGGCCTTCACCGACATGCAGGGCCGACTACAGGGCAAACGGATCCACGGCCCGTTCTTCCTCGACTCGGTGCTCGGCCACGGCACCGAGGGGTGCAACTACATGCTCGCCGTAGACGTCGACATGAACACCGTCGACGGGTACGCCATCAGCTCGTGGGAGCAGGGCTACGGGGACATGATGTTCGACCTCGACCTGACCACGCTGCGCCGGACCCCCGGTCAGCCGTACTCCGCCACCGTGCAGTGCGACCTGTCCTGGCTGGACGGCCGGGGACTCGTGCGGCCCTCACCGCGGTCGGTGCTCCACAGCCAGGTCGATGCGGCCGCCGAGCTGGGCTTCGTCGCGCTCGCCGGCACCGAGCTCGAGTTCATCGTCTTCGAGGACACCTACGACCGGGCCTGGGACCAGCGCTACCACGGGCTCACCGGCGCCAACCGCTACAACGTCGACTACTCGATCCTGGGCGGCACCAAGGTCGAGCCCCTGCTGCGCGAGATCCGCAACGAGATGTATGCCGCGGGCGTCACCGTGGAGAGCGCGAAGGGCGAGTGCAACCCCGGCCAGCACGAGATCGCCTTCCTCTACGAGGAGGTGCTGAGGACGTGTGACAACCACGTGGTCTACAAGACCGCCGCCAAGGAGCTCGCGGCCAAGCACGGCCAGTCCCTGACCTTCATGGCCAAGTTCGACGAGCGGGAGGGGAACTCCTGCCACATCCACCTCTCCCTGCGGGGGGCCGACGGGGAAGCGGTGTTCGCAGACGAGGACCGTGAGGGCGGCCGGTCCGAGCTGTTCGAGCACTTCGTGGCCGGGGTGCAGGTGACGATGCGGGAGCTGACCCTGCTGTATGCCCCGAACATCAACTCCTACAAGCGGTTCCAGCCCGGGTCCTTCGCCCCCACGGCGGTCGCCTGGGGCACGGACAACCGCACCTGCGCGCTGCGCGTGGTCGGTCACGGGCACGGGCTCCGCGTCGAGAACCGACTGCCGGGGGGCGATGTGAACCCCTACCTCGCGGTGGCGGGGATGCTTGCCGGCGGCCTGCACGGCATCCGCGAGGAGCTGCCGCTCGAGGAGGCCTTCGCCGGCAACGCCTACACCTCCGACAAGGCCCGCGTGCCGGCGACCCTGCAGGAGGCCCGCGAGCTCTTCCTGGGCTCGAGCGTGGCCCGGGCGGCCCTCGGCGACGACGTCGTCGAGCACTACGCCCACGCCGCCGACGTGGAGCTGGCCGCCTTCAACGGCGCCGTGACCGACTGGGAGCGGATCAGGGGGTTCGAGCGGCTGTGAGCCGGACCCTGCACGACGTCGTCAACCCCGCCACCGAGACGCTGGTGACCAGCGTCCCCCTCGCCGGGATCGAGGAGGCCGACGCAGCCATCGCTGCCGCGGACGCTGCGGCCCCTGCGTGGCGGGCCGTCGCCCCAGCCGACCGCGCCCGGCTGCTGCGCCGCTTCGCAGGAGTCGTCGACGACCACCTCGAGGAGCTCGCCCTCCTCGAGGTGGAGAACGCGGGACACACCATCGGCAACGCGCGCTGGGAGGCCGGCAACGTCCGCGACGTGCTGACCTACTACTCAGCGGCGCCGGAACGCATGTTCGGCCGGCAGATCCCCGTGGCCGGTGGGCTCGACGTCACGTTCAAGGAGCCCCTGGGCACGGTGGGGATCATCGTCCCGTGGAACTTCCCGATGCCCATCGCCGTCTGGGGTTTCGCCCCCGCGCTCGCGGCGGGCAACACCGTCGTCCTCAAGCCGGCAGAGCTGACGCCGCTCACCGCCATGCGCCTTGGCGAGCTCGCGCTCGAGGCGGGTCTGCCCGAAGGTGTCCTGACCGTGGTGCCGGGCAAGGGATCGGTCGTCGGCGAGCGGTTCGTCACGCACCCCGCGGTCCGCAAGGTGTGCTTCACCGGCTCGACGGCGGTGGGCCAGCGAATCATGCGCGGCGCCGCCGACCAGGTGAAGCGGGTGACCCTGGAGCTGGGGGGCAAGAGCGCCAACATCGTCTTCGCGGACAGCGACCTCGAGAGCGCGGCAGCCACCGCACCGTACGGCGTCTTCGACAACGCCGGGCAGGACTGCTGCGCGCGCAGCAGGATCCTGGTGCAGCGCAGCGTCTTCGAGCGCTTCATGGAGCTCCTCGAGCCGGCGGTGCGGGGTGTCGTCGTGGCCGCTCCCGGCGACGAGACGACCGAGATGGGACCGCTCATCAGCAGCGGGCAGCGCGACACGGTGCGTTCCTTCGTGGAGGAGTCCTCCGAACCCGTGGACATCGCCTTCCGCGGCGCCGCGCCAGGGGGTGCGGGCTGGTGGTACCCGCCCACGGTGGTGCTGCCGCGCGCCACCACCGACCGCGTCTGGCAGGAAGAGGTGTTCGGGCCCGTCGTCGCCGTGATGCCCTTCGACGACGAGGCCGACGCGATCGCCAAGGCGAACGACACGGCATACGGGCTGGCGGGCTCGATCTGGACCCGCGACATCGGTCGTGCCATCCGGGTGGCGCGGGGGGTCGAGGCCGGCAACCTGTCGGTCAACTCCCACAGCAGTGTCCGCTACTCCACCCCCTTCGGTGGGTTCAAGCAGTCGGGCCTCGGGCGAGAGCTCGGACCTGACGCGCTGGACTCCTTCACCGACGTGAAGAACGTCTTCATCTCCACCGACTCCTGAAAGGACCCCCATGGCAGGCAGGCTCGAGGGCAAGGTCGCCGTCGTCACCGGAGGGTGCAGCGGCATCGGTCTGGCGACCGTGCGACGGTTCGCCCAGGAAGGAGCGAGGGTGGTCATCGGTGACCTCGACGACGCGTCGGGCGAGACCGTCGCCTCCGAGGTGGGGGGTGCCTACGTCCACTGCGACGTCACGGACGCCGACCAGGTGGAGGCCCTGTTCGCCACCGCCAAGGAACGGTTCGGCAGCGTCGACGTGGCCTTCAACAACGCGGGGATCTCCCCACCGGACGACGACTCCATCCTCACCACGGGACTGGACGCGTGGCGCCGGGTCCAGGAGGTCAACCTCACCAGCGTCTACCTGTGCTGCAAGGCCGCGCTGCCCCACATGCTCGAGCAGGGCAGGGGCTCGATCATCAACACCGCGTCGTTCGTCGCCGTGATGGGCGCGGCGACGAGCCAGATCTCCTACACGGCGAGCAAGGGAGGTGTGCTCTCGATGTCGCGTGAGCTCGGGGTGCAGTTCGCCCGCGAAGGGGTACGCGTCAACGCGCTGTGCCCGGGCCCAGTGAACACCCCCCTCCTGCAGGAGCTCTTCGCCAAGGACCCCGAGCGGGCAGCCCGGCGGATGGTGCACATCCCCGTCGGCCGGTTCGCCGAGCCCGACGAGATCGCGTCCGCAGTCCTCTTCCTCGCCAGCGACGAGTCCAGCTTCATCACGGCCTCCCAGTTCATGGTCGACGGCGGCATCAGCGGCGCCTACGTCACGCCGCTGTGAGCTCGGCTCGTCCCGTGGTGGGGCTCACGTGCTACGTCGAGCCGGTGACCCGGGGTCCTTGGCACGACCAGCCGAGCGCCACCGTGCCCCACGCGTACGTCCACAAGCTCGAGCAGGCGGGAGCGCTGGTGCTCGTCGTCCCTCCGCGACCGGACGCCGACCCCGAGGCGGCCCACGAGGTGCTGGCGAGGCTGGACGCGCTGGTGATCGCCGGTGGTGCCGACGTCGACCCGGTGCACTACGCGCAGGACCGGCATCCCCGCGCACAGGACTCGCGGGCCGACCGTGACGCGATGGAGCTCGCCCTCGCCCGGGCGGCGGCGGAGTCAGGCCTCCCGCTGCTGGGGATCTGCCGCGGCATGCAGGTCATGGCCGTGGCCTCCGGCGGCGTGCTCGAGCAGCACGTGCCCGACCGCGTCGGGCACGACGAGCACTCGCCCAGCGACGGTGTCTATGGCGTCCATCCGGTGACGACCGTGCCGGGCACGCTCCTGGGGCGCCTGCTCGGCACGGAGACGGAGGTGCCCAGCTACCACCACCAGTCGGTGCTGACCCACCCCGGCTATGTCGCATCGGCCTGGGCGGTCGACGGCACCCTCGAGGCCATGGAGGACCCCGACCTACCTTTCCGCATGGCGGTGCAGTGGCACCCCGAGATGGGCGAGGACCCGCGGTTGTTCGAGGCCGTGGTGTCGGCCGCCCGGACCTGGCGTTCCGACCGGCGCTGACCACGATCCGGAACGGGGGTTCAGCCAGCGGAGAGGACATGCCACAGTGGTCCCGTGACCTCCTGGCACATGGCGACCACCATGGTGATTATCGACTAGCGCGACGAGCCCTCCTCGTCGCGCAGACCTCCCACACCCGGGGGGTCTTTTGCTTTGTCAGGACCTCCGACCGGCCACACCCCGGTCGCCGGAGGCGCGACAGGGGAGAATGAACCACCAGGACCACGCGGCACGACCCGACTCCACCGATGACCCGACGGGAACCACCACGATGAGCGACCTGCACGTCTATGACACGACCCTGCGCGACGGCGCGCAGCAGGAGGGGCTCAACCTCTCCGTGTCGGACAAGCTCGCCATCGCGGCGCACCTCGACGATCTAGGCGTCGGCTTCATCGAAGGTGGCTGGCCGGGTGCGAACCCCAAGGACACCGAGTTCTTCGCCCGAGCCCAGGGTGAGCTGGCCCTGCGCAACGCCACGCTCGCCGCGTTCGGCGCGACCAGGCGGGCCGGTGGCCGTGCGGCCACCGACCCGCTGGTCCGCGCGCTCCTCGACTCGGGGGCGCCGGTCGTCACCCTCGTGGCGAAGTCGCACGTCCGCCACGTCGAGACCGCCCTGCGCACCACCCTGCAGGAGAACCTCGAGATGGTGCGCGACACCGTCTCCTTCCTCGCGGGGGAGGGTCGGCGGGTGTTCCTCGACGCCGAGCACTTCTTCGACGGGTATGCCGCAGACCGCGCCTACGCACTCGAGGTCGTCCGCGCGGCCATGGAGTCCGGGGCCGAGGTCGTCGCCCTGTGCGACACCAACGGCGGCATGCTCCCGGACCAGATCGCCGACGTGGTCGCCGATGCCGTGAGCAGCACCTCGGCGCGGGTCGGCATCCACTGCCACAACGACACCGGCTGCGCCGTGGCCAACTCGATGGCTGCGGTCGATGCAGGTGCCACGCACGTGCAGGGCACCATCAACGGTTATGGCGAGCGCACCGGTAACGCCGACCTGCTCACGGTCGTGAGCAACCTGCAGATCAAGCGTGGTCTGCCCCTGCTGGAGACCGCGCGGCTGCGCGAGGCGACGCGGATCGCCCACTCCATCAGCGAGATCACGAACGTCCCGCCCTACAGCCGCCAGCCCTACGTCGGGGCGAGCGCCTTCGCCCACAAGGCCGGCTTGCACGCCAGCGCGATCCGCATCGACCCCGGCCTCTACCAGCACACCGACCCCGTCCACGTGGGCAACGACATGCGAATGCTGGTGTCGGACATGGCTGGTCGCGCCAGCATAGAGCTCAAGGGCCGCGAGCTCGGCTACGACCTGTCGGGCAACGACGAGCTCCTGCGCGCGGTGCTGGCCAAGGTCAAGGACCTCGAGCTACGCGGTTACACGTTCGACGCGGCAGACGCGTCGTTCGAGCTGCTGCTGCGACGCGAGGTCGAGGGCAACCGCTTGGACTTCTTCACGGTCGAGTCGTGGCGCGTGATCACCGACGCCCGCGGTGAGGAGAACGCGCTGTCCGAGGCGACGGTGAAGGTCCTCGCCGGTGGCGAGCGGGTCGTGGCGACCGGCGAGGGCAACGGCCCGGTGAACGCCCTCGACCACGCGCTGCGTCAGGCGCTGAGCCCGGCCTATCCCGAGCTGGCCAAGTTCGAGCTCATCGACTACCGCGTCCGCATCCTCGACGCCGCCCACGGCACCGATGCCGTGACGCGCGTCCTCATCGAGACCTCTGACGGCGCGACGTCCTGGGAGACCATCGGCGTCGCCGGCAACATCCTCGAGGCCTCGTGGCAGGCGCTGGTCGAGGGTGTGACGTACGGCCTCGTCCGCGCAGGGGTGCCGGTCCGCTAGGCCCTGCACGGGCCGCGCCGGGCGGCACAGAGAGGGCGAGCATCGATCGGTCCCTGCGCAGGGGGATGAGGGACCGATCGATGCTCGTCACGAGAGCCCGGTGCACACGAAGTGGGGGGATCACCGAAGCTCGTGGCACCATTCTGGCCCCCGAAGAGGGGGCGGGCCCGATGCGTGTGTCGCATTCGGACTAGTGCATTGACACCAGGGCAGACCGTGACGAACAGCGCTGGCCCGCAGAGGTCGAGCGCCGACCGGCCCTCAGGGGACGCGGACCGGTCGACGTACCCCAACGGTGCACGGGCGGGCCACGCCGCACCCGGTGCACCGGGACCAGCCGGACTGGTGCACATGCACCTGATCTGGTGCGAGCCAACCAGCGTGTCAGGTCACGCCTCGGGGTCGCCCTCGGGGCGGGTGTTGGCACCACCGCTGGGCCCGGTGCCCGGGCTGAACCCTCCGGCGGTGCTTCGGCTCGCGCCCAGGGCAAGACCGAGCCCGGCCCCGAGCCCCGGGGGAGCGCTCGGGACGGCTCCCGGGCCCGGGAGCCACAGCGACACCACGGTGCCGCCGTGCGGGCTCACCCCGATGGTGCAATGACCCCCCGCAAGGGTGGCGCGGTCCCGCATCCCGGAGACCCCTCGGTGTCCGGGAGTCGAGCCGTTGACCGCCTGGCCAGGACCCACTCCGTCGTCGTGGACCTCCACCTGGAGCCCGCCACCGGTGGACGTCAGCGTGACGAGGACCTGCTGCGCATGGGAGTGCTTCAGGGCGTTGACCAGCGCCTCCTTGGCGATCCGGTAGGCCATCGTGCGGATGGTCTCGGGCATCGGTGGTTCGTCAGCGCCGTCGACGCGGCCGTGCAACGTGCTGCCCGCGAAGATCTCGTCCGCGGCTCGTTCGAGGGCGGCGGCGAGGCCACCCTCGGCGAGGTTCGGTGGCTCGAGGTCGAACAGCAGTGAGCGCAGGCGCTCGGTGGCGCCGCTCACCGCCTCCTGCAGGCCGTCGAGCTCCGGAAGCAGCTGAGGGGCCTGCTCGCGCAACCGGCGACGCAGCAGGCCGAGTCGCAGATCCATGGCCGCGCAGGCCTGGACCGGGTCGTCGTGGACATCGGCGGCTATGCGCGCACGTTCGGCGTCCTGGGCGTCGACCAGGCGCGTCAGCAGGCCGGTCCGCTGCTCGACGAGGTCGATCAGCACCTTGTCGGCTGCGACGCGCTCGCTCACGTCGCGTTGGACGGTGGCCAGGGCGAAGGGTTCACCGGTGGAGTTGTCGAACATCAGGAAGCTGGCGACGGCCACCGGGATCGCACCGCCGTCCTGGTGCTTGAGGGTCGTCTCGCCCTCGTAGTGGCCGTCGCGCACGACCGCCGGCTGCTCGACCTCCAAAGACAGGGCCAGGCCCTCGGGGGTGAGGTAGTCGCTGATGGTCATGGCCGCGACATCGGCGTCGGCCGACAGGCCGACGAGCGCGCGGCCCCCGGGATTGACGTACTCCACGGACCCGTCGAGCGCGGCGATGGCGATGAAGTCGGGGGAGGTCTCGACCAGGGCCTTGAACCGGCTGAGGTCCGCCGCGAGCTCGTCGGCGTGTCTGCGGCTGGCACGAGTCTCGGCCTCTGCCTCGCGCTGGGCGGTGACGTCCGTGCCGACACCGACCGCTCCGGTGAGGGTGCCGTCCCGGCCGAAGATCGGCTCGAAGAGCAACGCGAGGCGCCGCCCCCGGTAGTTCCGCTCGCTGGTGAAGCGCTGGCCGGCCAGGACCGCGGCCAGGCCTTCTGAGGCGCGGCCGTTGTCGGCATAGACCTCATGAAGGTCCCGGCCGACGAGCTCGTTGGGCGCGAAACCCAGTGCCGCCAAGCCCGGCCCGACCGACAATGTGCACATCCCCTGGGCATCCATGCCGAAGATCACCTGGGGTGCGACGTCGTCGACAGCGAGGGTTGGCCCCGGGTCCTGTGTCATCCGGCGATCCCCTCACCTCGTCGACCACGGTCACCCCGCCGTGAGTGGTCATCGTAGACCGACGCTGCGACGCATGCCACGAAGCGGCCCGGTGCTCAGCCGCCCGAGACCAGTCGCAGGGCAGCAGCGCCGGATCCGGTCGCGAGCACGACCTCGCCGGCAGCGCACTGGATGAGCACCTCGGGAAGGGACTCGCCGATGCGGCCCTTGGTGAGGTAGCCGACCGCCCCGGCCCGCACCATGGCGGCGACCGTGCCCACCGTGTTCTCCGCCGAGATGGCCACGACCGCGGGTGGGTAGGGGAGGGTGTGGAACGCCGCGACGGCGGCAGGTCCTCCTCCCGGCATGCGCACGTCCAGGAGGGCGACGTCCACGGAGCACCTGGTAGCCAGCTCCAGGGCGTCGTGCCCGTTGGTGGCGGTCCCGACCAGCTCGAACCGGTCGTCGGACTCGACCGCGTGGACCATGGCGGCCAGCATCTGGGGGTGGTCGTCGGCGATGAGCACACGCACGGGGGACAAAGACCTGCCTGTCCTGGACGAAGAAGGGACGCCCCGGCAGTGAAGACGGGTCCGGACGCCCAGCATGGCGTGACGCTGTCCATTTTTGGCGGTGCACGCGCGCTGCACCACCTAGTACATGGATACTAGGGCGGGGGAAGGCAGGAACAATGAGTGATTTCAACGGCGTGGGGGACGACCCGCGTGCCAGTCAGCCGATCAGGGTCATGATCGTCGACGACCACGAGGTCATGGCCGCGAGCCTCGCTCGCGTCCTGGACGACGAGCCGGATCTGGTCTGCGTCGGGTTGGCCTCGTCGCTGGCCCAGGCCCGCGCACGGGTGCCGGCCGCGGCCCCGGACGTCCTCGTGCTCGACCGGCGGCTCCCCGATGGCGACGGGGTGGACGCGATCGCAGACCTCAGGGCGTTGCGTCCGAGCATGAACGTCCTGGTGCTGACCGGCTCCAGCTCCGACGACGTCCTCGTCCGAGCCCTCGAGGCCGGCGCGGCGGGCTTCTTGTCCAAGACCCGCAGCCTGGCCGAGGTGACGTCGGCGGTTCGGGCGGCGGCACAGGGTGAGGCGTCGATCTCCTCCGAGATGTTGGCGCGGCTGCTCCCGAGGCTCACCCGGGTCAGTGCCCCCGTCCCGACGCTGACGCGCAGGGAGGACGAGGTGCTCGCGAGGCTGGCCCAAGGGATGTCCAACGCCGCGATCGCGTCAGAGCTGACGGTGAGCGTCAACACCGTCCGCAACCACGTGTCCAACCTGTCGGCCAAGCTCGGCGCACACAGCAAGCTCGAGGCGATGTCCATCGCCATCCAGCGCGGCCTGCTCTCCCCGCCCCAGTAGGGCGGGCAGCGGCGGCGTTTCCGTCAGTCGGTGCCGGACTCGATCGCCGCGCGGTCGAGGGCGTCATCGTCCGAACCCAGCTGCGCTGCAGCAGGATTGGAGGAGATGGCCTTGGCCCCGCCGGGCTCGAGGTCGCCCACGAGGGCCTGGTGGCGGGCCACGAGCTGGCCCTGCGCGGCATACTGCTCGAGCTTGGCGCGCGAGTCGGCGATGTCGAGGTTACGCATGGTCAGCTGGCCGATGCGGTCGACGGGGCCGAAGGCCGCGCCCTCGGTGCGTTCCATGGAGAGCTTCTCCGGGTGGTAGCTGAACGCCGGCCCCTGGGTGTCGAGGATCGAGTAGTCCTCGCCGCGGCGCAGGCGCAGCGTGACCTCGCCGGTGACGACCGAGGCGACCCAACGCTGCAGCGACTCACGCAGCATGAGGGACTGCGGGTCGAGCCAACGGCCTTCGTAGAGCAGGCGTCCGAGGCGGCGGCCCTCCGCGTGGTAGTTCGCGATGGTGTCCTCGTTGTGGATCGCGTTGAGGAGGCGCTCGTAGGCGATGTGCAGCAAGGCCAGGCCGGGCGCCTCGTAGACACCACGGCTCTTGGCCTCGATGATGCGGTTCTCGATCTGGTCGGACATGCCCAGGCCGTGGCGACCACCGACCTTGTTGGCCTCGTCGACGAGCGCGACGGGGTCCCCGCCGAAGTCGTTGCCGTTGATGGCGACCGGGCGGCCCTGCTCGTAGCGGACGGTGACGTCCTCGGTGCCGATCGCCACCGACTCGTCCCAGAAGGCCACACCCATGATGGGTTCGACGATCTCCATGCTCTCGTTGAGGTACTCCAGCGTCTTCGCCTCGTGGGTGGCGCCCCAGATGTTGGCGTCGGTCGAGTAGGCCTTCGCGGTGCTGGAGCGGTAGGGGAGGTCGCGGGTGGTGAGCCACTCCGACATCTCCGTGCGACCACCGAGCTCGGCGACGAAGTCGGCGTCGAGCCACGGCTTGTAGATGCGCAGCGAGGGGTTGGCCAGGAGACCGTAGCGGTAGAACCGTTCGATGTCGTTGCCCTTGAAGGTCGACCCGTCGCCCCAGATGTCGACGCCGTCCTCGCGCATGGCGCGGACGAGCAGGGTGCCGGTCACGGCTCGGCCCAGCGGGGTCGTGTTGAAGTAGGTGCGGCCACCACTGCGGATGTGGAACGCACCGCAGGCGATCGCCGACAGGCCTTCCTCGACGAGGGGGCCGCGGCAGTCGACGAGGCGGGCGAGCTCGGCGCCGTACTGGCCGGCGCGGTCCGGCACGGTGTCGATCTCAGGCTCGTCGTACTGCCCGAGGTCGGCCGTGTAGGTGCAGGGGATCGCCCCCTTCTCGCGCATCCAGGCGACAGCGACCGAGGTGTCCAGACCGCCTGAGAAGGCGATCCCGACACGCTCACCAACGGGCAGGGACGTCAGAACCTTGGACACGGCGCCCAGCCTAGGGGTCGCAGTGCCCGGCCCACGAAACGGGTCATCCTGTGGAGGTCAGTCGGGTGGGGCGACCTGCAGGGCGTCGATCGCCGCGAGGAGCCGGCCCCGGAGGGCCTGGCCGCGCTCGGCGAGCCCGCGCTGCGCCGCGGCATACTCCGCCCGTCCCGCAGCCGTCTCGATCCGGACCGGCTCGTAGCCCAGGGCGGTGAGGTCGTAGGGCGAGGCGCGCATGTCGAGCTCACGAACCTGCCGCGCGTGCTCGAAGCAGTCGAGGACGAGCTCGCCGGGTACGGCTGGGGCGAGCTTCATCGCCCACTTGTAGAGGTCCATGCCGGCGTGCAGGCAGCCCGGCTGCTCGAGCGCGACCTGGGTCTCGCGGGTCGGCTGGAGCAGGTTGAGCGACCGTGCGGGCGGGGTGTAGAAGCGGAACGCGTCGAAGTGGGTGCACCTGATCTGCAGGTCCTCGACCAACCCGTCGGTGCCCTCGGCTCCGAGGCGCAGCGGCCATTCGGAGTGCCGGACCTGCTCAGTAGTCAGCTGGTAGACCATTGCCCACTCGTGCAGCCCGAAGCAGCCCAGCTGGGCGGGACGGGCGGCGGTGGCGAGCAGGAGGCGCCGGACGAAGTCGATGGTGCGGCCACGGTCCTGCACATAGCTGGCGACGTCCAGCTGGAGGGCTGAGCCCACCCACAGGTAGTACTTCCACCGGGCCCGGGGCAGGTCCACCGCACCCTCGAGCCGGATGCCGGGACCCGGGTGCCACCGCCGCAGGAGGGCGGGCCGGAACGGGTAGTAGGTGAAGAGGAAGTCCTCGACGGGGTGCGCCACCCGGTCACCTCGGCGAGCGCGGTGGCCGGCCGTGGCGTCGTCGGCACGACGCTCGTGGTCGGCCTCGAGGGCCTGCCACTGCGAGCGCGCCAGCACCCGGGTCGTCGTCATGGTGTCCATCCCCGCTGCCTCCATCGACGTCGAAGGATAGCCCGGCTCAGGTGGCTCCCAGCCAGTGGTGGCACCGTGGTGACCCATGAGCAGACGCAGCCTGGCCGCGGTCCTCGCCATGCTCGCACTGCTGGTGGGAGCAGGAGCCGTCGTGGGGTTCTCCTCCGGTGCTGTCGGCCGAGCCCAGGGAGGCGGCGCAGCCACGGCCCCCGCGCGGGACACCTCCTCGGCTGCGCCCACCTCTCCCGCCGTGCGCGGTGCGGGCTACTACCTCGCCCTCGGCGACTCGCTCGCCGCCGGCTTCCAGAACGGCGCCGACCACCGCACCGAGGGCTATGTCGGCGCGGTCCGCAAGGCGGTCGAGGACCGTGACGGCGCCACCGAGCTGGTCAACCTCGCCTGCTCGGGCGAGACCACGACCACCATGCTCAGGGGTGGCGGGTGCACCTATGGCCGGGGCAGCCAGCTGGCCGAGGCCGAGCAGTTCCTGCGGGAGCACGCCGCCGAGGTGCGCCTGGTGACCCTCGACATCGGCGGCAACGACGTCGCCCGCTGCGGGTTCGGTGGCCTCAAGTCCTCGTGCACCAAGCCGGCGCTCGCGACCCTGTCCGACAACCTCCCCCAGATCACGAGCCGGTTGCGCGCCGCCGCGCCGGACGCGGAGGTCGTCGTCCTCAACTACTACGACCCCTTCCTGGTCCTCGACCTGGTCGGGAGCTCCGGGCTCGGGCAGAAGTCGGTGACCGAGCTGGCGAAGGTCAACGCCGCGATTGCCAGCAGCGCCGGAGCCAGCGGGGCGCGGGTGGCCGACGTGGCGGCGGCCTTCCAGACCACGGTCACCACGCCCGTGACCGTCAAGGACCTGGGCCGGGTGCCCACCAACCTGGCGCGCATCCTCACGTGGACGTGGATGGCCCCGCCCCGTTTCGACTTCCATGCGAACGACGTCGGCTACTCCGTGATGGCCCGCGCCGTGCAGAAGCAGCTGCGCTGACCGCGGATAGGCTCGGGGTCATGCGTATCGCGAGATTCACGACGGGGGAGGACCCGGTCTTCGGACTGGTCGACGGGGCAGGGGAGAAGATCGCCGAGATCAGCGGCGACCCCCTCTACACGAAGATCGAGCTGACGGGGGCGACCCACCTCGTCGAGGAGGTGCGCCTCCTGGCGCCGGTCATCCCGCGCAGCAAGGTCATCGGCATCGGCAGGAACTACGCCGACCACGCCAAGGAAATGGGTGGCGAGGCCCCGGCCGAACCGTTGATGTTCCTCATCCCCAACACCGCCGTCGTGGGTCCGGGCGAGCCGGTCGTCTTGCCGCCGGTCACCTCCGAGGTGCACTACGAGGGTGAGCTCGCCGTCGTCATCGGCAGGCTCTGCAAGGACGTCGAGCCCGAGGAGGTCTCGAAGGTCGTCTTCGGCTACACCTGCGCCGACGACGTCACCGCCCGCGACCTCCAGCGCGGCGACGGCCAATGGGGCCGGGCCAAGGGCATGGACACCTTCTGCCCCATCGGCCCGTGGATCGAGACCGACCTCGACCCCAGCAACCTGTCGCTGCGCACCCGCCTCGACGGCGAGGTCGTCCAGGACGGCACGACCGCCGACATGGTCCACGACGTCGCGACACTGGTCTCCCACGCCTCGAAGGCGTTCACGCTCCTACCCGGTGACGTCATCCTCACGGGCACGCCCGCGGGCGTCGGCCCTGTCGAGGGCGGACAGCGTGTGGAGGTCGAGATCGAGGGCATCGGCACGCTGTCCAACCCGTTCGTCCGCCGCTGAGGACCGGTACGGCGCGGAGCCGGCACCTACGCCCAGCGTGGGACCCGCGCGGCATACCTCACCCTCGTGGGGGTCCACGGCCCCCGAACCACCGCTGAGCCCCTCACGGGGCCGCTGCCTAGAATCAGGTCCACCATGAGCGAGCAGACCCCCACCGCCCCCCGCCTGCGCGTCGCGCCGTCACCCACCGGTGACCCGCACGTCGGCACCGCCTACATGTCGCTGTTCAACCTCGCGTTCGCGCGCCAGCAGGGTGGCTCGTTCGTCCTGCGCATCGAGGACACCGATCGCGCGCGGTTCCGTGAGGACAGTGAGCAGCAGGTGTACGACACGCTGCACTGGCTGGGGCTGCAGTGGGACGAGGGTCCGGACGTCGGCGGTGCCTACGCGCCCTACCGCCAGTCCGAGCGTCTGGACACCTACCGCCCCTACGTGGAGCGGCTGCTCGCCGAGGGCAAGGCCTACCACTGCTGGTGCTCCACCGAGCGGCTCGCCACCATGCGCGAGATCCAGCAGAAGTCCAAGCTGCCCACGGGGTACGACCGGCTGTGCCACGGCACAACCCGTGAGCAGCGCGCCGAGCTGCCCGGCTTCTCCGAGACGCCTGTGGTGCGCATGCTCATCCCCGAGGACGTCGAGCTGCAGTTCGAGGACCTCATCCGCGGCCGGGTCTCGGCACCGCGTCCCGACGACCAGGTGATCCTCAAGGCCGACGGCTTCCCGACCTACCACCTCGCGGTCGTCGTCGACGACCACGAGATGGGCATCACCCACGTCGTGCGCGGTGAGGAGTGGATCTCCAGCACCCCCAAGCACATCCTGCTCTACCGCTGGCTCGGGCTGGAGCCGCCGAAGTGGGCGCACATGCCGTTGCTGCGCAACACCGACAAGTCCAAGATCTCCAAGCGCAAGAACCCTGCCGCGCGGCTGACGTGGTTCCGCGAGGAGGGCTACCTGCCCGAGGCACTGGTGAACTTCCTCGCCCTGCTGGCCTATCCGCCGGCGGTGGACGAGGACGGCAACGATGTCGAGGTCTTCACCTTCGCGGAGTTCTCCGCCGACTTCGACTGGCGCAAGGTCAACCCTGTCGGCCCGATCTTCGACCTCAAGAAGCTCGAGTGGCTCAACGGCGTGCACATCCGGGGCCTTGAGGTGCGTGAGCTGACGTCGCGGCTGCTGCCCCACCTCGAACGGGCCGGAGTGCTGTCGGGCAACCCCAGCCTTGGCGAGCTCGGCCGCCTCGAGAAGGTCACCGAGCTGATCCAGACCCGGATGGCGCTGCTCACCGAGGCCGCCGCCCTCGTCGGCCCGTTCTACGTCGCGGACGACGCGGTCGTCGTCGCCGATGACGCGCGCGCCCAGCTCAAGGACGACTCCGGCCAGGCGCTCGCGGCTGCGGTCACGGCCCTCGAAGCCATCGACGACACCCCCAGCGGGCCGCTCGGTGCGGGGAGTGGCTGGAGTGCAGCGGTGATCGAGGCGGCCCTGCGTGAGGCGATCGTGGACGGGATGGGCATCAAGCCCAAGTTCGCCTTCGGCCCGCTGCGCACCGCAGTCTCGGGGCAGCGGATCAGCCCGCCGTTGTTCGAGTCCATGGAGATCCTCGGCAAGGCCTCCACGTTGACGCGGCTGGCCCGCCTGCGCGACGAGCTCTCGTCATGAGCCGCATCGTGTCGTCATCCGTCGACATCGCCGCGTCGGCAGAGACCGTGTTCGCGATCCTCGTCGACCCGCGCCAGCACGCGCGCATCGACGGCTCGGGTTCGTTGCGCGAAACCGTCTCCGGACCCGAACGGCTCAGCCGGGGTGCGACCTTCGGGGTGGACATGAAGCTGGCTGGCCTGCCCTACCGCATCAGCAACCGCGTCGTGGAGTTCGAGGAAGGTCGGCTGGTCGCGTGGCGGCACTTCGGCGGCCACCGCTGGCGCTACGAGCTCGAGCCCGTCGGCGACGGCACGCGGGTCACCGAGTCGTTCGACTACTCGAGGTACGCCCGACCCCAACGGCTCCTCATCGAGGGCCTCGGCTTCCCGGAGCGCAACCGGCGGGGCATCGAGCAGACCCTGCGCAACCTCAAGGCCGTGGCCGAGTCCGACGCGCTCGGGGAGACCTCCCCGACGGGCTGAGACGGCCCTCGCGAGGGTCGCCGGAAGCCGATTTGGGCAGGCTGGTGGCGACCGGTAGTATCGCTTCTCGGTTCACTTCCTGAAGGCCCTCGGGCGCGCTGGGCGTGATACCCCATGGGGTATGGTGTAATTGGCAACACTACGGTTTCTGGTACCGTCATTCTAGGTTCGAGTCCTGGTACCCCAGCTCAGGCGCAAGTCCCTTGGGACACACGCCGATTCGGAGAAATCCCCCGTTACTCGGTAAGGTTCTCTCCGCTGCCCGGAACCGCAAGGCGCCGGGCGAACCAGCTAGGGCCCCGTTGTGTAGCGGCCTAGCACGCCGCCCTCTCAAGGCGGTAGCGCGGGTTCGAATCCCGTCGGGGCTACTCGTGGACGGCCCCCGCCCCAGTCGGGCGGGGGCCTTCGCGCACTTGCGGGCCGGCGTCCCGGGACCGGGATGGCACTTTGGCGGCGGCGACCCCGGGGTCGATGAGTGAGCGGAGCCGACGCACCCGCCGCAGGTGCTCGTCGGAGTAGTCGGCCCGCGTCGCCCTGCGGCTCTCCCCGTGGAGAAGGCCTCTGGGCGGGGTCAGGCGTGGTTCTGCTGCTGCTGTTGGGCGTGGTGGCGGGCGAGTACCTCGGAGAGCTTGTTGGCTCCCGCGATCACCGTGGCCGCGTGCAGGCGTCCGGGCTGGCGCGAGAGCCGCTCGATGGGGCCCGAGATGGAGACGGCGGCGACGACGCGGCCGGACGGGCCACGCACCGGTGCGGACACGGAGGCGACGCCGGCCTCGCGCTCGCCGACGCTCTGCGCCCAGCCGCGGCGGCGGACGCCGGAGAGCGTGGTGGCACTGAACTTCGCACCGTGCAGGCCTCGGTGCAGCCGGTCCGGCTCCTCCCACGCCAGCAGCACCTGCGCAGCGGAGCCGGCGAGCATCGACAGGGTCGCGCCGATCGGGATCGAGTCGCGCAGGCCGACCGGGCGCTCCGCGGCCGAGACGCAGATGCGGTAGTCGCCCTGCCGGCGGAACAGCTGGGCGCTCTCGTTGGTGTGGTCCCGCAGGGCGCCGAGCACCGGCCCTGCGGCGGCGAGCAGCCGGTCCTCGCCGGCGGCCGCGGCCAGCTCGGCGAGCCGCGGCCCGAGGACGAAGCGACCCTGGAGGTCGCGGGTGACCAGACGGTGGTGCTCGAGCGCGACGGCCAGTCGGTGGGCAGTCGGGCGGGCGAGACCGGTCGCGGTCACCAGCTGCGCAAGGGTCGACGGTCCGGCCTCCAGGGCACCCAGGACGATGGCCGCCTTGTCGAGAACGCCGACTCCACTCGTGTTGTCCATGGGATGATATTGCCGTCTCATCCGATGAGACGCAAATCCGAGGGCGTGTCGTGCGTGCCAACCTCGGAGATCCGCGCGACGTGGCGCACCAGAGGTCCACGCGCGTGAGGCAGGACGCAGCACGCGACGATGGAAGTGGGACACGTGTCAGGAACCTTGGCAGAGAAGGTGTGGGACGCCCATGTGGTGCGTCGTGCACAAGGCGAACCGGACCTGCTCTACATCGACCTCCACCTCATCCACGAGGTGACCTCGCCGCAGGCCTTCGACGGCCTCCGGCTCGCGGGTCGACCCGTGCGCCGACCCGACCTGACGATCGCCACCGAGGACCACAACGTCCCGACGACGCCCGGCCCGATCACCGACCTCGTCAGCAGGACCCAGGTCGAGACGTTGCGCCGCAACTGCGCGGAGTTCGGGGTCCGCTTGTTCCCGATGGGCGACGCCGAGCAGGGCATCGTCCACGTCGTCGGCCCCCAGCGGGGCCTGACCCAGCCCGGCATGACCATCGTCTGCGGAGACAGCCACACCTCGACCCACGGCGCCTTCGGCGCGATCGCGCTGGGTATCGGCACCTCGGAGGTCGAGCACGTGTTGGCCACGCAGACGTTGCCACTCAAGGCGTTCAGGACGATGGCGATCAACATCGAGGGTGAGCTCCAGCCCGGCGTGACGGCCAAGGACGTGACCCTCGCCGTGATCGCCAAGATCGGTACGGGTGGTGGCCAGGGATACGTGCTGGAGTACCGCGGGAGCGCCATCCGCGCCCTGTCCATGGAAGCCCGCATGACGGTGTGCAACATGTCGATCGAGGCGGGTGCGCGTGCCGGTCTGATCGCCCCCGACCAGACCACGTTCGACTACCTCCAGGGCCGCGACCACGCCCCGACCGGCGCCGACTGGGACGCCGCGGTGGCCGACTGGAAGCTGCTCCGCAGTGACGACGACGCGGTCTTCGACGCCCAGGTCGACCTCGACGCCACAGCCCTGACGCCCTTCGTCACCTGGGGCACCAACCCCGGCCAGGGCCTGCCGCTCAGCGCGGCGGTGCCGGACCCCGAGACGATGGGCGACGACAATGAGAAGGCCGCCGCCCGCCACGCCCTGGAGTACATGGGCCTGACGGCCGGCACGCCGCTGCGCGAGATCAAGGTCGACACCGTCTTCGTGGGCTCCTGCACCAACGGCCGCATCGAGGACCTGCGGGCAGCCGCTGAGGTCGTCAAGGGTCGCAAGGTCGCCGACAGCGTGCGCATGCTCGTCGTCCCCGGCTCGGCCCGAGTCCGTCTGCAGGCCGAGCAGGAGGGGCTGGACCAGGTCTTCACCGCAGCCGGGGCCGAGTGGCGCCTGCCAGGCTGCTCGATGTGCCTGGGCATGAACCCCGACCAGCTCGCCCCGGGGGAGCGCAGCGCGTCGACCTCCAACCGCAACTTCGAGGGCCGCCAGGGCAAGGGTGGTCGCACCCACCTCGTCAGCCCGCTCGTCGCTGCGGCCACCGCGGTGCGCGGCACGCTGTCCAGTCCCGCCGACCTCGTCAGCGCCGACGCCGGGACGGGCGAGGGATCGACCACCACCGAGCCCGTGAGCGAGGGGAGCCACTGATGGACGCCTTCACGACCCATACCGGTGTCGGGGTGCCGCTGCGCCGCAGCAACGTGGACACCGACCAGATCATCCCCGCCGTCTACCTGAAGCGGGTCACCCGGACCGGCTTCGAGGACGGCCTCTTCGCGTCGTGGCGCCGGGACGAGACGTTCATCCTCAACAACCCCTCGTACTCCGCCGGGTCGGTCCTCGTGGCCGGTCAGGACTTCGGGACCGGCTCGTCGCGCGAGCACGCCGTCTGGGCCCTGATGAACTACGGCTTCAGGGTCGTGCTCTCCTCGCGCTTCGCCGACATCTTCCGCGGGAACAGCGGCAAGCAGGGACTCCTGACGGCCCAGGTCGCCCAGGGCGACATCGAGCTCATCTGGAAGTACCTCGAGAACGAGCCGGGCTCGTCGGTGACCGTCGACCTCGTCTCCCGGACCGTCACGGCCGGCGACATCGTGGCGCCGTTCGAGGTCGACGACTACACGCGGTGGCGCCTGCTGGAGGGGCTGGACGACATCAGCCTCACGTTGCGTCACGAGCAGGACGTCACCGAGTTCGAGGGTCGCCGACCGTCCTACAAGCCCTGCACCACCGTCGCCTGAGGACGCGGCGCGCCGACGCGGCGCGAAAAACCTTCGGTGCGCTCGCTGAGCCCGCACAGGCAGGCCCCCGGCCAGCCACCCCGGGGCCCTGCCGTGCCCCGGTCGGTGCTCCGTCAGAGTTGTTCTACAAGCTGGATTGTGTTGCACGGCAACATCATCCGATTGAACTGCCGTAGCGCAGATGCCTCGCCCGAAACGGTCCCGTGGAGAGGTCGCGAGACGGTGACCGGACGCCTCTGGTGGGTGATTCGGGCCTTAATCCGTTGCGACACATAGGATCAGCGCGTCGCGATGGTGGACTAGCACGGCCAACAGCCCTAACGTCGGACCCACGTCGGGCAGTGGCTCGGCCGCCCACCTCGTCGGACCATGGGGTTCGACACCACCAACCCTGTGGAGGGGAAGCCGTGAACAAGGCAGAACTGATCAAGGAGCTCGAGTCCCGGCTCGGCAGCCGCAAGGCGGCAAGTGACGCGCTCACCGCCGTCGTTGACGTGATCATCCGTGAGGTCGCCAAGGGCGGCAGCGTCGCCATCACCGGCTTCGGCACCTTCGAGCAGGCCGCTCGGGCGGCCCGGACCGGCCGCAACCCGCGCACCGGCGCCTCGGTGAAGATCAAGAAGACCGTCGTGCCCAAGTTCCGCGCCGGCTCGGCCTTCAAGACGGTCGTCAAGAACCCGCGCTCGCTGCCCAAGGCCGCTGTGGCCGGTGCGCGCGCGGCCGCAGGAACAGCCAGGGCCGCCACGGCCACGAAGTCTGCGCCCGCGAAGAAGGCGGCTCCGGCGAAGAAGGCTGCGCCCGCCAAGAAGGCCGCGGCCACCAAGGCTGCACCCGCGAAGAAGGCGGCTCCGGCCAAGAAGGCGGCTCCGGCGAAGAAGGCTGCGCCCGCCAAGAAGGCCGCGGCCAGCAAGGCTGCGCCCGCGAAGAAGGCCGCACCGGCCAAGAAGGCTGCACCAGCGAAGAAGGCTGCGGCCAAGCGCACGGCCAAGAAGGCCTGACGCCCGACCCTGCTCGACCTCCGACAGAGGCCGACTCCCCCCTGGGGGTGTCGGCCTCTGTCGCACGCTCGAACAGCCGTGGTGCCATGCTTGCACCATGGCAAACATCCTCACCGTGAATGGCGGCTCGCCGTTGGTCGGAGACCTCGAGGTCCGTGGGGCCAAGAACCTGGTCTCCAAGGCCATGGTGGCGGCGCTGCTGGCGGAGGATCCATGCCGACTGCGCGGCGTCCCGGAGATCTCCGACGTCAAGATCGTCTCGGGGCTCCTCGAGCTCCACGGCGTGAAGATCGACTCGACCGACCGTGACGGCGAGCTGCTCCTCGACCCCACGAACGTCGAGCAGGCGCACGTCGCCGACATCGACGCCCATGCGGGGTCCTCGCGGGTGCCTGTGCTCCTTTGTGGCCCGCTGCTGCACCGCCTCGGTGAGGCCTTCATCCCCGACCTCGGCGGCTGCCGGATCGGGGAGCGGCCGATCAACTACCACCTCGACGTGCTGCGCCAGTTCGGCGCCGACGTCCAGAAGCGCCCCGAGGGACTGCGCCTGACCGCCCCCAACGGCCTCAAGGGGACGCGGATCCAGCTGCCCTACCCCTCGGTCGGTACCACCGAGCAGGTGCTGCTGACCGCGGTACGCGCCCAGGGTGTCACCGAGCTGCGCAACGCGGCAGTCGAGCCCGAGATCCTCGACCTCATCGCCGTGCTGCAGAAGATGGGCGCGATCATCAGTGTCGAGACCGACCGGGTCATCAAGATCGACGGCGTCGACCGGCTCGCTGGGTATGACCACCTCGCCATCCCCGACCGCATCGAGGCCGGCTCGTGGGCGTGCGCGGCCCTGGCGACCAAGGGCGACATCTACGTCCGCGGCGCCCAGCAGCAGGCGATGATGCCCTTCCTCAACGTCTTCCGCAAGATCGGTGGCGACTTCGACATCGACGACGAGGGCATCCGCTTCTGGCATGCCGGCGGTGTCCTCAACTCCCTCGTGCTCGAGACGGGCGTCCACCCGGGGTTCATGACCGACTGGCAGCAGCCCCTGGTCGTCGCGCTGACCCAGACCAGCGGCTTGTCGATCGTGCACGAGACGGTCTACGAGAACCGCCTGGGCTTCACCGAGGCCCTGGGGGAGATGGGCGCCGTCATCCAGCTCTACAAGGAGTGCCTCGGCGGGTCGCCGTGCCGCTTCGGACGAGCCAACTTCCGCCACAGCGCCGTCATCTCCGGGCCGACGCCGCTGCGTGGCGCGGAGATCACCGTCCCCGACCTGCGTGGTGGCTTCAGCTACCTCATCGCCGCCCTGGCCGCCGAGGGACAGTCCAAGGTCCACGGCATCGAGCTCATCTACCGCGGGTACGAGCGGTTCTCCGAGAAGCTCGACGCGCTCGGCGCCGACTACGAGGTGGGCTGAGCGCGACGCGGCAGTAGGCCGGTCGTCCTAAAGTGGACCGGCTCGGTCGACCAGCTAGCCGATGACCTGGTCGTCGCCGATGCCGACGATCCAGAGCTTGGTGACGTCGCGCCCACCGTTGCCCAGGGTCAGGCTCAGCCGCTGGCCGGAGCGGAGGTGCCGCAGGGAGCTGGCCCCGAACACGTCCGAGGTGAAGGTCACCTCGAGGCCGTCATCGAGCAGCAGCGAACCAGCACCGGTCTGCTCGTCGAAGATGTGCACGCTGCCCTGCATGGGTGGAAGCGTAGCCCGCGCAGCCGCGTGGGCCCGGCGCGCTCAGACGAGTCCGGCCAGCACGGCCCGGGTGGTCGCGCCGACCCCGAGTGCCACGACGGCAGCCAGCGCGATGTCGTCGTCGACGTCGGTGCGCAGACCGGGCAGGTCGAGGTCGAGCCGGTGGTGGCCCCCCGCGACGTGCGCGGCGGCCGAGCCCGGTCCGAACCGCGGCCGGAGCTCGGCCCCGTCCAGCGCCGTGAGCAACGAGGAGCCCTGACCGGCCGTGTCCGGCACCACCGCGAGCGGGTATGCCGCTGCGGCGTCCAGTGCCGTCACGAGGTCCGCCGCGCGCAACGAGGGCAGGTCACCGAGCAGGGCCGCCACGGCTGCGTCGGGGGACTGCGCCAGCGCGTGGTCGCGACCTGCCTCGACCGCGGCGTTGAGTCCCGCACCAGGGTCGGCGACCACGGCGGCGCCCAGCCGGTGGGCGACCTCGGCCACCCGCGGGTCGGACGTCACGACGACGACGTGAGCCGGCGGCATACCGGTGCAGCAGGCAGTGAGGCAGTCCGTGGCCAGCGCCAGTGCGAGGTCCTCCCGGGCGACGCCCGCAGGCGGGTGCAGGCGTGACTTGGCTGCCGCGCCACCCTTGACGGGCACCACGAGGTGCCACGGGGGGCCGGCCGGCACGGAGCGCGCTGAGGTCATCGCTCCGATCGTCGCAGTGGTGGCGCGGTTGCTCGACACCGACCCCCTGAGCCCGGGAGGATGCACACTCGACGCGTCGCCCCCGATCCTGACCACGGAGACCCCCTGTGACCGCCAGCGGCACACGCCCACTGCCCTTCGCCTACCGCTTGGCGGTGGCGATCGTGAGACCCCTGATGCTGTTGCTGACCAAGCAGACCTGGCGCGGGACCGAGCACCTTCCGGCGTCGGGTGGGTTCATCGTCTGTCCCAACCACCTGTCCTACCTCGACCCGTTCACCTTCGCGCACTTCCTGTACGACAACGGTCACCCGCCGTACTTCCTGGGCAAGGAGGCGGTCTTCCGGATCCCCGTCGCGGGGGCGATCCTGCGCGGCGCCGGACAGATTCCCGTCTACCGCAACACCGGTCGAGCGGCGGACGCGTTCCGTGCCGCGGTGGCTGCGGTCGAAGAGGGCAAGTGCGTGGGGGTGTACCCCGAGGGCACCCTGACCCGTGAGCCGCAGCTGTGGCCGATGGTCGGCAAGACCGGCGCTGCCCGCATCGCGCTGGCCACCAGGTGCCCGGTGATCCCGGTGGCGCAGTGGGGCCCCCAGGAGATGCTCGCCCCTTATTCAAGGAGGCCCAAGCTGTTCCCGCGGACCCGGGTGCAGATGTCGGCAGGCCCGCCGGTGGACCTCAGCGACCTCTACGACCAGCCCGTCAACGGTGCCCTGCTGCGCGAGGCGACCGACCGCATCATCAGCGCCATCACCGTGCAGCTCGAGGGGATCCGGGGCACGAAGGCACCGCTCGAGCGCTTCGACTCGCGCAAGCACGGGCTGCCGGAGACCGGCAACTTCCACCGCAAGGGGGCGGGCGCGTGACCAGGGCGGCGGTCTTCGGCACCGGCAGCTGGGGCACCGCGTATGCCGCGGTGTTGGCCGACGGGGGCACCCCCGTGACGATGTGGGGTCGGCGCCAGGAGATGGTCGACCAGATCAATGCCGGCAGCAACGAGGACTATCTGCCCGGGATCTCACTGCCTAAAGGCATCCGCGCCACCACGGACCCCGCCGAGGCGGCCGCCGGCGCCGACATCGTCGTCCTGGCCGTGCCGTCGCAGACCCTGCGGGCCAACCTCGCCGCGTGGAGCCATGTGCTGCCTGCAGGCGCCGCGATCGTGTCGCTCATGAAGGGCGTCGAGCTCGGCACCACCAAGCGGATGAGCGAGGTCATCGCCGAGGCGGGCGGCATCGAGCCCGGCCGGATCGTCGTGGTGTCGGGACCCAACCTGGCCAAGGAGATCGCCCAGAAGCAGCCTGCGGCCAGTGTCGTGGCGTGTGCCGACGCGCGGGTGGCGGAGATGGTCGCCGAGGCGTCGAACCCGCCCTACTTCCGTCCCTACACGACCACCGACGTCGTGGGCGCCGAGCTCGGCGGCGCCGTGAAGAATGTCATCGCGCTCGCGGTCGGCATGGCCGAGGGTCTCGGCATGGGTGACAACTCCAAGGCCTCGATCATCACCCGCGGCCTGGCGGAGACGACCCGCCTCGGGATGAGGCTCGGGGCCGACCCGGTGACGTTCTCCGGCCTGGCCGGGGTGGGCGACCTCATCGCCACCTGCATGTCGCCGCTGTCCCGCAACCGCACGTTCGGCCTCAACCTCGGCAGGGGCATGACGGTCGAAGAGGTCGTCGCGGTGACCCGTCAGACGGCGGAGGGTGTGAAGTCCTGCGAGTCGATCCTCCAGCTCGCCCGCGACCAGGGGGTGTCGGTGCCGATCATCGAGCAGGTGGCCGCGGTGGTGCACGACGGTCGCAGCCCGGAGGAGGTCGTCGGCGCCCTGATGCTCCGCGCCCTGAAGAAAGAGGCCCAGTAGCCCGCACCTGGGGGCGCCCTCAGCCTCGAGGTGGTGGCAGAGCGACCTCATCCGGCAGGTGAGGCGACGGTTTGGCGCCATACCGACGCCACCATGGCCGGCCGACGCCGGGGTCAGACGGCGTCAGACGGCGTCAGGCACGCAGGGCGCGGTCGAGGTCGTGCCAGAGGTCCTCGACGTCCTCGATGCCGACCGACAGGCGCAGCAGGTTGTCCGGCACGCCTCGTGGCTCGGCCGCGTGGCGGCGACGTCGCTCGATCTGTGACTCGACCCCACCGAGGCTGGTGGCGTGCGTCCACAGGGTCGTCGTGGCGGCGACACGCTCCGCGGCCTCGGCCCCGCCGGGTACCTCGATGGCGATGATCGCCCCGAAGCCGGGATAGCGCACGGTCTCGACGCCGGGGTGGCCGTCCAGGCGGGTCACGAGCTCGCGGGCGTTGGCGGTGGCACGCTCGAGGCGCACGTGCAGGGTGCGCAGACCACGCAGCGCCAGCCAGGTCTCCATCGGCCCGGCGATGGCGCCGCCGAGCAACCGGGCGGTCGACAACCGTGCACGCAGCTCTGCGCCCGCCTCGGTGGCTGGGGTCACGAGGGCGCCGAGGATCACGTCGGAGTGGCCGGAGAGGTACTTGGTCACCGAGTGCAGGACGATGTCGACGCCGTCCTCGAGCGGCCGCTGGACGAGCGGGGTGGCGAAGGTGTTGTCGCACACCGTCAACGCGCCGGCCTCGCGCGCCATGGCCGAGAGCGCACGCAGGTCGGACACCTCGAGCATCGGGTTGGTCGGGGACTCCAGCCAGAGCATGGCCGCGCCGTCGAGCGCTTGGCGGACCGCCGCCTGGTCGGTGGGGTCGACCCGGCGAACGTGCGCGGCCCCCGTGGTGGCCAGCTGGTCGAGCAGGGCCGTGGTGCCGCTGTAGGCGTGGTGGGGGACGACGACCGCTCCACCGTGGGGGACGAGCGAGAGCGCCGCCGAGACGGCTGCCATGCCGGACGCGAAGACCAGCGCGTCACCACCCTCGAGCGAACCCAGAGCCTCCTCGAAGGCGGTCCAGGTCGGGTTGCCACCGCGCGCGTAGTTGACCGGGCCGTCCGCGATGTAGGTGGAGGAGAACTCCAGGGGCGCGTTGACCCCGGCGCCCGGAACGCGGGGCTGGCGGCCGAGGGCGACGACGCGGGAGGCGGGGGACAGCTGCTCGTGGCTCACGCCGCCAGCGTAGGCGGCGCCGTCCGCGAGCCGCGCCCCGTGCCCGCCCCGTGAGCGGGATACGCTCGTCCGCGATGACCACGGACCAGCCAGCAGCCCCCCGCAAGCCCCGCGTCGCCATCGTCTTCGGCGGGCGCTCCTCGGAGCACGCGGTGTCCTGTGCCACCGCGGCCGGGGTCATGCGCGCGATCGACCGCGACGCGTACGACGTCATCCCGATCGGGATCTCCCGCGACGGCCACTGGGTGCTCTCCGACGGTGACCCGCAGCGGCTCGAGCTGACGCCCAGTCGCACCCCCGAGGTCTGCCCCGAGGGAGCGGGAGTGGTCGTCCCGCTGACCACCACCGACCGCACGCTGGTCAGCCTGCAGGCCGGTGAGGTGCCGCGGTCACTCGGTGAGGTGGACGTCGTCCTGCCCTTGCTGCACGGCCCTTTCGGCGAGGACGGGACCATCCAGGGCATGTTCGAGATGGCCGACATCCGCTACGTCGGCTCGGGTGTCTTCGCCTCGGCCGCGGGCATGGACAAGCACCACATGAAGGTCCTGTTCGCCGGAGCGGGGCTCCCGGTCGGACCGTATGCCGTGATCACCGACGCGCAGTGGCGGCGCGACAAGGCGGCTGCGATGGACGCGGTCGCGGCGCTGGACTACCCGGTGTTCGTGAAGCCGGCACGCGCCGGGTCGAGCATGGGCATCTCCAAGGTCGCCACCCCCGAGGCGCTCGAGGCCGCGATCGACGTGGCGCGCACCCACGACCTCAAGGTGGTCGTCGAGCAGGGGATCGTCGGGCGCGAGATCGAGTGCGCAGTCCTGCAGGGCCGCGGCACCGATGCACCGCGGGTCTCCCACGTCGGCGAGATCGAGGTGACGGCCGAAGGGGGGCACGAGTTCTACGACTTCGAGGCCAAGTACCTCGACGACGGAGCGGTCCTGTCCTGCCCCGCCAACGTCCCCGAGGCAGTCACCGCCGAGGTGCAGCGGTTGGCGGCCGAGGCGTTCGAGGCGCTGGGCTGCGAGGGGCTGGCGCGGGTCGACTGCTTCTACACCGAGGCTGGGGACGTCGTCATCAACGAGATCAACACGATGCCCGGCTTCACCCCGCACTCGATGTACCCGCAGATGTGGGAGGCGACCGGGCTGGGCTATCCAGAGCTCATCGACGAGCTGCTCCAGCTGGCACTGACCCGACCGGTGGGTCTGCGCTGACCCCACCCACGCGTTCAGCCTCCCCGCGTTCAGTCTTCCTAACCTTTGCTAGCAAAGGTTAGGTGAACGCGGACACCGTGGGACTTGTCCGGATTTCGCTAACCCTTGCTAGCAAAGGTTAGGTGAACGCGGGTCAGCTGCAGGTGCGGGCGTTCTGGGGCAGGGCCCTGGCGGCGGGGTTGAAGGCGGGGAGCAGGAGAGGGGCCGGGGCGTAGGCGTCGGGTACGAGCACCTCGATGGCAGGGTCCCGGCCGAAGGTGGTGAACCGGACCCCGTCGGTGAGCTCATGGGCGACCCAGTCGACGCCGTCGACGTCGAGGCACTGCTCCGAGGTGGGGCCGAGGGCGGGCCAGCCGCAGGTCGCGATGATGGCGGGGTCGCCCCACTGGCGCACATCGCGCTGGTCGGTGCCCTCGGCGACCGTGACCTCGCCCGCCGGCTGACGGCCGACCGTCTGCGGCATCAGCGTCATGGGGGACTCGCACGCAGCCACATGGGCCGGGGCGGCGATCCCGTCCGGCGACCGCACGGCAAACAGCACACCGCCGGCCACCCCGAGGACGAGGAGACCGGCGGCTGCGACGAGCAGGCGCCGTCGGGCGGCGCGGTGCACGTCAGATGTGGACGACGGTGCAGGTCAGGGTCCGGGTGATGCCCGGGACGTCCTGGATCTTGGCGATGACGAGCTTGCCCAGCTCGTCGACGGTGTTGGCCTCGACGCGGGCGATCACGTCATAGGGGCCGGTGACGTCCTCGGCCAGGACCACACCGGAGATACCGGCGATCGCCTCCGCGACGGTCGCCGCCTTGCCGACTTCGGTCTGGATCAGGATGTAGGCCTGGACCACCACTGAGCGCCTCACTTCTGTCGAAGATGGACATGTCATGTCCGGTTGGCCGGGACATCGGCGTCCCGAGAGAACCAGGCCGCGGCGGATCGCCACGGCCAGGGCAGACGCTACCGTGCCGGTGTCCCGGCCGTCTGCCCCGGGCTGTCACGAGGAGGTCAAGTCATGGTCAAGGCCGGTCGTACGCTGGCGCAGGTCTCGGAGGCGTCGCTGCTCGCCGAGATCTTCCCGTTCTTCCCCACCCGCGAGGGCGTGCTGGTGGGACCGGGTGACGACGCGGCGGTGCTGGCCTCCAGCGGGTCGGTGGTGGTGACGACCGATGCGATGGTGCGTGGACGCGACTGGCTCGACGAATGGTCCACCGCGGCCGATGTCGCGACCAAGGCCTATACCCAGAATGTCGCCGACGTCGCCGCGATGGGCGCCGTCCCCACCTCGCTGGTCGTGACCCTCGTGGCGGACCCGTCGACCCCGGCCGACTGGGCCGTGGAGCTCGCGCGGACGTTGGGCGCGCTGGCCGACGGAGCCGGGATCGCGGTTGCCGGTGGCGACCTCTCCTCGGCACCCGCCGGCACGGTCATGGTGTCGATCACCGCGCTCGGCGACCTGCAGGGCCGTGCGGCCGTGCTCCGCAGCGGTGCCCGTCCCGGCGACACGATCGCGGTGCACGGCACGTTGGGCCGTTCGGCGGCGGGGCTGCTGCTCCTCGAGCAGGACGCAGCAGCGCGCGACGACCGCGTCGGGGTGCGTGGTGAGTGCGTGGCCCACCACCTACGGCCCCTCATCGAGCTGGCGGCGGGTCCGGGCGCTGCCGATGGGGGTGCCACCGCCATGCTCGACATCTCTGATGGGCTGCTGCGCGACGGCTCACGCATCGCAGCGGCGAGCGGGGTCCGCCTGGCGCTGGAGGAGCAGTGGCTGGCGCCGGACCTCGACGTGCTGCGCGAAGCCGTCGGCGCCGCAGCCCTGGAGTGCATCCTCGCCGGCGGTGAGGAGCACAGCCTGCTCGCGACGTTCGGGGGCGCGCTGCCTACGGGCTGGCGGGCGCTCGGCCGGGTCGAGGAGGGGGCGGGCGTCACCCTCGACGGGGTCGCTCAGGCGCCGCGAGGCTGGGACCACTTCGCGGGCTGACGCAAGCGCCCGGGGCAACGACGAAGCCGACCGTCCCGCACGGGGAGAGTCGGCTTCGATCGGTATGGGTCGGGCCAGGTCAGCGCTTGACCTTGCCGGCCTTGAGGCACGAGGTGCAGACATTGAGACGCTTCGGGGTCACTCCCGCGACGCCCACCAGGGCCTTGACGCGCTGGATGTTGGGGTTCAGCGACGCTTGGTGCGGCGGTGCGAGTGGGAGATGTTGTGACCGAAGCTCGGTCCCTTGCCGCAGACGTCGCAGTTGGCAGCCACGGGGTTCTCCTGAGATTCGATGGTGACAAGACTTGGATTTCCCGCGGGCCGGATGCGGGCACAGACCAGCACCACCAAGGACCACGGGAACCGGTCAAGAGTAGCCGAGGAGGGGTCCCGCAACCAAAACGAGGCTCCCGACGGTGCTGGGGACTAACCTGCCACCGTGCTCGAAGCCCTGACCGCCGTCGATGCGCGGCGGTGGGCTGTGCTCACGCGGATGGCGTTCGCGGCTCGTCGGGCGGAGATCGACGCGCTCAACGTCTTCCCCGTCCCTGACGGGGACACGGGCACCAACCTCTACCTCACCCTCGACGCAGCCCTCGACTCCGTGCGCGCCGAGCACGGCCGCGCCGGGATCCTCGGGTCAGCCACCCTGGAGCAGGAGTGCTCCGCGCTCTCGCGGTCGATGCTGCTCTCCGCCCGCGGGAACTCCGGGGTCATCCTGTCCCAGATGGTGCGCGGGTTCGCCGAGGCAGTCGCCGAGAGCGGTCTGCCCGAGGCCGGGGCCGAGGTGATCGCGGACGGGCTGGCGCGGGCCGGCGCCCGCGCCTATGCCAGTGTCACCAGGCCCGAGGAGGGGACCATCCTCACCGTCGCCAGGGCGGCAGCGGACGCCGGCGCCGCGGTCGTGGGCCAAGGGCTGGCCGCGGTCGCGGAGGCGGCACTCGACGCGGCGACCGTCGCCCTGCGGGCGACCACCGGCCAGCTGGCCGCGCTGGAACGCGCAGGTGTCGTGGATGCCGGGGCGGCGGGATACCTGCTCCTGCTCGAGGCGCTCGCGCGGGTGGTGCACCAGGATGCCGCCCACGTCGGCGAGCGCATGGAGCCGTTCGCCGAGCAAGCGTCACTGCGCCGCCGCGAGGACTGGAGCCACCCGGGTGGTGTCGTCGAGCCCACCGGACGCGCCGGCGGGGGGCCGACGATCGGGCCCACGAGCGGGTCCACGAGTGGGCCGACGAGTGGGCCGACGAGCGGGCCCACGAGCGGGCACGACGAGCCGGCCGGGGGACCGGCCTACGAGGTGATGTACCTCCTGCGGGACAGCGACGAGGGGCGGGCCGCGGTGTTGCGCGACGTCCTCGACGAGCTCGGCGACTCGCTGCTCGTGGTGGGAGGACCTGAGCTGTGGAACGTCCACGTCCACGTCGACGACGTCGGAGCCGCGATCGAGGCCGGGCTGGACGCGGGTCGTCCCTACCGCGTGCGGGTCACGCACTTCGCCGACCAGGTGGCCCATCGCCAACCCGCGTCCGGGGTGGCTGTCGTGGCGTGTGCCGCCGGACCGGGGCTGGCCGGGGTGTTCGAGGGTGCCGGCGCGGTGGTCGTGACCAGCGGTCCGGGCCAACGCGCGTCAGCCGGGCAGCTCCTCGAGGCGATCCGGGCCTCGCACGCACTTTCGGTCATCGTGCTGCCCAACGACCGTGACACCGAGATGGCCGCCCGGGCCGCAGCGAGTGCCGCAGAGCAGGAAGGCCTGGACATCCACCTCGTGCGCTCGCTGACGGCGGTGCAGGGCCTGGCGGCGTTCGCGGTGTTCGACGAGCTCGCGTCCGCCGCGCGCAACGTCGCCGAGATGAGCCACGCAGCAGCGGCCACCCGTCACGGCGCCGTGGCGCTCGCGAGCAAGCAGGCGCTCACGAGCGCGGGCCCGTGCGAGGCCGGCGACGTCCTCGGCGCCGTGGGCGGGGATGTCGTCATCGTCGGCCACGACCTCGCCGAGGTGGCGCTCGACGTCGTCCGACGGCTGCTCGCCAGTGGTGGTGAGCTGGTCACCGTCATCGGTGGGGAGGGCGCGCCCGACGGGCTCGTCGAGGACCTCGGAACCCGTATCGAGCGCGGTCACCGTGACGTCGAGGTCACGGTCATCGACGGCGGCCAGCCGCACTACCCGCTGCTGCTGGGAGTCGAGTAGGCGTGGTCGACGAGGGCACCAGGCTGGACAAGGTCCTCGGGGCCAGGACGGCGGGGACGCTGGGCAAGCACCGCAACCTGACGACGGTCGGCGACCTGCTGGAGTTCTGGCCGCGCCGCTACCTCGAGCACACCTCGGACCTGTCGGACCTGCACGTGGGCAAGTACGTCGTCGCGGTCGCCGAGGTGAAGACCGCCGTGACGCGTCGGATGCAGAAGCGTCGCGGCGAGATGCTCAACGTCACCATCACCGACGGGCGCAAAGACGTCGACCTCGCGTTCTTCAAGGCCTGGGGCCACAAGGACGTCCTGCTGCCCGGGGTCCGCGCGGTCTTCGCCGGCGAGGTCGGCATGTACCGCGGTCGCTGGCAGCTGACCCACCCGGCCTACCAGGTCGTCGAGGGTGACCTCGGCAGCGCGGCCACCGAACGCGGGCCGATCCCGGTCTACCTCCAGGTCAAGGGTCTGCAGAACTGGTCGGTCGCCGAGTGCGTGCGCATCGTGTTCGACCACCTCGAGCAGGTGCCCGACCCCCTGCCCGCGAACCTGAGGTCCCGTCACGGCCTGCCCGGCCGGCTCGAGGCGCTGCGCGGGATCCACGTCCCGGCGGCGTTCCCGGAGGTCCAACGGGCTCGGCACCGGCTGCGCTACGAGGAGGCCCTGGTCCTGCAGGCCCTGCTCGCCCAGCGTCGCGCGCGACGAGCGGCCGACCGCACGACGGGGCGGACCCCGCGCGCCGGGGGACTGCTGGCGGCGTTCGACGAACGGCTGCCGTTCGAGCTCACTGGCGGGCAGCTCGAGGTGGGTCGGACCCTCGCGCAGGAGATGGCCAGCGACATACCGATGAACCGACTTCTCCAGGGTGAGGTCGGCTCCGGCAAGACCGTCATCGCGCTGCGAGCCATGCTCGCCGCAGTCGACGCCGGGGGGCAGGCGGCACTGCTCGCCCCCACGGAGGTCCTTGCGGCACAGCACCACCGGTCGATCACGACGATGCTCGGCGACCTCGCTGAGGGGGGTCTGCTCGGCGGAAGCGAGATCGGCACGCGGGTGGCGCTGCTCACCGGCAGCCAGCCCACGGCCGCCCGCCGCGAGAACCTCCTGCAGGCCGCCAGCGGCGACGCCGGCATCGTCATCGGCACGCACGCGCTCATCCAGGAGAAGGTGCAGTTCCAGGACCTGGCGCTCGCCGTCGTCGACGAGCAGCACAGGTTTGGTGTCGAGCAGCGAGATGCGCTGCGTGAGAAGGGAACCCAGCCCCCCCATGTGCTCGTGATGACGGCGACGCCCATCCCGCGCACGGTCACGATGACGGTGTTCGGTGACATGGAGACCTCAACGCTGTCAGAGCTCCCGCGCGGTCGATCACCGATCGTCACCCACGTCGTGCCGTCCGAGCGCACCGCCTGGGTCCAGCGCACCTGGGAGCGCGTCGCCGAGGAGGTCCGCTCCGGGCGACAGGCGTATGTCGTCTGCCCGCGGATCGGCGACGAGAACGGGTCGGCCGGCAGCGCCGTCTCGGCCGATGACGAGGAGCTGCCGACAGCGCCCGTGCCTGCAGCCGCCTCGTTCGCGGACAGCGAAGGCAGCGAGGGCTACGAGGACGACGGGGTGGTGGAGGGTGACGCGGGTCGCCCGCAGGGCGCTCCACGGGAGCTGGCGAGCGTCTATGCGGTCGAGGCCGCCCTGCGCGAGAACCCTGCCCTGACCGGACTGGACCTGGGGGTGTTGCACGGGCGGATGGCTCCCGAGGACAAGGACGCAGTCATGACGGCGTTCAATGCCGGCGAGGTGCAGGTCCTGGTGTCCACGACCGTCATCGAGGTCGGGGTCGACGTGCCCAACGCCACGGTCATGGTCGTCGTCGATGCAGACCGGTTCGGGGTCTCCCAGCTGCACCAGCTGCGCGGTCGCGTGGGGCGTGGACAGCACGCTGGGCTGTGCCTGCTCATGACGTCGTCGGAGACGGAGGCGTCGACGCAGCGGCTGGGAGCAGTGGCCGGCACGACCGACGGGTTCGAGCTGGCGCGGCTGGACCTGCAGCTGCGGGGCACCGGTGACGTCCTCAGCGGGAGGCAGAGCGGTGGCGGCAGGTCCGGGCGCGCGATGGGTCGGGGCAGCTTCCGCTTCTTGTCGCTGGTTCGCGACGAGGAGATCATCCTGGCGGCCCGCGACGACGCTGCCGAGCTGGTCGCGCATGACCCCGAGCTGGAGCGCAACCCCGAGCTCGCCGCCGCTGTGGCCGACCGCTTGGACGCCGAGCAGGCCGCCTTCCTCGAACGCGGCTGACCCGCTGCTCCGAAAAGTCTTTGAGCGCCTCACCCGGTCCAGGCCGGGTGAGGCGCTCAAAGACTCGCGAGCCCTGGACGAGGCTTGCCCCTAGGGTGGCCAGATGCTGCTCTCCCATGATGTCGAGGGTTCCGGCCCGGCGATCCTGCTGCTCCACGCCGGCGTGGCCGATCGCCGGATGTGGGACGACCTCGTTCCTGCGCTGGGCCATGCCTTCACGGTGGTGCGTGCCGACTTCCGGGGGTTCGGCGAGACGCCGATGCCGCCGGGGGAGTATGCGGACGCGGACGACGTCGACGCACTGCTCGACCACCTCGGCATCGCCGACGCCGCCGTCGTGGGATCGAGCCTGGGTGGCCGGGTCGCCCTCGAGCTCGCGACCCTGCACCCGGCCAGGGTGTCCTCGCTGGTCCTGCTGTGCGCGGCATACCGGGGCGTCGAGCCCACGGCCGACGTCCAGGCGTTCGGCGCGGAAGAGGACCGTCTCCTCGAGGCGGGGGACGTCGAAGGTGCGGTCGAGCTCAACGTGCGCACCTTCCTGGCTGCGGATGCCGATGACCGCACCCGTGAGCGACTGACCGGTATGCAGCGGCGCGCCTTCGAGGTGCAGCTCGCCGCCGACGAGCAGGACCCCCCGCCGGCGCCCCGACGGGTCGAGGTCGACCCGAGCGCCATCGAGGTGCCGGCGGTCGTCGTCTCCGGGGCACGAGACCTCGACCTGTTCCGGGAGGTCGCGGCGGTGCTGGTCCGTGAGATCCCCGGGGCCGAGGCCGTCGAGCTCGACTGGGCCGGTCACCTGCCTTCGCTGGAGAGGCCTGACACCGTCCTCACGCTGCTGCTCGACGTCCTGCGCGACGACCCGACGGTCCACCAGCCCTGAGGGGAAGCCAGCGCCACGGCCCACCGCTGTTACCGTGCCGGCGTGACGCGCATCATCAGCGGTCGGGCCGGCGGGCTGAGACTGGCGACGCCCCCCGGCGCGGGCACCAGACCCACGAGCGACCGTGTGCGTGAGGCGTTGTTCTCCCGGCTCGAGCACCTCGAGGTGCTGGTCGGGGCTCGGGTCCTCGACCTCTACGCAGGCTCTGGTGCGCTCGGGCTCGAGGCCCTGAGCCGCGGCGCGGTGTCCGTCCTGCTCGTCGAGTCCGACAGGGCCGCCGCGAACGTGACCCGCGCCAACGCGGAGTCGATCGGCGTCCCCGGGGCCGTCGTTCGGCAGGCCACGGTGGCGCGCGTCCTCGCGACCGCGCCCACCGAGCCGTGCAGCCTGGCCTTCAGCGACCCTCCCTATGCGCTCACCGAGGACGAGCTCGCCGCCGACCTCGCCCTGCTCGCTGAGCACCGCTGGCTCACCGACGACGCGCTGGTGGTCGTCGAGCGGTCGTCCCGGACGCCCGAGCCGCGCTGGCCCGTGGGATGGGAGTGCGAGGGGGAGCGGCGCTACGGCGAGACGAGGATCTGGTTCGCCGGCCCGCGGGTGCCGGACGAGATCGCCTGAGGCGTATGGAGCCCCGGGCCACGGGCGCGGACCTCACGACACGACGCGACGAAGGCCCGGAACCAGTCGTTGGTCCCGGGCCATCGTTCCGTGCTGGTGCCTCAGTCGGTCGGTGCTTCAGTCGGTCGGTGCTTCAGTCGGTCGGTGCCGCCGAGGGGGTGATGCTGAACTGCACGGCGCCGGCCTCGTCGACGTTGGCATCGAGCACCTGGTCGCCGAGGGCGACCGTTGCGGTCTCGTCGAGGAACACCTTGGCACCGTCGTGCTCGACGACGGCGTCGCCGGGCAGGGCCTGCTCGGCCGTGGTCACGGTGAGGGCGCCCGCAGACGGGTCCTCCTGGCTGAAGCGCAGCCCGGCGTCATCGCCGGCCTCCGTCTGGTCGACCAGGGTCTTGACGATCGTGCTGGCGTTCTCGGTCAGGGTGAGCATGAGCTCTCTCTTTCCCTAGAGGTCAGGACGACTCCACCGTCTCGCAGCCGTCCGCGTGACTCAAACCGAGCGTCCGATGGGTGGGACCCGGTCGCGCCCGCAGGGCCGGGAGGTGGAGTCGCCGCAGGTGAGAGAAGGTGGACCCATGACGGACTACGAGATCCCCCGCCCCACCGCCGGTGACGTCGTCGAGCTGATCCTCGAGGACCACCGCCTGTTCGAGTCCCTCCTGCGCGACCTGCGCGATGCCACCGCCGACCGCGAGGCGGCCCGCGCAGCCTTGTCGGCTGTGCTCATCGCCCACGGCGAGGCCGAGGAGTCGAAGGTCTACTCGAGCCTGCAGCGCAAGGACGCCATCACCGGCCACGACGCCGAGCACGGTGAGGAGGAGCACGCCGAGGGCAACGAGGCGCTGCTCGCGCTGCTGGAGTGCAAGGGCACCGACACCCAGGAGTTCGACGACGCGGTCGAGGACCTCGCCACCGCGCTCAACCACCACATCGGCGAGGAGGAGCAGACGATCCTCAACCCGGCGCGCACCGAGGTGTCGCAGGAGGTCCGTCAGGACCTCGGGGCGAAGTGGGCGGTCGAGCGCAACCGCCTCCTCGAGGCGGGCGCGGGGTCGATCACCAGTGTTCGCGAGATCGTCGCCAAGGCGCACCAGGACGGGCTGCTCCCGGCCGAGGGCGACCAGGACGAGTGACGGTCAAGGTGCAGCTGAGCGGGCAGTGACGGGGAGCCGGGCAACCCGTGACCACCACGGTCCGGGGCGGTTCCGCTGCTAGCGTGCCGCTGTGACCAGCCCCGCCCCCACCCCGGCCACCGGTGCGCCGAGACGAGCCGTCTGCCCCGGTTCCTACGACCCGGTGACCCTCGGGCACGTCGACGTCATCCGGCGCGCGGCCGCCCTGCACGACGAGGTCGTCGTCGCGGTGCTGCACAACCCTGCCAAGCACGGAGTGTTCACCCCGCAGGAGCGTCGTGAGCTCATCGAGGACGCCGTGGGTGACCTCCCGGGCGTGCGCGTCGAGATCTTCGGCGGGCAGCTGCTCGTCGACGTCTGCGCAGCCGTGGGCGCCGACGTCGTGGTCAAGGGGCTGCGCAGCGGGACGGACTTCGTCTACGAGCTGCCGATGGCCCTGATGAACCGCCACCTCACCGGCGTCGAGACGGTGTTCCTGCCCGGCGAGCCCAGCCTCGGCCACGTCTCGAGCTCGCTGGTCAAGGAGGTGGTCCGCTACGGCGGAGACGTCACCGGCCTGGTGACCGACCGGGTCCGCGACGCCCTCGTGGCCCGCCTCCAGGAGCACTGACCCTGACCGCACCGACCCTGACCGCACGGACCCGCCGGCCGGAACGGTTCCGTCCAGACATCGAGGGGCTGCGGGCGGTCGCCGTCCTGCTGGTCCTGACCTACCACGCCGGACTGCCGCTCGAGAACGGCTTCCTGGGCGTCGACGTCTTCTTCGTCATCTCCGGGTTCCTCATCACCGGCATCCTCGTCCGCGAGCTGATGGCCGACAGCACGATCTCGTGGTCCCGCTTCGTGGGCCGAAGAGTCCGTCGCCTGCTGCCCGCGGCCATCCTCGTCCTCGTCGTCACGGCCGCCGTGACGTGGTTCGCCGTCCCGGGCCTGCGCCGCCGCGAGATCGGCACCGACGTCGCCGGCGCCGCCCTCTACGGCGTCAACTGGCTGTTCGCCCACCGCGCCGTCGACTACCTCGCCTCCGACACCAGGCCCTCGCCGGTCCAGCACTTCTGGTCGCTCGCCGTCGAGGAGCAGTTCTACGTCGTCTGGCCGCTGGCGCTCATCGCGCTGGCGTTCGTGCTGCGCCGGTTCGGGCGGCGCCCCTCGATGCGGTCCGTCGGCCTGCTCCTCGCTGCGCTCGCCGTGCCGTCCTTCGCGTATGCGGTGTGGCTCAGTGCCCTCGACCCGACCCGTGCGTACTTCGTCACCACGACCCGGGCCTGGGAGCTCGGGGTCGGCGCCGCCCTCGCGGTGTGGTGCGCCTCCCGCGAGGCGGGCCCGCACGTTGCGCCCCCCGGAGCGGCCTGGGCGCGGCACCTGCCGGCCGCGGTCGGCTGGCTCGGCCTCGCCGCCGTGCTCGGTGCCGCGTGGCGCCTCCCCGCGGGTGCAGCCACTCCCGGTGCGTGGACGCTGGTGCCGACCCTGGGTGCCGCCGCGGTGCTGTGGGCCGGCTGGGCCGGGGCCACCGCCGGACCGGTCCGCGTCCTCGGCACCCGGGCGATGGTCTGGGTGGGCGGCCTGTCCTACTCGCTCTACCTGTGGCACTGGCCGGCCTTCATCCTCACCGAGTGGGCGCTGCAGGGGCTCACGTCGACCCAGAAGGTCTTCGTCGTGCTGGTCTCGGTGGGCCCGGCGTGGCTCAGCCACCGCTACCTCGAGCAGCCGGTCCACCACAGCCGCGCGCTGGCGACGCACACCCGCCGGGTGCTCGTGCTCGGCGCAGCCCTGTCCGCCGCGGGCGCGCTCGCCGCACTGCCCCTCACCCAGGCTCCCTCGCCGTTTCGCACCACGCCGGTCGCGGGCGCGATACCGCCCGTGGGTGAGCTGGGTGCCGCGACGCTGACGACGCCCCCGGACCCGGACCCCGCCGCGTACGCCGTCCAGGACTGGAAGTGGCTCACCCCCGACCCGCAGCTCGCGGGCCAGGACCGGCCGGCCGCCGACGTGGACCGCTGCCAGGTCGACCGCCTCGCTTCCGTGCCCGTGCCCTGCGAGTTCGGCATCCGGTCGGGGACCACCACCGTGGCCCTGGTCGGGGACTCCAAGGCCATGCAGTGGCTGCCCGCGCTGGAACGCCTCGCGCCCGGGCGGGGCTGGCGGATCGTGACGTACGGAAAGTCGGCGTGCGCCTTCGCGTCGGGGCACGCCCAGCACGCCGGCCGGCCCTACCCGTCCTGCGACACGTGGAACCGGCACGTCATGGACGCCCTGCGTGCCGACCCGCCGGACCTGCTCCTGACCTCCGGGTATGCCGCGACGGCGTGGGACGGCCACGCGGCCACGCGCGACGCGCTCGTGGCCGGACTGGGGGAGCGCTGGCAACAGGTCCGCAGTCTCGGGACCCAGCTCGCCGTGCTCGGCGACAGTCCGTTGTCGCCCAACGACCTCGACGTGTGCACCGCGCGGCACCCCACGGAGCTGACGCGGTGCGCCTTCGACCGGGACGCCGCGGTCGCGGGAAGTGGGCTGCCCACGCAGCAGCGTGCCGCACACGCCTCTGGCACCACGATCATCGACCTGACGCCCTTCATCTGCCCGGTGCAGCGGTGCCCCGTGGCCATCGGGCACGTGAGCATCCACCGAGCAGGGGACCACCTCACAGGGACCTACGTCCGGACCCTGGCGACCCAGCTGGGCGCAGCCCTGGACCGCCTTCCGCGCACCGGCGACCGCCTTCCCAGCGCACCGGCGACCCACTGACCGGCGCACGGGCGACCCCCTGACCGGGCTGCGGGCGGCCCCCGAGCAGGTGGTCGATCTCCGTGCATTTGGGAGAGTGGGTCGCGCTCCGGTAACCTCGTGCGTCGGTCTACGTCTCATCCGAGGCGCTCGGCCGAGTCACTCGACACAGCTGGAGCCATGGAACACCTCAATCCCCGATCGCCGCTGGTCTTCGACGCCACGGATCTCGGTCGGCGACCCGGATCCATGGTGCGCGTCCAGCGCATCGTCGAGGCACCTGCCGACTTCGGCACGGAGGTCGTCGCAGTGCCCCAGGGCTCTGCGATGGAGCTCGAGCTCCGGCTCGAGTCCGTGGTCGAGGGAGTCCTGGTGAGCGGCTCGGTCCACGCCACGGCAACCGGCGCCTGCGTGCGGTGCCTGGACCCGACCACCCACGATGTGGATGGTCACTTCCAGGAGCTGTTCGCCTACGCCGACCGTGCTGCCCACCACCGCGAGGTGGGGGTGGGTGACGACGAGACCGAGGAGCACACCCTCGAGGGCGACCTGTTCGACCTCGAGTCGGTGCTCCTGGACACGGTGGTGCCTGCACTGCCGTTCCAGCCGGTGTGTCGAGAGGACTGTCCGGGTCTGTGCTCCGAGTGCGGAGCACGCCTGGCCGACGATCCCGACCACCAGCACGATGTGATCGACCCCCGGTGGGCCGCGCTGAACGCATTGTCCACCGACGCCAGCACCACCATCCCCAGCACCATCGAAGAGAAGAGGAACTGACGTGGCTGTCCCGAAGCGGAAGACGTCGCGCTCCAACACCCGTTCGCGTCGCGCGAACTGGAAGGCGACGGCGACCACGATCACCACGTGCCCCGCGTGCAAGGCTCAGATGCAGCCGCACATCGCGTGCCCGTCCTGTGGCACCTACAAGGGTCGCCACTACACGGTCGC
>JBDSKZ010000158.1:0-16872 GCA_039916625.1 Pedococcus sp.
CCTTGCCGTCCTGGTTGCCCAGTGCGCACCCCAGGGCATAGCCGGAGTCGGTCGGGTAGGCGAGCAGGCCACCGTCCCGGATCAGCTGCACCGCCTGCGTGATCGTCCGCGGTTGCGGGTCCACCGGGTGCACGTCCAGATACCTCGCCATGCCCTGACTGTATGCCGCGCGGCCGGGACCGCGCGGCATACCCGCGGCATGCGGCCCGGTAGGTTGGCCCGGTGCGCGCACTCGTGAAGACCACCGCCGGTCCGGGCCTGGAGCTCATTGACGTCGCCGAGCCGGACACCGGCCCTGCCGACGTGAAGATCCGGGTGCTGCGAGCAGGGTTGTGCGGCACCGACCTGCACCTCGAGCAGTGGGACGACTGGGCCGCCTCGACGGTGGTGCCGCCGATGACGATCGGCCACGAGTTCTACGGCGAGGTCGTCGAGGTCGGCGATGCCGTCACGAACATCCGGGTCGGCCAGCGCGCTTCCGGCGAGGGCCACATCGTGTGCGGCACGTGCCGCAACTGTCGAGCCGGCCGACGCCACATGTGCATCCACACCAAGGGAATCGGCGTGAACCGCGACGGCGCGTTCGCCGACTTCGTGGTGCTGCCCGCCACGAACGTCTGGGTGCAGCCCGACGACCTGGACCCCGACCTCGCGGCGGTCTTCGACCCGCTGGGAAACGCCACCCACACCGCACTGTCGTTCCCGATGGCCGGCGAGGACGTCGTCATCACCGGCGCCGGGCCGATCGGCGTCATGGCCGCAGCGCTGGCCCGCCACGTCGGGGCCCGCCACGTCGTGGTCACCGACGTGAGCGACTACCGTCTCGGGCTGGCCTCGGCCGCCGGCGCCGACCTCGTGGTCAACGCGGCGACCTCGAACCTGCGTGAGGCGATGGACGAGCTCGGCATGAAGGAGGGCTTCGACGTCGGCCTGGAGATGTCCGGTGTACCCAGTGCCGTGGAGGACATGCTCGCCAACATGAACCACGGTGGCCGCGTCGCGATGCTCGGCCTGCCCAAGGACCCGTTCGCCATCGACTGGGGCCGGGTCATCACGCACATGATCACCATCAAGGGGATCTACGGCCGGGAGATGTACGACACCTGGTACGCGATGAGCTCCATGCTCGGCACCTCTCCCCTGCTGCGGGAGCGCATCGCCTCGGTCATCACCCACCGCTTCCCTGCGGAGCAGTGGCAGGACGCGTTCGCCGCGGCCCGCTCGGGGCAGTGCGGCAAAGTCATCATGGATTGGAGCTGACCGATGTACGGCACCGTCAAGGACGAGCTGGCCACCACACTGCGCGAGATCGAGGAGGCCGGGCTCTACAAGCGTGAGCGAGAGCTCACCTCACCGCAGTCGGCGCACATCCGCACCGCGGCCACGAGCGCGCTGAACTTCTGCGCCAACAACTACCTCGGTCTCGCCGACCACCCCGACGTCGAGGCTGCTGCTGCGAAGGCGTTGCAGGAGTGGGGATTCGGTATGGCGAGTGTCCGGTTCATCTGTGGCACCCAGGAGCTGCACAAGCAGCTGGAACGAGCCATCTCGTCATTCCTGCAGACCGAGGACACCATCTTGTACTCGTCGTGCTTCGACGCGAACGGTGGGGTCTTCGAGGTCCTGTTCGGTGCCGAGGACGCGATCATCAGCGACGAGCTCAACCACGCCTCCATCATCGACGGCATCCGCCTGTCGAAGGCGAAGCGGTTGCGCTACAAGAACGCCGACATGGCGGACCTGCGCACCCAGCTGGAGGCGGCTGAGGCCGCCGGCGCGCGCCGTACCGTCGTCGTCACCGATGGCGTGTTCTCGATGGACGGGTTCCTCGCCCCCCTGGACCAGATCTGCGACCTGGCCGACGAGTTCGGCGCGATGGTCCTCGTCGACGACAGCCACGCCGTGGGGTTCGTCGGCGAGGGTGGCCGAGGCACACCCGAGCGCTTCGGGGTCATGGACCGGGTAGACATCATCACCGGCACGCTGGGCAAGGCGCTCGGCGGTGCCTCGGGCGGGTACGTCGCCGCCCACCAGGAGGTCGTCGACCTGTTGCGCCAGCGGTCGCGGCCCTACCTGTTCTCGAACGCGGTGGCCCCGAGCGTGGCGGCCGGGTCGCTCAAGGCCCTTCAGATCGCGGCGGAGTCGGCCGACGCCCGGGCCCGGCTGACCCGCAACACCACGCTGTTCCGGTCCCTGATGACCGAGGCCCGGTTCGACCTGCTGCCCGGCGAGCACCCGATCACGCCGGTGATGTTCCCCGGCGAGGACGGCGCCCGGAAGGCGGCGCAGATCGCCGATGCGATGCTCGACGAGGGCGTCTACGTCATCGCGTTCTCCTACCCCGTGGTGCCCCAGGGCAAGGCGCGGATCCGCGTCCAGCTCTCGGCCGGGCACACCGAGGACGACGTCCGCGCGTGTGTCGACGCCTTCGTCTCCGCCCGCGACCGGGTGGGCCGACAGGACGGTCTGCGAGCGACCTCGACCGTGGTCTAGCCCTGCGTCACGACGCTGTCGATCGGGGTGCCCAGCGCCACGGTCCTACTCACGGTGCACAGCCGGTCGCGGGACATCGCGACCGCTCTCGGAAGCATCTCGCGCGCCCGGTCGCCGGCTTCCCCCTCGGGGAAGGACACGGAGAAACGGACCCGGAGGTCGTCCAAGTGGTTGCCGTCGTCGTCACGGACCTTCTCCCCGGACGCCTCGACGACGAACGTCTCGGGCTCGGACCGCTTGACGGTGATGAAGTCGACGTCCACAGCGCTGCATCCGGCGATGGCGGTCAGCAACAGCTCGACCGGAGTGAAGTCGGCATCGTCCCCTCCCCCGATGCGCATCGTGCCGCCGCGGACGTTGGTCACCTCGAAGACGCCCTTCTCGACCCGTTCCATGCTGATCGAGCGGTGCCCCAGCCCCGTGCCGCCGGTTTCCTGTGTCATCACTTTCCCCATTTCTGCGCCAGTGCGCGCACGACGCTCATGTTGCGCGCCGTCCCTGCCACGCCGAGGACCTTCTCGATCCTGGGTCCCGTGAGCTTCGCGGTGTGGAACGGCAGCGCGAACTCCAGGAGGACATCCTTGCCGATGACGTGGACTCGCTCGCCGGGGGCCCTCCACCCCTCGAGCTCTGCCGCGCGGGCCGCTGTGGGCGCAGTGGCGCAGAAGCTGACGTAGCGCGACTGTTCACCGTCGAGGCAGACCGGTACGCCGTCGACCTCCTTGACGAGCGCGGCCAGCTCGGTGGGACGGCGGGCGATCGCGACGATGTCGTATCCCGCGTGCTCGCCCAGCAGCTCCCCCACCGCCTGCTCGACCTTGGCGATGCTGCGGATCGAGGTGGTGACGAGGAAGTTGCCCGTCTGGATGTGGGACTCCACGTGATCGAACCCGTTCTCCGCCAACACCGTTCGGGCGCCTGCCATGGCCAGCTTGCGGCCACCGACGTTCACCGCCCGCAGGAACACCACATAGCTCGGCATCCTCAGCCTCCTTCCACCATGTTGCGCAGGGCCGCGCCGACCCGCGACATACCTGACAGGGCGGATGCACGCGCCTGCGGTGAGGACGCGTCGTCCCACGCGGCAAGGACCGCGTAGGCGAGGCTCCCACCGGGACCGGTCACCACCCCGGCGTCGCCACGCACGTCGGAGGTCGTGCCGGTCTTGTTCCACAGTCGCACACCCCCGTCGGGCTCGGTGTGGCACAACGGGTCAAGGCCGAACGCGCCGGCCACCATGGACAGGTCGGCGTTCAAGGACAGCCAGGCCACGACCTGCTCGGACACCGGTCGCGACACGATCTCCCCTCGCTCGAGTCGGCCCACCAGCACGGACAGTCCCGCTGCGCTGGCGGTCGAGAGCGTGGGTGGGTCGTCCGGACCGCGCACATCGAGCACGGGTCCGTGCAGCGCGACGCCCTCGATCCCCGCGGCCGACGCGGTGGCCGTCACAGCCGGGGCGCCACCCACCCGGTGCAGCAGGACGTTGGTCGCGAGGTTGTCGCTGAAAGCCCCCACCAGGGCTGCGCAGTCGCGGACCTCGAGTGAGGCAGTGGCAAGGTGCCGCCAGAGGCCGGAGTCGGCCACGAGGTCCTCGGTGCGTGGCACGAGCTGCTGGCTCCCGTCGAGCTGGCCGTTCTCCAACAGCCGGGCCACCTCGACGAGCAGCAGGATCTTGCCCAGGCTCGCGCTGCGCTGCACGCGGTGGGCATCGACCGCAGCGATCACCGTCCCAGCCATCGGGTCGGTGACGTGCACCGACCACCGGAGCCCGGAGTGCCCGCCGTCCTCGCCAGCAACCACGCGGGCGACGGCTGCCTGAACCCCCTGTACCGCCTCACCGCGCGGACTCACAGCTCGAGCCAACCTTCGCCGAGCGCGTGGACCAGCCCACCGACCCGGACGGTGCCCTCGTCGTCCACCGAGAGCAACAGGGTGGACGGGCGACCGACCTGGGCGCCCTGGCTGACCACCCAGCTGCCGGCGCGTCCCTGCGCGGCAAGCCAGGCCCCCAGGTTCGAGCAGGCCGACCCCGTCGCCGGGTCCTCGATCGCCGCCGAACCCTGCGTGAACAGCGCACGGGCCTCGATCTGGTCCTTCCCGGTCTCGCACCACAGGTAGACCAAGGTTTCCCCACCGCGGGTCCCCATGCCGGCGAACTGCCGCATCAGGACGGCGTCCCCGGTGGCTCGCCGGACGGCGTCGACCGAGGCTGCTTGGGCGATGACCTGCGCACTGCCTGTGCTCACCTGTTGCACGGGACCGACAAGATCCTCCGGTGCCAGCCCGACGCACGAGGCGATCTCGTCGACCTGGTACTCCGCGTGCACGACACCCCGGTTCGCCGTCAGCGTCCACGTGTCCCCTTCGGCGCTGACGGGGATCGTCCCGGCCGGCATCGACAGGGCAAGTGCGTCGCCCGCGATGCCCAGGGTGCGTACGGCGTGCGCGGTCCCGAGCGTGGGGTGCCCGGCGAAGGCCATCTCGTAGTGCGGTGTGAAGATCCGGACCCCGGCATCCGCGCCGTGGGCGGGCGTGACGAGGAAGGTCGTCTCCGACAGGTTGAACTGCCTTGCCAGCCCTTGCATCTGGTCGTCGGTGAGGTCCTGCGCCCCCTCGACGACACAGAGCGGGTTGCCCGAGAACGGGTCGCCACCGCGGGCGAAGACGTTGAGCAACCGGTAGGTCAGGCGCATGCGCCCACTCTGTCATGCTGGCCCGGTGACGAGCAGCGCCCCGCAACCGCCCAGCCCACCCGTCGGATGTCTGGTCCTGCTGCGCCACGGCGAGACCGAGTGGTCACTGTCCGGGCAGCACACCGGTCGCACCGACATCCCCCTCACGCCGCACGGCGAGGAGCTGGCCCGCGCAGCCGGGCACCTGCTCGACGGACGCCAGTTCACCCTCGTCCTGGCCTCGCCCCTGCAGCGCGCCCGCCGGACCGCCGAGCTGGCCGGTCTCGATCCGGAGATCACCGACGACCTGCTGGAGTGGGACTACGGCGCCTACGAAGGGCTGACCACTCCCCAGATCCGCGAGCAGGTGGGCTACGACTGGACGGTCTTCGAGCACGGGGTGCCGCCCGGGCAGACTCCCGGCGAGACCGTCGAGGAGGTGGCTGCCCGGGCGTCACGCGTCGTGCAGCGAGCGGTCGCCGCGATGGCGCACGGTGATGTCGCCCTGGTCGGTCACGGCCACTGCCTGCGGGTGCTCGCATCGGTGTTCCTGCGCCGAGAGCCCCGCCTCGGCGCGCAGCTCCTCCTCGATGCCGGCTCGGTCAGCGTCCTGCAGTACGAGCGGGAGCGGCCGGCGGTCCGCGTCTGGAACCACGGCCCGGCAGTGGTGGCCAAGCACTCCTAGCCGTCCGGCTCAGGACCGGGGCACCCTGGTCCGCGGTGGACGTACGACGGTGAGGTCACCCCGTCGGGGGGTCGTCCACACGGTCGGAGCCCCGGGAGCCGACGCTGCCGGGATCGCCTGGGGGTCGGGGGGCCACGGCTTGGCGCCCTCCTCGTCGAACAACGCGACGGCGCTGCACTCCCCCGGCGTGAACCGCGGCCCGTACCTCACCCCGCCGTGCCCGGCACGGTCCAAGGCCCGCGCCCAGAGCTGCGGCACGGCATACGGGACCATCGTCTCCAGCTCGCGAGTGACGCCGAAATCGCCTGCGGCCGTAGACTGCACGTCGGCAACGTCGCGATCAGCCGGCACATGGAGCCGCGACACCACGACGTCCTCGAGCAGGCTCTCCGGGACCGCCACGGCGCCACCGAGCACCGGCCCCACCCTCTCGCGCACCGCGCTGCCGGGGTCGAGCGCCGTGTAGCAGGTGCCACGCGGCGAGGGGAGGTCGAAGCGGCCGCCCCCCTCGTTGCCGAACCACCACGGACCGAACGCCCCCGTGTGGGCGCGGAAGAGGTCCGTGGTGGTCTCGACGCGATGGGTCGGGAAGTCCTCCAGCGAGCTGGTCGGCGCAGCCTGGGCGACGCGTTCCCGGTCGCTCATGCCGCCCAGGCCGTGGCGTCGGCGGCCGCGCGGTCGGCGACCCAGCGGACCGCGGTCGGTGACGAACGGTGCACGACGAGGTAGTCGATGGCACTCTGGCCGTCGAACACCGGCGTCGGGGTCGTCAACCACGCCCCGACCGACCAGCCGTCGACCCCGCGCCGCGTGAACGCCCCGATCGCCTCGACCACCCCGGGCCGGACGGCGCCGTTGCGCCCGAACTGCAACGACGGGTAGACGAGGTGACCGTCGGCGGTGCGGCACGCGAGGACCGTGCCGCGGCGGACCCGGTCGAACAAGGCCTGGCGCGAGATGCCGAGCCAGGCGATGAGCCCGGCCGTGTCATAGAACGGCCCCAGCGGTTGGTCGAGCGGGTGCACCGTCGGGAGTGCGGCGAGCATCCGCCCGGCGAGGTCCTCGACGTCGCTGAGGTCGAGGGTGCGCCCCTGTGCGCGCAGGTCCTCGACCCGTGCGGCGATGCCCTCGCGCAGCACCTCGGTCAGGGCGTCCACCGGGGTCGTGGTGCGGGTGCGCGGTGTCATGTCCGGAACCTCCGTCAGGTCGACATGCCGTCAAGGGCGTCAAGGTCAATGATGCCACTCTAGGACGCCGGACCGACAGTCCCGCATCCCCTGCCACGGTCGACACTCCTCTTCGACGATACGGCGCCCTCAGGGCAGCGGCCAGGTGTGCACCGGCTCGTTGCTGTGCATGTTGGTGACATAGTGCTTGAGCATCTCCGCCAGGGCGCTCTGGCGGTCGAGGCCAGAAGCCTCGAGCTTGGCCACCGCATCGGTCTGCCAGGTCGCTCCGTTGGTGCTCGTCGTCGCCCGCCCCTCGATCACGGACAGGAACCGGTCGCGCACCGCGGCGGACACCCCCCACTCGGCGAGGCCTTCGTGCGCCATCGGGAGGAGGTGGCGAAGCACCAGCTCCTCGGCTCGCAGCTCGCCGAATCCCGGCCAGTAGAGCCGGGACTCGATGCCGTCACGGGCTGCGTTGTGGAAGTTCTGCTCGGCCGCGGCGAAGCTCATCTTGCTCCAGATGGGGCGGTCGTCCGACGCGAGCTTGCGGATGACGCCGTAGTAGAAGGCGGCATTGGCCATCACGTCGATCAGCGTCGGACCGGCCGGCAGGACGCGGTTCTCGACGCGCAGGTGTGGGGTGCCGTCGACGATGTCGTAGATGGGACGGTTCCAGCGGTAGACCGTGCCGTTGTGCAGCCGCAGCTCCGGCAGCTCCGGAGCCTGTCCCGCGGCGAGCTTCGCGACGGGGTCCTCGTCGCTGACCTCAGCGAGCAGGGCCGGGAAGTAGCGGACGTTCTCCTCGAAGAGGTCGAAGATCGAGGTGATCCAGCGCTCGCCGAAGAAGACCCGCGGTCGGACGCCCTGGTTCTTCAGCTCGATGCTGCGGGTGTCCGTGGCCTGGCTGAAGAGCTCGATCCGCGTCTCGGCGTGCAGCCGCTGCCCGAAGAAGAACGGCGAGTTGGCGGCGAGCGCGATCTGCGGTGCGACGAGAGCCTGGGCGGCGTTCCAGTGGGCCGCGAAGTCACCTGGGGCGACCTGCAGGTGGAGCTGGACACTCGTGCACGCCGACTCGGGGGCGATGGAGTTGCAGTAGGTGGCGACCCGCTCCCCCGTGGGGCCCTCGATGTCGAGGTAGATGTCCTCGCCGCGGGCGTAGAAGATGGAGTCGTTGAGGGCGGTGTAGCGGTTGTTCGCGCTGATCCACTCACCCTCGAAGTGCTGGGGCATGATCGTCGGCAGGATGCCCACGGCGACGATGTGTGCCCCGCGCCTCTCTGCGGCGGCCGAGGCGGCGTTGAGCGAGGCGCGCATCTCGTCCTCGAGCTCGATCGCCGAGTCCCCCGGCAGCGGCCGAGGAGGCACGTTCAGCTCGATGTTGTACTGCGCCAGCTCGGTCTGGTAACCGGGGTCGGCGATCGCCTCGAGCACCTCGGCATTGGCGAACTTGGGTTGGTAGGCGTCGTCGACGAGGTTGAGCTCGATCTCCATGCCGGTCATCGGCCGGTCGAACTCGAAGACGCTCTGCGCGAGCATCCGCTCGAAGACGTCGAGGTTCTGCCGCACCTTCTCGCGGTACTGCTGCCGCTGCTCGCGGGTGTAGCTCTGCGCGGTGACTTCCTCCCCCACGGGAGACCTCCCTTGCCGTGCGTGCGGTGCGTGCCGTGCGTGCGGTATGCCGGTGGGCCACCTCGGGTGACGACCCAGCCTGGTGATGACCTAACCACGTCAGGGCGCGCCTGCCAACGGCTGTCACCGGGCACTCGTAGCCTGCAGGGGTGCGCTTGCTCCATACCTCCGACTGGCACCTGGGACGTTCGTTCCACCAGGTGGGACTGCTCGACGCCCAGGCGCAGTACCTCGACCACCTGGTGGAGACGGTGCGCAGCGAGTCCGTCGAGGCCGTCCTGGTCTCCGGCGACGTCTACGACCGGGCCATGCCCGCCCCCGACACCGTCCAGCTGCTGAGCGAGACCGTGACCCGGCTGGTCGGCCAAGGCACCGTCGTGGTCCTGTCCAGCGGCAACCACGACTCCGCCATCCGGCTCGGTTTCGCCAGCGACCTGCTCGCCCGCACCGGGCTGCACATCCGCTCCTCGCTCGGGTCCATCGGCACCCCCGTCATGATCGGCGATGTCGCCGTGCACCCACTGCCCTACCTCGAGCCCGCCGTGGCCGCAGGGCCGCTGGGCACCACGGAGCGCACCCACGCAGGAGTCCTGACCGCGGCGATGGCCCGCGTCAACGCCGACCGGGTGTCCCGCGGCGGTCGGTCGGTCGTGATGGGCCACGCCTTCGTGACCGGTGGCGCCACCAGCGACTCGGAGCGCGACATCTCCGTCGGCGGGGTCGGGGCGGTGCACCCACGCACCTTTGCAGGGCACGACTACGTCGCCCTGGGCCACCTGCACGGCCGCCAGCAGGTCAGTGACACGGTGCGCTACAGCGGATCGCCCATCGCGTTGTCGTTCAGCGAGCACCGTCAGACCAAGGGGTCCTGGCTCGTGGACCTCGACGACGCAGGGGTCCACGTCGAGGCCGTCGACGCGCCGGTCGCCCGGCCTCTGGCGGTGCTGCGCGGCGACCTCGACGACCTGCTCGCCGACCCGCGACACGCCCCGGCTGAGCTCGCGTGGTGCCAGGTCACGCTGACCGATCCGACGCGTCCGCCTGCGGCCATGGAGAGGCTGCGGCGCCGTTTCCCGCACACGCTGGTGCTGCAGTTCGACCCCCAGGGCGCCGCAGTTCCGGTCCGCTCCTACGCCCAGCGCGCCACCCAGGACCAGCCGCTCGACGTCTGCTGCAGCTTTCTCGACCACGTCCGCGATGGCCACGCCCCCACCGGCGCCGAGCGCGCGGTCCTCGCCACCGCGGTGGAGGCCGTCCGCACCGGGCGCGCCGGACGGGACGACGAGGGCCAGCTCGTCTCGTCGCGCCGACGAGTGGGCGCGGCGTGAGGTTGCACCACCTGTCGGTCACCGCCTTCGGGCCGTTCGCCGGCAGCGTGGAGGTCGACCTCGACGAGGTGGCTGCCGGCGGTCTCTTCCTCATCCGCGGGGCCACCGGCGCGGGCAAGACCAGCCTGCTCGACGCCATCGCGTTCGCCCTCTATGCCGACGTGCCCGGCTCCCGCTCGAAGAAGAGCCTGCACAGCGACCACGCCGACCGTGGGGTCGTCCCGCAGGTGACGCTCGAGTTCACCGCCGTGGGTCGGCGGTTCCGTCTCGAGCGATCCCCCGAGTTCCTGCGTCCCAGGTCCCGGGGCACCGGCGAGACCAAGGTCCAGGCCAAGGCGGTCCTGTGGGAACAGCGCTCGTCCGGCTGGGAGGCGCTCAGCACCCGGCACGACGAGATCGCCGAGGTCGTCAAGGATGTCCTGGGCATGGGCCTGGAGCAGTTCAACAAGGTGGTGCTGCTCCCCCAGGGCGACTTCGCCGCCTTCCTGAGCGCCACGCCGGAGGAGCGCCGTGGACTGCTCGAGAAGCTCTTCGACGTGTCCATCTACTCAGGGGTGGAGGAGTGGTTCGCGACCCAGCGCAAGGAGTCCGCGGCTGCGCTCGAGGCTCTCCATGCGGCACTGCGCTCGGACCTCGCCGTGCTCGCGGACGTGCTCGCCGATGCCCCGCCCGGTCTGGTCGCAGCTGCCCTCGGAGGTGAGACGACCGACTGGTCGGCGATTGCGTTCGACGAGCTCCCCGCGGCCCTCGACGCCATCTGCGATGCCCTGGAAGGCGCGTCGCTCGAGGCGATGGCTGCCGTGGACTCGACGAGGTCACGGGACTCCCTGGCGGGCAACGCGCTGCTCGGCGCCCGCCAGGTCGGGGCCCGTCGGGACCGCGGCCGCCGAGCCGCTGAGGCGCTGCAGCGCCTCGTCTCCCAGCAGCCCGAGCACGACGCCGCCGTGGCACGTCTCGACGCGTCGGCCCGCGCGCGCTCGGTGTCGGGTGACCTTGCCGGGCTGACCAGGGCCGAGGACGCTGTGGCGCAGGCGCATGAGCGGTTCGAGGTCACCGCCCGTGGGGTGGCCTCCGTGGGCGTGGCCACCGACGACCTCCAGGCTGTCGTGGACCAGGTCACCGGCGCCACCACCGGCCTCGACGACGCCGAGCGACACCGGCTCGCCTGGCGCGAGCGCACGCAGCAGCACGCAGGTCTCCTGGCGCAGTCCCGAGACGTGGAGGTCGCCCGGGCCCAGCTCGAGGTGCGGATCGCCCGCCGCCGGGAAGCCGCCGGCACTGCCCAGCGCGAGCTCACCCGGGCCATCCAGGCCGCCGGTGCGGTCGATGCGGCAGCGGCCCTCGTCAAGGACCTCTGCACCCTGCATCGCTGCCGGCTCGCCCTGGACCGCGGCACCCTCGACCTCGCCGCAGCGATGTCGGTGGTCACGGACGGCCGAACCTCCACCCAGGACCTTCGCGACACCTACCAGGACCTCAGACAGGCTCGACTCGACGGCATCGCGACCGAGCTCGCTGCGCGGCTCGAGGACGCGCGGCCCTGCCCGGTCTGTGGTTCCGCGGACCACCCGGCTCCGGCGACCGGTGGCGACCCGGTGTCCGCCGAGGTGGTCGAAGAAGCAGAGCGTGCTTGGCAGGTCGCAGCGAGCCTGCTGTCCGCAGCCCGGTCGCGAGTGGCCTCCTTCGAGGCCGCACAGGTCGAGCGCCTCGCCCAGCTGGGCGAGGAGGCGCGGGACGCCGAAGCCCTGTCCGACGCCCTGTCGCACGCCCGGGCACAGCACTGCTCGCTGCTCGACCGAGCCGCCACCCTCGACCGCGCCCGCGCTCTCGTCGATACCGCCGAGACCGAGATCGTCACACTGGCCGAGCAGGCGGCAGACCTGCGAGACGGGCTCACAGCGGCACGCACCGCGGTCACCGGACTCGAAACCGCCCTGGCCCGCGATGTCGAGGGTGTCCGCGAGGCACTCTCCCAGCACTCCATCAGCTGCCCCTGCACTCCGGAAGACTCGAGTACGTCCGACGCGACGGACGCGACGACGGTCTCTGCGGACACCGGTGCGACGGGCGACTCTGGTCGGGCGAAGGTGGACGCGCTCCTGGGGTCGCTCGCGGCCCTTCGACGACACCACGCCACGACCGCGCAGGCTCTGACCGAGCACGCAGCGGCGACGGCAGCGCTGCAGACCGCGAGCGTGACCTGCAAGGCAGTGCTGACGGCAACCACGGCTGCACTCAGCGGGGCTGGCTTCGGCGATGCGACAGCCGCCCGCGCAGCCACCCTCACTCGCGCGGACGCCGCTGCCCTCCTGACGCGCAGCACGGCCCACGACACCGCCCTCGTGCAGGCGCAGACCGTCCTGGCGGACCCGGAGGTCGCTTCGGCCCTGGCCGCGAAGGCTCCCGACCTCGAGGTCCTGGCCGAGGACGCCGAGCTGGCCCGGCGGGCCTACACCTGCGCCTTGGCCGCAGACACCCTCGTGCGGCGCACCTCGAGTGGGGTCGATCGGGTGCGTTCGAGCGTCGCAGAACGTGGGCCCGCCCTGACCACCACCGCAGCCCGGCACGAGGTGCTGCGCGAGGTCGCCGATGCCGTGGCGGGCACCTCCGGCTCCAACTCCCTGCGCATGCGGCTGTCCGCATTCGTACTGGCCGCCCGGCTCGAGACGGTGGCCACCCTGGCCAACGAACGGCTCGCCACGATGGGCGATGGCCGCTACCAGCTGCGGCACACCGACGGCCTCGCAGCCCGGGGCGCCCGCAGCGGACTGGGCCTGGAGGTCCTCGACCTGTGGACCGGACAGGCCCGCGACACGAGCTCGCTGTCCGGCGGCGAGTCGTTCATGGCGTCGCTGGCACTGGCCCTCGGGCTGGCCGACGCGGTGCGCGAGGAGTCTGGCGGGTTCGACCTGCAGACCTTGTTCGTCGACGAAGGCTTCGGGACCCTCGACGACGAGAGCCTCGAACAGGTCATGGCCGTCCTGGACGACCTGCGCGAAGGCGGTCGGGCGGTCGGTGTGGTCAGCCATGTCGCCGAGCTGCGCACCCGCATCTCCAGCCAGGTCGTCGTCGTCAAGACCGAACGGGGCTCCACCGTACGCACCGGCGTTGCCAGCGACGCCGCCCCGGCCGCCTGACCCACCCACGAGCCGGCAAGGCACTCAGCCCGCGCACCATAGGTCGACTGCGCGCACCTGACAGGTGCGCGCAGTCGCGTCCAGGTGCGCGAGGTCGACTTCGCGCACCTGGTACGACAGCTCAGCTCTCGAACGCCTCGGGAGGCGGGCAGCTGCACACAAGGTTGCGGTCGCCGTACGCGCCGTCGATGCGGGCCACCGGCGGCCAGTACTTGTCGGGAGCGTGGACCCCGACCGGGAAGGCTGCGTCGGAGCGCTCGTAGGGGTACTCCCACTTGCCAGCGAGGGCCCTGGCCGTGTGTGGCGCGTTGCGCAGCATGCTGTCGGCCACCACGACCTCACCCGACTCCACCGTCGCGATCTCGTGGCGGATGGCGATCATGGCGTCGCAGAACCGGTCGATCTCGCCACGGTCCTCGCTCTCGGTGGGCTCGACCATCAGCGTGCCGGCGACCGGGAACGACATCGTCGGCGCGTGGAAGCCGTAGTCGATGAGCCGCTTGGCCACGTCGTCGACGGTGACGCCGCTGCGCTTGGTGAGGTCGCGCAGGTCCAGGATGCACTCGTGGGCGACGATGCCGTCGTGCCCGGAGTAGAGCACCGGGTAGTGCTCACGCAGCCGGACAGCGATGTAGTTGGCGTTCAGGATCGCCACCTGGGTGGCGCGGGTCAGCCCGGCCCCACCCATGAGGCGGACGTACGCCCACGAGATCGGCAGGATGCTCGCGGAGCCGAACGGCGCCGCAGAGATCGGGCCGACCCCCGTCTCGGGCCCGGCCTCGGGGGACATCGGGTGGTTGGGCAGGTGCGGCGCGAGGTGCGCGCGCACCGCGACAGGACCGACGCCAGGGCCACCGCCGCCGTGCGGGATGCAGAACGTCTTGTGCAGGTTGAGGTGCGAGACGTCCGCACCGAACTTGCCCGGCCTGGCCAGGCCGACCAGGGCGTTGAGGTTGGCACCGTCGACGTAGACCTGGCCGCCGGCGTCGTGGACCAGGCCGCAGAGGTCGGTGATGGTGTCCTCGAAGACCCCGTGGGTCGAGGGGTAGGTGACCATGATCGCCGCGAGGTCGTCTCGGTGCTGCTCGACCTTGGCCCGAAGGTCGTCCATGTCGATGTCGCCACCGGACGCCGTCTTCACGACCACGACCTTCATGCCCGCCATCACCGCGCTCGCGGCGTTCGTGCCGTGCGCGCTGGCGGGAATGAGGCAGATACGACGCTGCGACTGGCCGTTGGCCTCGTGGTAGGCATGGATCGCGAGGAGTCCGGCGAACTCGCCCTGGGAGCCGGCGTTGGGCTGGAGCGACACCGCGTCATACCCGGTGATCTCGCACAGCCACGCGGCGAGGTCGCTGATGAGCTCGCGGATGCCCTCCGTCTGGTGCGCTGGGGCGAAGGGGTGCAGGTGCGCGAACTCCGGCCAGGTGACCGCCACCATCTCGGTGGTCGCGTTAAGCTTCATCGTGCAGGAGCCCAGGGGGATCATGCCGCGGTCGAGCGCGAAGTCGCGGTCGGAGAGCCGGCGAAGGTAGCGCAGCATCGAGGTCTCGCTGCGGTGGGTGTGGAACACCGGGTGGGTGAGGTACTCGCTGGTCCGCAGGAGCTCTGAGGGCCACTGGACGCCGTCGAGCGGCACGGTCGTGGTGCCGGTGGCGCCGAATGCCGCCCACACCGCGTCGAGGTCGCGCAGGTCGGTGGTCTCGTCGACGCTGAGCGACACGCGGTCGGCGTCGACCCGCCAGACGTTGACGCCACGCTGCGCGGCCTCGCTGACGACCTCGTCCGCGCGACCGGGCACGGCGACGGTGACAGTGTCGAAGTAGTGGGTCGTCAGCACCTCGACACCGCTGGCCCGAAGGCCCTCGACGAGGGCGCGGGCGTGGCCGTGAACGCGCTGCGCGATGGCCGCCAGTCCGTCCGGGCCATGGTAGACGGCATACATCGACGCCATCACGGCCAGCAGCACCTGCGCGGTGCAGATGTTGGAGGTGGCCTTCTCGCGGCGGATGTGCTGCTCGCGAGTCTGCAGGGCCAGGCGATAGGCCGGAGCGCCTTCGGTGTCGACGCTCACGCCGACGAGGCGGCCGGGCAGCGAACGCTCGAGTCCGGCGCGGACGCTCATGTATCCCGCGTGCGGACCACCGAAGCCCATCGGCACCCCGAAGCGCTGGGTGGTGCCCACGGCGACATCGGCACCCCACTCCCCCGGCGCCGTGGCCAGGGTGAGGGCGAGCAGGTCGGCGGCCGCCGTGACGAGGGCACCACTGTCGTGGGCCGCCGCGGCCAGGGCCCGCCAGTCGCGGACCTCGCCGTCGGCACCGGGGTACTGCACCATGACGCCGAACACGTCACGGTCACCGGCCGCGGAGCGCAGGGCCTCGACCGTGTCGACGTGGTCGAGGTCGGCCACCACGAGGCCGATGCCCTGTGGCCCCGCTCGGGTCTGCATGACGCCGAGCGTCTGCGGAAACAGGTGGCGGTCGACGACCATGACGGCGTCCGCGCCGGCCTTGCTGGACCGACGCATCAGGGTCATCGACTCTGCCGCGGCCGTCCCCTCGTCCAGGAGCGAGGCGCCTGAAGTGCTCAGTCCGGTCAGGTCGCTGACCACGGTCTGGAAGTTGATGAGGGCCTCGAGCCGGCCTTGGGAGATCTCCGGCTGGTATGGCGTGTAGGCCGTGTACCAGGCGGGGTTCTCCAGCACGTTGCGCTGGATCACCGCCGGCGTGATCGTGCCGTAGTAGCCGAGCCCGATCATCGACGTCATCACCTGGTTGCGCCGCGCGAGGGCACGCAGCTCCTCGACGACTGCCGCCTCCGAGGGGCTCGGGTCGACGCGGAGCGGTGCGTCGGACCGGATGGCAGCCGGCAGCGCCGCGTCGATCAGCGACTCGAGGCTGTCGTGGCCGACCGCGGCCAACATGGTGGTGACGTCGTCCCTCGACGGGCCGATGTGGCGCCCGACGAACTCGGGCAGCCGGGTCGTCAGCGGCTCACCTGCGACGGAGGCGTCGGTGGGCGTACTGGTGTGCTGGGCGGACATGAGGCTCCTGAACGTCGGACTGCTCGGATCGCCTCCCCATCTGTCACGGCGTCGCCGCTCCAGAGGTGCCTGTCCCACGCAGTCCTGGCGCCTGAGAGGTTCCGGGGAGTTTGCCCCTTCGGCGCCCCGCCGTGCACCTCGAAGGACGCACGCGGGGACTCTCCCGCACGGGATGTTCAGCGCGGCCCAATCTACAGCACGAGCCGCCGCCCCGAGGGAGCGACGGCCCGGGTGGACGGCTGTGGTGGTTCAGGCGAGCCGCGACGCGCGACGCACGCGGAGCTCGTCGCCGGGGTGTTCGGCGGGCGAGGGGTCATCAGTGCGCTCGCTGGGCAGCTCGGCGAGCTCACCCTCGACCTCGCGCCAGACCCGTCCGACGGCGATGCCGAAGACCCCCTGGCCACCCTGGACGAGGTCGATGACCTCGTCGGCGGACGTGCACTCGTAGACCGAGGCGCCATCGCTCATCAGCGTGATCTGGGCCAGGTCCTCGACACCGCGCTCGCGCAGGTGGCTGATGGCCACGCGGATCTGCTGGAGCGAGACGCCGGTGTCGAGCAGTCGCTTGACGACCTTGAGGACCAGGATGTCGCGGAAGCCGTAGAGGCGCTGCGTACCCGAACCCGTGGCGCTGCGCACCGAGGGCTCGACCAGACCGGTGCGCGCCCAGTAGTCGAGCTGGCGGTAGGTGATCCCGGCCGCCTTGCAGG
>JBDSKZ010000159.1:0-4243 GCA_039916625.1 Pedococcus sp.
GCCACGGCGGCGTCCCCGGCACCGGTGGCGTTGCCGCGCAGGCGCTCTCCCAGCCGGGCCCTCAGCACGCTGCCCGAGGGAGCGACAGCCACGATGCCGTCAGCACCCAGCGACACCACGACGTGCCGAGCGCCCAGCTCCTGCAACATCTTTGCGCCGTCGATGGGATCGTCGACCCCAGTGACGCCGAGCAGCTCCTCACGGTTTGGTTTGACCACGTCAGGAGCGGCCGGCAGCGCCCCCAGGAGGGCAGTGCGCGAGGCGTCGACGATGACCGCCACACCTGCGTCGCGGCCCACCCGCGTGAGGTCTGCGAAGGCATGGTCGGGCACACCTGGCGGCACGCTTCCCGAGGCGACGAGCACCCGGACGGGGAGCTCGTCGAGCATTGTGGCCACGTGGTCGAGCAGCCTGGCCCAGGCGCCCTCGGGCCACGGCCAGCCGGGTTCGTTGAACGCCGTGGCCTCACCGTCCTCGCGACTCACCACGGTGGTGGTGCGCCGGGTCTGCGATGCCGTCTGCGCAAACCGGTGGGGTATGCCGCGCCGGTCCAGGTCGGCGCGCACCTGCTCCCCCGTCGACCCTCCGACCACCCCGGTGACCACGACGTCCTGACCGAGCAGGTGCAGCACCGAGGCGACGTTGATGCCCTTGCCGCCGGCCAGCTCCTGGACCGACAGCACGCGGTGGCTCTCGTGCGGCACCACGCGCTCGACGTCGTACGTCACGTCGAGCGCTGGGTTCGGCGTGATGGTGAGGATCACGACAGGTCCCACGCAAGGGCCGCGGCGCCGAGGCAGCCGGCGCGCTCACCCAGCCTGGCCCGCTCGATGGTCGGCATCCGCTGGAAGGTCAGCTGGGAGGCGACGCTGGTGCGCAGCGGACCCAGGAGGGTCTCCCCGCTCTGGCCCAACCCGCCGCCGACGAGGACGCGCTCCACACCGGTGAGCGTCACGGTGATCGCGATGGCCCGGGCCAACGCCTCCACGGCCACACTCCACACCTGCGTGGCGACCTCGTCGCCAGCGTCGACGAGGGCCGCCACCTGGTCGGCTCCCATCCGCTCAGGGACAACCACCCGCCCGGTCGCACCAGGGGCCGACTGTGCGGCATAGGCACGCTCGACCGCCGCCGCGGACGCCACGGCCTCGAGGCAGCCCCGAGCCCCGCACCCGCACCGCGGGCCGCCCGGCTCGACGACGACGTGGCCCAGCTCGCCGGCCCAGCCGTCTGCGTGGACGACGCGGCCGTCGAGCATGAGGGCACCTGCGATGCCGGTGCCCACGGGCAGGAAGAGCACGTTGCGCGCGCCGGTCGCAGCGCCCCAGCGGACCTCGGCCACCAAGCCGGCGCGCACGTCGTGGCCGAGCACAACCGGCAGACCGAGCACCTCGGACAACGGCTCGGCCACCGGCAGGTCACGCCACCCGAGGTTGGCCGACCAGCGGGCCACACCGGCAGCGCCGTCCACCAGCCCGGGGACCACCACGCCGCAGGCCCGGAGCTCCACCGGCTCCTTGGCCGTGGCGCACAGGTCGCGCACGAGGTCGCCCAACTGACCGACGAGCACACCCTCACGGGAAGCCCCCGCCACCGTGGGCACGGTGCGGGACTCGACCTCGACGCCGTGCTGGTCCACGAGCGCGGCCTTGACCCGGGTGCCCCCGACGTCGACCGCGGCCACGACCTCGCCCACGCTCAGACCACTTCCACCGTGACGCCGGCCGACCGCAGCTCCGCTACCGCGTCCCTGGGAGCGCCCCCATCGGTGACCACGAGGTCGATCCGCGGCGTGGGGCAGATCCGGGCGAAGGCCCGGGTGCCGAGCTTGGCACCGGTCGCGACGACGACGACCCGCTCGGAGCGCTCGACCATGAGCGAGTTGATGCCGGCCTCACCTTCGTGGTGGCACATCGCCCCAGCGGTCGCCGAGACGGCGTCGACCCCGAGGAAGACGGTGTCGAGCCACAGCTCGCCGAGGACCATCGCCGCCAGCGGGCCCGACAGCTCGTAGGACTCGGGGCGCGCGACGCCACCGAGGGAGACGCACCGGATGAAGGGGCGCAGCACCATCTCCGTGGCGATGTTGAGCGCGTTGGTGACCACGGTGACCGCCGGACGCCGGGTCGACATCGCCAGGTCGGAGCGGGCCGCGAGCCGCCGCGCCACGGCGCTGGTGGTCGTGCCGCCGTTGAACCCCACCACCGAGCCCTCGCGGGCGAGGTCCGCGGCGCAGGCAGCGATACGGTCCTTGGCGTCGTCGCTGCCGGCCTGCTTGTAGCGCACCGGCAGGTCGTAGGCCACCGCTGACGCCACGATGCCGCCGTGCGTGCGGGTCACCAGCTGCTGGGCGGCGAGGTCGGCGAAGTCGCGGCGCACGGTCGCCTCGGAGACCCCGAGGGACGCCACGACCTCGGTCACGCTGAGCCGGCCGTGCTCGGCGAGCAGGCCGAGCAGCGCGCTCCAGCGCGCTCCGCGGTCCACGGACTTGGCGGGCAGGGCCCCGCTCACTTGACCGACCCGGCCGTCAGGCCGCCGACGAGGTGCTTCTCGATGATCGCGAACAGCACCACCACCGGGACGATGGCGATGATCGAGGCGCCGAACAGCTGGTCCCAGTTCTGCTCGTAGCCCGTGACGTAGGAGTTGATGCCGACGGTGAGCGGCTTCTTGTTGTCGTCGAGCATGAGCGTCAGGGCGACGACGTACTCGTTCCACGCCGCGATGAAGGTGAAGATCGTCGCGGTCACCAGTCCCGGCAGGGTCAACGGCAGCATGACGCGACGCAGCCGCATGAAGGGCCCGCAACCGTCGAGCTCGGCAGCCTCCTCCACCTCGATGGGGATAGAGGAGAAGAACCCGTGCAGGATCCAGATCGCGAACGCCAGGTTGAACGCCGCGTTCGTGAGGATCAGGGCCAGGTAGGTGTTGACGAGGTTGAGCGAGAAGAACTCGCGGTAGATGCCGACGACCAAGGAGGTCGGCGAGAACATCTGCGTGATGAGGACCAGGAACAAGAACGCGATGCGTCCGGGGAAGCGGAACCGCGCCGTGAAGTATGCCGCGGGGACGGCAACCAGGACCACGATCACCGTCGAGGCCACGGCCACCACCAGCGAGGTCTGCAACCAGGAGCGGAACCGCTCGTCGCCCAGCACCTCGGCGAAGGTGGTCCACTTCCACTCCCGCGGCAGGATCGACGCAGGGGTCTGTACGACGTCGTCGCTGGGACGGAAGGCGTCGAGCAACATCACGAGGTAGGGCCACAGGAAGGCGAATGCCACGGCGAGGCCGAGCACCGGCATCGCGGCCGGACGGATGCGACGCCAGGTCATGACTCCTCCTCACGCCAGCGCGAGACGCGCAGGTAGATGACGACGGCCACGAGGATCAGCAGCACGTTGAACAGACCGGCCGCGGCCGACTGGCCCACATCCTTCTCGGCGCTCTTGAACGCCAGCTTGTACATGAACGTGATGGTCGTGTCGTGGGTGAAGCCGGGGTTGGACTCGTTGAGGGTGTAGATGATCGGGAAGCTGTTGAAGACATAGATCATGTTCAGCACGCTGGCGACCAGGATCGCGGGACGCAGCAGCGGAAGCGTGATCAGGCGCCAGATCTTCCACGGCGAGGCCCCGTCGATGCGGGCCGCCTCGTAGACATCGGTCGGGATGGCGTGCAGACCGGCCACGAAGACGTACGCCGTGAACGGGATCGAGACGAAGACACCGACTGCGACCATCGACGGCATGACCAAGCGGTCGTCGCCAAGGAAGTCGACGGGGGTGTCCACGAGACCGACCTTGAGCAGCACCGCGTTGAGCACGCCGTAGTAGTAGCTGTAGATCAGGGTGAACAACCGCGCGGTGATCACCAGCGAGGCCGCCCACGGGACGATGACGGCCCAGCGCACGATCCTGCGGCCCCAGAACTCCTTGGTGAGGAACTGCGCGAGGCCGAGGCTGATGAGGATCGTCAGTGCCACGACGGCGACCACCCAGACCAGGGTGTTGGTCAGGACCGTGCCGAGGGAGTCGTTGGCCAGGACGTTGGTGAAGTTGTCGAGACCGGCGTCACCCTTGCGCAGACCCGTGATCGAGTAGCGGGACAGCGAGGCCTTGACCAGCTCGACGGCCGGGTAGACGACCACCCCGAAGATCAGCAGGAGGGCGGGACCGAGCCACAGGAGCGCCGTGCCGAGCGAGGCCCGACCCCGGCGCGGCCGGCGCGGCCGACGCCGGGC
>JBDSKZ010000160.1:0-16108 GCA_039916625.1 Pedococcus sp.
CGATCAGGGTGAGGACGTCACCCATGTCGAGGATGCGCGAGGCCATCCGGTCGGGGTGGAAGACCTCGAAGTCCTTCACGCCCTCGCCGGTGCTGGCGAACATGATCGGGCGACCGGTGACGGACGCCACCGACAGGGCGGCACCACCGCGGGCGTCGCCGTCCAGCTTGGACAGGACGACACCGGTGAAGTCGACGCCCGCCTGGAAGGCGAGGGCGGTGTCGACCGCGGCCTGGCCGATCATGGCGTCGATGACGAACAGGACCTCGTCGGGCGAGATCGCCGCGCGGATGTCGGCGGCCTGCTTCATGAGGTTGGCGTCGACAGCGAGGCGTCCCGCAGTGTCGACGATGACCACGTCGTGCTGGTTGCGCCGCGCGTGCTCGATGCCGGCGCGGGAGACCGCCACCGGGTCACCGAACGAACGGGTGCCCTCGCCGGTCGCGCCGACGGCGTCGTGGCCGCCGATGTTGCCGCGCTCGGGCGCGTAGACCGGGACGCCGGCGCGCTCGCCGACGACCTCGAGCTGGGTGACGGCGCTCGGGCGCTGGAGGTCGGCCGCGACGAGGATCGGGGTGTGGCCCTGTTCCTTGAGCCAGCGCGCCAGCTTGCCGGCCAGGGTGGTCTTACCGGCACCCTGCAGACCCGCGAGCATGATCACCGTGGGCGGGTTCTTCGCGAACGTGATGGTCCGCGTGGCGCCACCGAGGATGCCGACGAGCTCCTCGTTGACGATCTTGACGACCTGCTGGCCGGGGTTGAGCGCCCCCGAGACCTCCGAGCCGAGCGCGCGGTCGCGCACCGCCGAGGTGAAGTGCTTCACCACGGGCAGCGAGACATCGGCGTCGAGCAGGGCGAGCCGGATGTCGCGCACGGTGGCGTTGACATCGGACTCGGACAGCCGCCCCTTGCCCCGAAGGTTCTTGAAGGTGGCGGTCAGACGGTCGGAGAGTGACGTGAACACGGCCCTTAGGCTAATCGGTCGCCGGGCCGGGCACCGACACGGTCACCACTCGGCTCCCGGCCAGCCACCGACTCCTCACGAGCCCGCCGGGGCGCCGTCACAGATGTCCATGACCATCGCCACCGTCTGGGCGACCTTGGCCGGCGGCAGCAGCCGCCCGCCGAACTCGGTGACGTAGAACGTGTCGAGCGTCTGCCCGGCGTACGTGGCGATGTGCGCGGACCGCACCGACAGCCCGGACTTCGCGAACCCCATACCCAGCTCGTGCAGCAGCCCCGGGCGGTCCTGGGCCCGCACCTCGATGACCGTCGCCTCCTTCGAGGCGCGTGGCACGACGAGGGCGCGGGCCTGCCCGGGTGATCCCGTGCCGGCCTGCGAGCTCGGCCGCGCCGCGAACTGGCGGCGGCGGTCGAGCAGCCCGAGGGGTCCGCGGTCACCGTGGGCGAGCCGCTCGAGCCCGCGGACGACGCGCTGCTCGTCCGGCGGTTCGCCGCTCGGGCTCTCCACGTGCCACTCGTTGGCGGCGACCCCGTCGGCGGTCCGCAGGATGGCGGTGCGGACGACGAGCCCGTATGCCGCGAGCAGGCCTGCGGTGTCGGCGAACAGTCCCAGCCGGTCCCGGTCGAAGACGTCGATGCGGTAGGAGCCACCCAGCGGGTGGACGATGACGCGGGGCTCCCCTGCCGCGACGCACTCGAGGTCGGCCGCCGCGACGCTGGTGCGCTGTGCCGGCGGTGGCATGGCTCCTTCCTCCCACCCGGTCCGGGCGGCATCGGCGAGCTGGCGCAACAGGGTCGCGCGCCAGTCGGTCCAGGCTTGTGGCCCGGCCGCGGAGGCGTCGGCCTCGGTGAGCGCGACGAGGAGGTCGAAGACCTCCCGCGACCCGCCGACCGCCTCGCGCGCCGCGGTCACCGTGCCGGGGTCCTGGTGGTCGCGTCGGGTGGCGAGGTCGATCAGCGTGAGGTGCTCGCGCACGAGCGTGGTCACGATGTCGACGTCGGCGTCCGGATGGCCCAGCCGGGTGGCGATCGCTCGCGCGAGGGGCGCCCCTGTCGCGGAGTGGTCGTGGGCGCCCGGCACCTTGCCGATGTCGTGCAGCAGGGCAGCGAGCAGCAACAGGTCGGCCCGGCCGACGCCACGCACCAGGCCCCCCGCGATGACCACGGTCTCGACGAGGTGGCGGTCGACGGTGTGGCGGTGGACGGCGCTGCGCTGCGGCCTCGAGCGCACCGCGGCCCACTCGGGCAGCCAGCGGTCGACGATGCCGGCCTGGTCCAGCCCCTCCCAGACACCGATCAGCCCGGGGCCGGTCGCCAGGAGGTCGGCGAAGAGGTCGCGGGCGATGTCGGTCCAGGGCTCCTCGAGCCTGGGCGACTGCCCGGCGAGGTTGGCCAGCGTGGTGGGGGCGATCGGCAGGTTGTTTCGGGCGGCGACGACCGCAGCGCGCAGCGGCAGCAGCGGATCCGTGGACAGCGTGCTGCGCGGTCCCAGGACCACCTCGCCGTCGTGCTCGAACATTCCGAAGCCGAGCGGGTTGAGCTGGGGGCGACGGGGGCCCACGCGCAGGGTACGGGCGCGCTGGGACTGGCCCGCGCGCCGTACCGTGCCGTCGAGGGCGTAGGCGACCGTGCGGCCGGCGTTCGCGACCTGGGTCAGCATGTCGTCGGCGTCTGCGTGCCCGAGCAGGGCGGCGACGGCGTCGTGGTCCTCGCGGGTCAGGCGGTCGCGGCTCTTGCCGGTGACCACGTGCACGGCGTCGCGCACGTCGAGCAGCACGCGGTGCGCCTCGTCGACGCTCTCGTGCGGCCGGTCGGTCAGCCACGCGGCGACGAGGGCGTTGAGGACGGTCATGTCGCGCAGGCCGCCGTGGGACTCCTTGAGGTCGGCCTCGAGGCTCTGGGCGAGGTCGCCGTGACGGGCGTGCCGCGCCTTGAGCCCGTCGATGAGCTGCGGGAGGCGGCGGCGGGCGTTCGCGCGCCAGTCGTGCGACACGGTCGAGCGGGCCGCGGCGACGACCTCGGCGTCGCCCGCGACGCACTGCAGGTCGAGGAGGCCGACGGCGGCGGTGAGGTCGCCGGAGGCCACCGTGCGGCACTGGTTGACGGTGCGCACCGAGTGGTCCAGGCGCACCCCGGCATCCCACACGGGGTACCAGATGCGGTCGGCGAGGCCCCGCAGGTCCTCCCCCGACAGGGAACGGCCGTAGTGCAGCAGGACGAGGTCGACATCGCTGAGGGGTCCGGCGTCACCCCGGGCCAGGCTGCCGACGGCGGCGAGGGCCACGCCCTCGGTGCGCCGCCCCTCGAGCGCCTCCTGCCACACGGTGGTCAGCCACTCCCGGGTCAGGGTGGCGATGGCGTCACGGCGCGCCTGCCCTGCACCGGGGGCGTCGAAGCCCCGTGCGCCGGCAAGGTCCAGGCGGCGCGCCGCCAGGTCGGTCTGCTCGATCGTCATGGCAGCCACTGTGTCCGTTGGTCGTTTCGTGCAGTGCGCACCCGTGTTACGGCTGTGTTAGCGCCCTTGCGCGCAGCAGAAGGCCGACGCCCGGGACGCAGGATCGTCCCGGGCGTCGGCCTTCGTGGATGGAGGTGGTGCGGATCGGTCAGAGGGCGTCCACGCCGCGCTCACCGGTGCGGACGCGGATGACGTCCTCCACGGGGACGGTCCAGATCTTGCCGTCGCCGATCCGACCCGTCTGGGCCGACTTCAGGATGACGTCGGCCACAGAGCCGGCGTCGATGTCGTCGACGAGCACCTCGACCCGCACCTTCGGCACGAAGTCGACGGTGTACTCGGCGCCCCGGTAGACCTCGCTGTGGCCACGTTGGCGGCCGTAGCCGGACGCCTCGCTGACCGTCATTCCCGAGATGCCGTAGGCCTCCAGGGCTTCCTTGACCTCGTCCAGCTGGTGCGGCTTGATGATGGCGGTCACGAGCTTCATGCGCTTGCTCCCTCACGGGTCTTGGCGCCGAGCGCCGAGGTGGACACTGCACCGGAGGAGCCGAAGCGGCCCCCGACCAGGCTGCCCAGGTCGTATCCGGACTCACCGTGCTCGGACTGGTCGATGCCGTCGGACTCCACGTCCTTGTCGACGCGCCATCCCATGGTGGCCTTGAGGGCCAGGGCGATGATGGCGGTCAGGACGCCGGAGATGGTCAGCGAGGCCAGGGCGATGAGCACCTGCACGACCGTCTGGTCGAGCCCGCCACCGTAGAACAGGCCCGAGGAGGTGGCGAGCAGGCCGGCACCGATGGTGCCCCAGAGGCCGGCGACCAGGTGCACCCCGACGACATCGAGGGAGTCGTCGTAGCCCAGCTTGTACTTCAGGCCGACCGCCAGGGCCGACAGCGCACCGGCGACGACACCCAGGACCAGCGAGCCGACGGGCGACAGGGCTCCACAGGCCGGGGTGATGGCCACCAGGCCGGCGACGACACCGGACGCGCCACCGACGGTGGTCGCGTGGCCGTCGCGGATCTTCTCCACGAGCAGCCAGCCGAGCATCGCGGCACAGGTCGCAGCAGTCGTGTTGACCCAGACCAGCGAGGCGAGGCCGTCGGCGGCGAGCTCGGAGCCCGCGTTGAACCCGAACCAGCCGAACCACAGCAGACCAGCACCGAGCATGACGGTCGGCACGTTGTGCGGACGCATCGCCTGCGTGCCGAAGCCGAACCGCTTGCCCACGACCAGCGCCAGGACCAGACCGGCGATACCGGCGTTGATGTGCACGACCGTGCCGCCGGCAAAGTCGATGGGGAGCACCTTGGCCACCCCGTCGGCCGCGCCGAAGATCTTGGCGGAGAGGCCGTTCTCGGCCCCGGACAAGATGCCGCCGCCCCAGACCATGTGGCTGATCGGGAAGTACACGACCGTCGCCCAGATGCCGGAGAAGACCAGCCAGGTGCTGAACTTCACCCGGTCGGCCACCGCGCCGCTGATGAGCGCGACGGTGATCACGGCGAAGGTCAGCTGGAAGCCGACGAACAAGATCTCCGGGATGTAGATGCCCGCACCGAACACGTCGATCAGGCGCGAACCGTCAGGCCCGACGACGCCCCCCAGACCGAACAGGTGGAACGGGTTGGTGAACAGGCCTGCGATGTCGGACGTCCCGTCCTGCAGGTTGCCGAAGGCCATGGAGTAGCCCCACAGCACGTACACGACACCGACGACGCCCAAGGCCCCGAACGACATCATGATCATGTTGAGGACCGACTTCGACCGGGTCATCCCGCCGTAGAAGAGGGCCAGACCGGGGGTCATGAGGAGCACCATGGAGGCTGCGACGAGCATGAACGCGGTCGCGGCCTCGTTGATCGTGGGTTCTGTCATGGACAGAACTGTGACGGCAGGGCGTTTCAGGCCGCGCCCCCGTTTGTTACGGGCGTGTAAGCGGTTGGTCACCGGCGTAAGCATCAGGTTTCCTGCCCGGGTCTTTGATCGCCGCACCGGGTCCTGACCGGGTGCGGCGCTCAAAGACTCGTGGTCTCGTGGGCCGTTCCCCGGGTGGTGACCCACCGGGGATGCGGGGGAAGCGCTCACGCAGCCACGCGGCATACCGCTCCAGGGGCAGGAAGGCGAGCATCATCACCAGGTGCGGCCAGAAGGCGATGGTGATCGCCGCATAGGTCATCGCGTGGAAGACGAACCAGCCGGCCACGACGCGGCGGCGCCAGCGCTCGGAGAGCAGGAAGATGACCGGCGCCGTGAGCTCGGCGGTGAACAGCACCCACTGGAACGCGTGCAGGGTCCACGGCACCTCGAGCAGCCACTGGGCCATCGGTGTCCCGCGGCGCACGACCGCCCGCACCATCGTGGCCGAGTTGACCCACTCCCAGCCGCCGAAGCGGATCTTGGCCCACGCCGACAGGAAGTAGGTCGCGACGGCGGCGAGCTGGATGGCCCGCAGCGCGAACCCGGCGGCCTCGCTGCGCCGCTGGTCGGACAGGTGGGCCAGGCCCACCGTCGGCAGCAGGGCGAGCGCCACGACGAAGTCGGCCCGGTCGTGGTCGACCTTGCCGTAGGAGAAGGCGACGTACTGGTACCAGACCCAGCCGACGGCCACGGTCCACCCGAGCAGTCGCGGGGCCCGGCCGGTCATGGCAGCGAGCGCGGCGACGACACAGCCCCACTTGAGAGCCTGCACGAGCACGACCGTCGCGGCCGGCAGGTGCAGCACCTCCCCCATGACCAGCGGTTCGTACCAGACCGGGTCGGCCCAGCCGTGGTACCAGCCGGAGGTGTGCAGGCCCAGGACGTCGACGACGACGAACGCGAGGACGAGCAGGCGCAGGACGGCCACGCGTGCCAGCGGCACCGGGGTGAACAGCCACCCACCCAAGCGGTTCACCGGGCTCTCCACTGCGCCACGACCTGGGTGCGGACCTCTCCGGTCGGCACGCGGTCGACGACGACGATCTGGCGGCGGACGACCCGCAGCGCGGTCCACGCTGGGGTGTCCGGCCGTAGCTCGGCGTGGCTGCGGGCCAACGTCCCGAGCCGCTCCGGGTCCGCGGTGACCTGGGGGATGCGGCCCTCGACCTCAGCCCGGTTGAGTCCGGTGTTCTCGGGGGTGAGGGGGGCGCTGACCCACGATCCGGGTGCGTCAGCGGTCTGCACCTCGATGCCGGTGGAGATGACGGCACCGGTGGCGGCCTGCGACGTGGAGAACATCCGCCACGGGCTGAACGGCCACCAGTGGTCGTTGCCGACGAGCGACCCCGCGCAGAACAGCACGATGAGCGTCAGCACGACGACGCTCCGCCACGTCTTCGCGGCGGTTCCCAGTCGCACAGCCCCCGGTTCCACGCCGTCAGGGTAGGCGATCAGGCCTGCCGCTGCCCTTCCCGACCTGCCGCTGCCCAGTCTTTGAGCGGTTGACCCGGCCCTGACCGGGTCAACCCTTCAAAGACTCGGACCGGGCCCGCCAGGTGAGGAGCAGGGCGACCAGCACGAGGGCGACCGAGCCGCCGACACCTGCGACGAGCTGGGCCCGGTTGACCGGTGGTGAGCCCACCGAGCCGGGGGACGGTGACGCGGCAGATGCCGTCTCCCCGGTCATGGTCGACGGCCCGGTGGTGGCAGCCGACGTGGTCGACGGCCTGGTGGTGGCTGCCGTGGTGGGCGACACCACGGGGGTCACCGGGACAGCGACCTGCTGGACCGGCGAACGGCTGCCCTCGCTGCCGACGAGCAGACCGGAACCGCCCGGCGCGAGCGCGATCGTCTCGCCCTGGCGCTGCAGCGGGAGCAGCGACGACCCGAGCGGACGCCACGTCGTCGGGTCGAGCAGGACGAGCCGGGTGTAGGTCCGCACCGCGAGGGCCGACCCGTCGGCGAGGAACACCGCGTCGGTGGCGACCGCCGGCGCCGCAGCGAGTCGTTGCAGGCGGTTCACCCCGTGCCGGCTGGGCTTGGCAGGCAGGGAGTACACGGCTCCGTCAGCGCCTTTGGTGACCAGCAGGACCCGACCCGAGCTGGGGTCGACGGCGATCGACTCGGCGTCGTGCGGGCCGTCGGGGTAGGACAGCTCCCAGGAGGCCCACGACCCGCTGGTGTCCCCCAACGCTGGCTCGTCGAACCAGAAGATCCGCACCACGTCACGACTGCGCCGGTTGTCACCGATGTCGGCGACCAGCAGCCGCCCGCGGGGTGTGATCGCCAGCGCCTCGACGTCGACGACGGGCGCACCGAACGTGTGGACGCCGGTCGTCCGCCCGGTCCGGGTGTCCACGGCGAACAGCCGCGCGGCGTCACCCGAGTCGTTGGTGGTCCACACCGTGTGCGGGTGCGCCCGGCTGAGCACCAGTCCCGACGACTCGCTGACCCGGTCGTCGAGGATCCGGAAGTCGCCGCCCGCAGCCACAGCCGGACCGGACGCAGCCCACGCCATACCGACCGCGCCGGCGGTGAGCAGGGCGGCAGCGAGCAGTCGGCACACCCTCAGGCCCGGCACCCTAGGTCCGGGCACCCTCAGTCGAGCAGCGCGTCGACGAACGCCTCGGCGTCGAACGGCGCGAGGTCGTCCGGACCCTCACCCAGGCCGACGAGCTTGACCGGCACGCCGAGCTTGCGCTGCACGGACACGACGATGCCGCCCTTCGCGGTGCCGTCGAGCTTGGTCAGGACGATGCCGGTGACATCGACCACCTGGGCGAAGACCTCGGCCTGGCGCAGGCCGTTCTGGCCGGTGGTGGCGTCCAGGACCAGCAGCACCTCGTCGATGGGGCTCTGCTTCTCGATGACGCGCTTGACCTTGCTGAGCTCGTCCATCAGGCCGACCTTGTTGTGCAGGCGGCCGGCGGTGTCGACGAGGACGACATCGGCCTCCATCTCGAAGCCTGCCCTGACCGCGTCGAAGGCGACGGCCGCAGGGTCGGCGCCGTCGCGGTCGGAGCGCACGGTGGGCACCCCGACCCGGGCGCCCCAGGTCTCGAGCTGGTCGGCGGCCGCGGCACGGAAGGTGTCGGCTGCGCCGAGGATGACGTCCTTGTCCTCTGCGACCAGGACGCGGGCGAGCTTGCCGACGGTGGTGGTCTTGCCGGTGCCGTTGACGCCGACGACCAGGACCACGGCCGGGCGGTTCCCGACCCGGCTGCTGGCCACCGACCGGTCCAGGCTCGGGTCGACCAGGCGCAGCAGGTCCTCGCGCAGCCAGCCACGGACGGTCGCCTCGTCGGTGGTCCCCTCGACCTTGACGCGGGCCCGCAGGCTGTCGACGAGCTCGGTGGACGCCTCTACGCCGAGGTCGGAGCCGATGAGGGTGTCCTCGACCTCCTCCCAGGCGGCCTCGTCGAGGCGGCCACGGGACAGCAGGGCGAGCAGGCCCTGCCCGAGGGCGGTGTTGGACCGGGAAAGTCGGGCACGCAGGCGGGTCAGCCGACCCTGCGCGGAGTCAGGGCGCTCGACACTCGGGACCGGCTCCGGCTCGGGGACCGGCAGGGTCTCGGGTGCCGGCAGGGTGTCGACCCCACCGGCGACGTCCTGCACCGAGCGCTTCGGTGCGTCACGTGGCTCGGTCGCGTCGTCACCGACCCCGGGCAGCACCTCGGTGTCGGTGCGGGGCTCCGGCCGCGGGGCCTGCTTGGTCCTGCCACCCCCGCCGCGCACGAGGCCGAGCAGCACGCCTCCCAGGACCACGAGGATCCCGACGGCGATGGCAATCCATTCCCACAGCTGATCAATCACGCGGGCCATCCTCCCCCATCACCGGCGGTGCACACGACTCGCCGTCCGCCGCCGGACGGTGCCCGTCGTCGTGCTGCGGGCAGACGACCGCGAGGTGGGTGGCCCGGGGACGTCCCGGACCACCCACCTCCACGGGTGCTGCCCTGGTGCGGTCCTACCGCGGAGCGGCGATGCTCCAGATGCCTCGGCCGTGGGTGGCGGCGTAGAGGTTGCCGTCCGGAGCCGACTCGAGGTCCATGACGACCGTCAGCGGCAAGCCCGAACCCAGCACCTGCCAGGTCGTCGCCCCCGGCGCCCGGTAGAACGCGGTCAGGTCGGTGCCGAGGACGACACCACCGTTGGCGAGCTGCTTGACACTGCTGGCCGGCACATCGGGCAGGTTCGCGCTCGTGTCGCTCCACGTCGCTCCCCCGTCCGTCGTCTCGTACAGGTGCCCGACACCGGCACCGGGGCCTTCGGTGAACCTGCGCGAGAAGCCGTTTATCGCGGCATACGCGTGCTGGGTGTTGTTCGGGTCGATGGTCAGGCCCTGGACGAACCGGTTCGGGAAGCCCGAACCCAGCGCTAGCTGGTGCCACGTGCCACCGGCGTTGGTCGCGATGCCGCGCGCGAAGCCCGCGTTGTTGCACGGACCGCACCACGAGGCGTACGCGACGCCGTTGTGCATCGAGACCGCCGTGGCCGAGTGGCCGCTCCCGAGGTCGAACACCTTCTTCAGCGCCGAGGAGTCCCGAGCCGCCCACACGTTCTGCGCGGTGTAGACGAACTGGCCACCGAAGATCGCGGTGTCCGGGTGTGCCCCGTCAAGACCGACGGGGGCGATGAAGCGCGGGTTGGGGTCGCCCGGGTCCAGGGACCAGGTCGTCGCCGTCTCCGGGCTCACGGCGCCGGGATTGGTGGCGCAGTTGTTCGTGACCTCCACCGACAGGTACACATACTCCTGGAGCTGGTTGCAGCCCTGGCGCGGGTCGGCCGCACCGTCGCCGCCGTCGCCACCGAAGTTCGACCCCATCTGGGTGTCGCCGTTGCTGGCGTCGGTCGCCACCTTGCGCAGGTTGGACACCCCGTTGTCCTGGAGCCCACCGGAGACGACCACGCCGTTGCCGCTGGTCTCCCGGCCCACGGAGACGGAGTAGTACTGCAGCGCATCCATGGTGCCGTCGGTCGTCGTCGACTCCAGGTCGGTCGCGTTCCCGTTGGCGTTCACCTTGCCGTTGACGGGCCGCCGGTACACCCCACCGTCGTTGCCGAAGAAGACGACGGGGGTGCCGTTGCGCGTCCCCACGGCAACCGAGTGCTGGTCAGGGTGTCCTGCCAGCGGACAGGTGTTCTTCGCGTCGTCGCTGTTCCAGCACGGGAAGTAGAAGTTCCAGTACGGCGAGACCGCGTTCCACTGCTTGCCCATCGAGGTGGTCTCGAACACCTCCTCGAGGCCGGCCCAGATGTGGTCGGCATTGGCGGGATCCACCTGGAGGAACTGGTTGTACCAGGCCTGCACACCGACGTCGTACCCACCGGACAGCGCCGAACCACCGCGGCGCAGGGAGGTCGAGTCGCCGATCTTCTGCCACGGCCCCTCCGGCTTGCCGTTGCGCGACACGAAGACCCCGAGCAGGCTGCTGCTGCCGGCGATCTTGCTGGGCTGCTGGACCAGCGCATAGAGACGGTCGCCGGTCTTGCTGAAGGCGAACGTGGTGTATCCGATGTCCTGGTTGTTGGGCAGCTGGCCCTTGAGCACCCTCAGCTGCTTCCAGCTCGACGGGCCCTGGGTGTAGTCCTGCGTCTCGTAGAACCCGTTGTAGGTGTCGCCGGAGCGCCACCCGATGGCCGCGACGACGTGCTTGGGGTTCTTCGGGTCGACGGCGATGTCGTTGACGATGTTCTTGTATGCCGCGTTGGTCGCTCCGGAGGACGTGTTGCCGGTCCAGTCCGCCCCTGCCGGGACGAGCACCGTTCCTGCGTCGTCCTTGATCTGTGGCATCCAGCTCATGTTGGGTGCGAAGCCGAAGGTCCAGGCCCCGGACTTGCTGCCGGCCGCGTGGTACCAGATGCCGCGGTTGGTCGCCGCGAAGACGTTCGAGCCGCCACCGAAGCGGATCCGCCCGATCGTCGTCGACTCCAGCTCCTTGCCGCCCACCCGGTCGGTGGGTGCGAAGCTGGCGACGCTCGGGTTCGCGAGGCGGTACACCCCGGCTCCGACGTAGGAGGTCCCACCGGTGTTGGCCTCACCCGTGGCGAACCACAAGGAGCTGTCACCGGCGAGCTGCAGGTCGCCACTGCTCAGCGAGGGGAGGGAGTCGGCTATCGGCGTCCACGCGCCACCCCCCTGGGAGGAGCGCCACACGCCGCCGTCCGCGCCCGCGGCATACACGTGGTTGCTCGTGTCGGCCGCAAGGCCGGTGATGCGTCCCGTCACGTGCCCGGCGCCGCCCGAGGAGTTGGAGTAGTAGTCGCGGTACCGCGGGTCGTCCGCGTTGTAGGGGACCTTGGTGACATCGCGCCAGGTCCCGGCCGTCTTCGGCAGGGACTGCAGCTGGGTGTAGGCGGCGCCGTACGCACCGGGAGCGACGATGCCGGGCGCTGTGCGCGCCTGCTCGAACTGCTCCGCGACCGTGACGGCCTCCTTGGACTCCTTCTGGGCCTCGGTGGGGTTGCCACCGGCGATCATGAGCGCCTTCTCCATGACGGCGGCGTTGTAGTGCTTGTCGCGCCACTGGTGCTTCAGCCATGCCTCGTTGAGGTCGTGCCGACCCAGGAAGCCAGCGGATCCGCCGGCGACCAGGGCGATCCCGGCAGCGGCGGCAGCCAGCCGTCGGGCGCGGGGGGTGAGGGATGCCATCGTGCGTGTCTCCTCCGACGAACGAACGGGCCCGATCGGGCCCGCCCCAGCATCGGGCCCGGGACGACGGACGACCCATGACACCTGTCATGGGTCGTTCAGTGGAGGTGTGCCCTCACGCGTTCTGTTGATGCCCTGACAGCTCGGAGCTGCGGCGCGCTGGCGACGCGGAGCTCAGCTCGCGGCGCGGTGGTGGCCGGAGTCCTGCGTCGGCTCGGGCTGCACGGGGTCGCTCGCCTTGTCCTTGCTGGAGGTGAGGGCGTCGCCGGTCTTCTCGATGGTCGACTCGGTCTTGTCCTTGACCGCGGCCATGATCTCCTCGCCCTGGGGACTGAGCAGCTCGCGGCCCTCACGGCGCGCGGGAACCGCCACGAGGGCGACGACGGCCAGGGCCAGTCCGACGCACAGAAGCATCCCGATGATCAACGCGAGCATGAGACCAGAGTGCCCTGCCGAAGCACCCCGGCCAAATCGACACCCCGCCGTGAGACGCGGTGGGAGACGACCGGACGCGAGCCGGTCAGGCGCTCTGCGCCGCCACGTCCCGAATCCGCTGTGACACCACCGTGGTCACGCCGTCACCTCGCATCGACACGCCGTACAACGCGTCGGCGACCTCCATGGTGCGCTTCTGGTGGGTGATGACGATGAGCTGGCTGGAGTCGCGCAGCTCCTCGAAGAGGGTGATGAGGCGGCCGAGGTTGGCGTCGTCGAGCGCCGCCTCCACCTCGTCCATGATGTAGAACGGGCTGGGCCGCGCCTTGAAGATCGACACGAGCAGGGCGACAGCGACCAGCGAGCGCTCACCACCGGACAGCAGCGACAGCCGCTTGATCTTCTTGCCGGGCGGGCGGGCCTCGACCTCGATGCCCGTGGTGAGCATGTTGGACGGGTCGGTGAGGGTCAGCTTGCCCTCGCCGCCGGGGAAGAGCCGGCTGAACACTCCTTCGAACTGGGCGGCGGTGTCGTGGAACGCCTCGGTGAAGACGCGCTCGACGCGCTCGTCGACCTCCTTGACGATGTCGAGCAGGTCGCGCTTGGACTTCCTGAGGTCCTCGAGCTGGTCGGTGAGGAACTTGTGGCGCTCCTCCAGGGCAGCGAACTCCTCCAGCGCGAGCGGGTTCACCCTGCCGAGGGCGCTCAGCGCGCGTTCGGCCTTGCGCAGCCGCTTCTCCTGGACCTCACGGACGTATGGCGCAGGCTCCGGCAGTGCGTCCACGTCGTCGTCGGGCCCCGGGACGTGGGGCACCGGCTGGTGCGGGCCGAAGTCCTCCATGAGCAGGGCCGGGTCCATGCCGAGCTCCTCGACGGCCTTGGTCTGCATGGCCTCGATGCGCAGCCGCTGCTGCGTGCGAGCCACCTCGTCGCGGTGCACCGTGTCGGTGAGCTGGCGCAGGTCGTCCTGCAGGGTGCTGACCTCGCGACGCACCTGGGCCAGGGCCTGGTCGCGCTCGGTGCGGGCGGTCTCCGCCAGCGCGCGCTGGCGGGCGGCGGTGTCGAGGGTGGTCGCCACGAGTGAGACGGCGTAGGCCGCCCCGCGACGGACCGCCTCGGCGACCGTGGCCTCCCGCTTGCGCCGTTCCTGCCGGGCAGCGAGCCGCTGCCGGGCCGCGAGCTCGTTGCGGGCGGCTCCTTCGAGGGACTCGGCGCGGCCCTTGAGGGCTCTGGCGCGCTCCTCCTTGGTGCGCAGCGTGAGGCGCAGCTCGGTCTCGGCCGCCCGGCCCCGGCTGGCCAGCGCCTCGAGGCGGTCGCGCTCGTCGGTGCTGGGGTCCTGGGCCTCGGTGGGCTCGGCGCTGGCCTCGTCGAGGCGTTCGGTGAGGCCGACGAGCTCCACGCGGTCGGCTCCGAGGGCCTCGGTCGCCGTGGCGATGCTGCGCTCGGTGCGCTCGGCCTCCGCCTTGGCGGCGCGCACGGTGGCACCGAGGTGGCCGAGCCGCTCGGCGACGGCAGCCATCTTGGCGTCCGAGTCGTGCAGGGACTCCAGGGCCGCCTCGACGTCGTCGGCCGCGGTGCGCCGGCGCTCCTGGACACTGGTGAGGGCGAACCTCGCCTGCTCGCCGCGACGGGTCGCCTCAGCCACGCGGTCCCGCGTCTCGTCGACGGCCGACTGGATCTCGATGAGGCTCGGCGCGTGGCTGCTGCCGCCACGGACGAAGCCGGGCGCGAAGACGTCTCCGTCAGCGGTGACGGCGGTGACGCCCTCGGACCGGGCGACGAGGGCCGCGGCCAGCGCGGGGTCGTCGACGAGGGCGACCCGGTCGAGCAGCTGTTCGACCGCGGGGCGGACCGTGGACGGGGCCTGGACGACATCGCGCGCCCACACGGCCGACCCCTCGAGGGCGGGCCAGGTGGCGGGGTCGCTGGAGGTCGCGGTCTGGCCGACGAGGAACGCGGCGCGCCCGGCGTCGTCCTCGCGCAACGTGAGCAGGGCGCGGGCCGCGTGGTCGATGGACTCGACGGCGAGGGCATCACCGGCCCAGCCGAGGGCGGCGGCGATGGCGGCCTCGTGGCCACCCTCGACCTGGAGCAGCGAGGCGACCGTGCCGACGATGCCGTGCTTGGACTCGGCAGCGGCGAGCAGCGTCGCCGCACCGTCCTTGCGCGACAGGCTCAGCTCGAGCGCCTCGAGCCGCGCTGCCGAGGTCGTGCGGTCGCGCTCGGCGGTGCGCTCGGACTCCTTGAGCTTCTCGACCTGCGCCTCGATGTTCTCCAGGACGGCGGCGGCCTGCTCGTAGGCGCTGTCCAGACCCTCCTCCCCCTCCTCGTCCACGGCGACGGACGCCTCGAGCTGGGTGAACTCGCGTTCCGCGGCAGCGGCGCGTTCCTGCGACTGCTCGACGATCCCGCGCAGGCGACCGAGCTCGGCCTCGCCGGCCTCGATGCGGCTGCGGCGGGCGCCAGCCTGGCCGGCCAGCTTGGCCAGGCCCTCGCGACGGTCGGCTGCGGCGCGGACCAGGCGCTGCAGGCGCTGCTGCTCCGCGGCATACGCCTGCTCGGCCCCAGCCCGCTCGCTCACGGCAGACTCCAGCGCACGGGCGGCCTCGCGGACGTCGGCCAGCAGCGACTCCTCCTGCTTGCGCGCGTCCGCGGCCTGCGCCTTGAGCTCCTCGGGGTCGCGCCCGGTGGTCTGCTCGTCCTGGCTGTCCTGGCTGAGGAGGCGGACCCGTTCGGCGGCGAGCGACTCGGTCGAGGCCAGCTGGTCGCGCAGCTGCTGGAGGCTGAACCAGCGTTCCTGCGCCTGGGTCAGCTCGGGCGCTGCGTCCTGGGCCTGCTGCTCGAGGGTGGCGAGGCGGCTGCGCAGGGTGGCCAGGCCCTCCTCGACCTCGGTGCGCTCGGCGATGAGGGCGGACTCGTCCGCGACCTCCTGCTCCAGGGTCGAGGTGAGCTGGACGAGGTCGTCGGCGAGCAGGCGCAGTCGGGCGTCGCGCGCATCGGCCTGGATGCCTGCTGCGCGACGGGCGGCCTCGGCCTGGCGACCGAGCGGGCCGAGCTGGCGGCGGATCTCACCGGTGAGGTCGTTGACCCGGGTGAGGTTGGCCTCCATGGACTCGAGCTTGCGCAGGGCCTTCTCCTTGCGCTTGCGGTGCTTCAGGACGCCGGCGGCCTCCTCGATGAAGCCGCGGCGTTCCTCGGGTGTGGCCCGCAGCACGGCGTCGAGCTGGCCCTGGCCGACGATGACGTGCATCTCGCGGCCGATGCCGCTGTCGGACAGCAGCTCCTGCACGTCGAGCAGTCGGCAGGACGTGCCGTTGATGGCGTACTCCGAGCCGCCGTTGCGGAACATCGTCCGCGCGATGGTGACCTCGGTGTAGTCGATGGGCAGCGCACCGTCGGTGTTGTCGATCGTCAGCGCCACCTCGGCGCGACCCAGCGGCGCTCGACCGGTGGTGCCGGCGAAGATGACGTCCTCCATCTTGCCGCCGCGCAGGCTCTTGGCGCCCTGCTCCCCCATGACCCAGGCGAGCGCGTCGACGACGTTGGACTTGCCGGAGCCGTTGGGCCCCACGATGCAGGTGATGCCGGGCTCGAGGCGCATCGTGGTCGCCGAGGCGAAGGACTTGAAGCCCTTCAGGGTCAGGCTCTTGACGTACACGAGCGGGTCGGCTCCTTGCGGCAGG
>JBDSKZ010000161.1:0-21875 GCA_039916625.1 Pedococcus sp.
TCCTGTTGCTCTTCATCGTCCCCCCGCTCGGCGCTCAGCTGTTCACTGATGTCGCGTCGTGGATCCCGATGTCCCTGCTGCTCGTCATCTCCGGGGCCAGCCCCGACATGAGCCCCGAGGTGAGCCTGTGGGCCGCTCTGCTGGCCGTGGGCGCCTGGGCAGTCGTCCCGGCTGCCGCCGGACTCTTGGCGGTCCAACGACGAGACGTCGTGTGAGACACCTACCCGCACCAAGGAATTGCAAGGAGCTTCTGTGATGAGCGTGCACACGAATCGCCAGCTAGCCGTAGGCCCGGACCAGCCTTCGGTGACAGCGACCGATGACGGCGCCGAGAACCGGGGAGTGCTCCTGCAGACCGTGTGGGCAGACAGGCGGCTGGCCTGGGGCTTCGCGATCCTCGCTGCGGTCCTCTACGCCTTGAGCGCCAGGTGGTGGACACCGCGTGGACCGATGTCGACGCTCGAGGGACTGGCCGCGATGGCTCTCGGGCTGCTGGTCGGACTGGTCGCCGGGGTGTTGCTCCGCACCCGATGGGCCATGGTCGTGGCTCCACTCACCTTTGCCGTGGTGTTCGAGCTGGCCCGGATCGGGCTCACCGGGCCGACCGTGGACGGGATCCAGCTGGGCAGCACGTACGGCATCATCGCGTTCGCGCTCGGCCGCGGCGTCCACGGCCTGCTGACCCTCCTGCCGATGGTGCTGGGCGCCGCACTCGGTGCCGCTTGGACGCGACGTCGGCTCTCGAACGCCCGTCCGCAGCGTGGTTTGCTGAGCAGGCTGGGTCGGTGGCTGCGCCGCGGTGTCGTCGTCATCACCGCCGTGGCACTGGCGGCTCTCGCTGCCTTCGTCGCCCGGCCCGCCAGTACCGACCCCATCGTCGATGCCAACGGTCAAACGGTCGCCCGCAGCATCGCAGAGCTGACCAGGGTCGAGATCGGCGGTCACGACCTCGCGTTGATGATCCGCGGGCGCAGCGTGGAGAACCCGGTGCTGCTGTTCCTGGCCGGAGGCCCCGGCGGTAGCGAGCTGGGCGCGATGCGCCGCCACAGCGAGGCGCTCGAGAACGACTTCGTCGTCGTCACTCTCGACCAGCGCGGCGCCGGCAAGTCCTACGACCAGCTCGACCCCACCTCGACCCTGACCCGCGAGGGTGCCGTCGCCGACACCATCGAGGTCACCAACTACCTGCGCGACCGGTTCGGCCGCGACAAGGTCTACCTGGTCGGCCAGTCCTGGGGCACCATCCTCGGCGTCCTCGCCGTCCAGCGCCAGCCGGAGCTGTTCTCGGCGTTCGTCGGCGTCGGCCAGATGGTCGACCCCGCCGAGACTGACCGCACCTACTACCGCGACACCCTGGCCTGGGCCCGCGAGAGCGGCAACACCGCCCTGGTGGACACCCTGACGCAGAGTGGGCCACCGCCCTACACCAGCATGCTCGACTACGAGCCGACGCTGTCCTACGACCACGAGGTGTACCCCTACAGCCATGTGGGGAACTCCGAGGGCGCAGGCCAGATGGGCGAGAACATCTTCGTCGGCGAGTACACCCTGCTCGATCAGATCCACATCTTCGGCGGGTTCATGGACACCTTCTCGGTGCTCTACCCCCAGCTCCAGGACCTCGACCTCCGCACCCAGGCGACCCGCCTCGACGTGCCTGTCTACCTGGCTCAGGGTGCCCACGAGGCACCCGGGCGGGCCGAACCAGCCAAGCAGTGGTTCGACCTCCTCCACGCACCCAGCAAGCAGATGGTCACGTTCGACACCTCCGGTCACCGCGCCCTGTGGGAGCAACCCGCCCAGTTCCACGACCTCATGACCACCGTCCTGGCGCAGACCGCACCGAGCAGCTGACGACGCCCTTGGTGAGACCGGTTCCGCGGTCTGGGCCGGGTCATACTGGCGAGATGGCTGGCGTTGCTGTTCGGACTGGTGGCACAAGGATCTCGATGCGGCGGTGGGCGATCGCGATCGCACTGCTCATGGGCATCGTGCTGGTATTCCTCGGGATCAGAATCATGACCGACGTGCCGAGCATCGTTGCCGGCACCACGCCCGCCGATGACTTCGCTGAACGGTACGTCGCCCATCCGTGGATCGGCTACGGCCACATGCTGCCGGGGGCGGTCTACCTGCTCGGTGCGCCGTTGCAGCTGTCGCGGCGGTTCCGCTCCCGGCACTACGTCCTGCACCGCCGGATGGGCCGCTTCCTGGTCGGTTGCGCAGTGGTGAGTGGGGTGCTCGCGGTCGTGCTGGGCGTGCTGTTCGCCTGGGGAGGAGCCATCGAGGCGTCGGCCTCGGTGGTCTTCGGAGGGTGGTTCCTCTTCTGTCTGGTCAGAGCCATCCGTGCCATCAGGACCAACCGGGTGTCCCAGCACCGACGCTGGATGATCCGTGCCTTTGCGGTGAGCATCGGCATCGCCACCATTCGTATCTGGGTCGGCATCTTCACCGGCTTCCAGATCGGCCTGCTGGGGATGGCCGACGCGACCTTCCCGATCAAGGGCACGTTCGGTCCGGCGTTCTGGCTGGGGCTGGGCATGCACGTCCTGGTCGGCGAATGGTGGCTGCGACGAACGCCCGACCTTCGGAGCTGACCGCCCATCGGACTCCGCCTTCGCGCTGGCGATCCTGGGGTTGGTCAGGGGGTGAGTGCGCTTGCCATTTCGACCAGCACCAAGAACCCTGTGAGGAACCAGACGCGTTCGCCACTGGAGGTGACGATGTGAGCAACGGCCCCGGAGCGCACACCGTCCTGGCCATGACCGAGGGTGGGGCCTTCGGCTCGCTGCGCAGGCGCCCGACGTCTCGGCGTGAACGATTCGCCCTGGGCCGAGCACTGCGTCGACAGGTGCCCCGCAAGTCCTTGGGGCGATGGGAGGCATCGGTCGGTCGGCGGGACCCCGTCCAGCTGATCCAGGAGTCACACCGGGGTCGAGTGGGCGAGCTCATCCCGATCCGGGTCAGCCGGATGCTCAGCTCGCCCTACGGCTTCCTGCGTGGGACCGCCATCGTGATGGCCGCCGACGTCGCCGGGCTGCCGGCCACGGGGATCACTCCAGTGATCTGCGGCGACGCCCACCTCGGGAACTTCGGTTTCTACGCTTCGCCCGAAGGTGAGCTCGTGATCGACCTCAACGACTTCGACGAGGCCCATCCGGGTGGCTGGGAGTGGGATCTACGGCGACTCGTGGCCAGCATCTGGGTGGCCGGGCGGGAGAACTCCTCCAGCGAGCAGCAGTGCGCAGGCGCGGTCAGGTCGTGCGTGTCGGCCTACCGGGCGGAGGTGAACTTCCTAGCGGAACAGCCTCTGCTCATGCGTTCCTACAACCGGCTGGACGTGAAGCGCCTGCACGAGACCGCCACCGAGAAGACCCTGCGGGCCGAGATCGGGCGGTCTGCCAAGCGGGCGCGCAACCGCACCAGTGATCGCGCGCTCCCGCGGTTCACCCGCAAGCACGAGGGGCGTCGGCACATCGTGGACGAGCCGCCTCTGATCACCCACGTCCCTGCGCAGGACAGTGAGATGATCGCAGCCGCGCTGGATGACTACCTGACGACCCTGGCTCCGCACTGGCGGCGGGTCCTGGGCGGCTACACCTTGGTCGACCTGGTCCACAAGGTGGTCGGCGTCGGCAGCGTCGGCTTGCGTGCCTACGTGGCGCTGCTCGAGGGCAGCAGCCCTGAGGACGTCTTGTTCCTCCAGCTCAAACAGGCCCGTCGATCGGTGCTGGCCGAGCATGTGCACGGTGAGTCGGCCTGGCACGCTCACCAGGGCCAGCGTGTGGTGGAGTACCAACAGGCCCTGCAGACCGTGAGCGACCCACTGCTCGGGTGGACCACCGTCGGTGAGGAGCAGTACTACGTTCGACAGTTCCGGAACATGAAGGGCACCATCGCGCTCGACGCCATGGATCCCGCAGCGTTGACCGACTACGCCGGCATCGTCGGACACCTGTTGGCCAAGGGTCACGCTCGCACCAGTGGCGCTTCCATGATCGCGGGGTATGCCGGCCGCTCCGACAAGCTGGAGCGGGCGATGGCTCGGTTCGCTCGGGCCTACGCGGACCAGACCGAGGCCGACCACGCCGAGCTGGTCCGAGCGGTCCGGAGGGGCGCGATACCGGTCACCGAGGGCGCACTCGAGCGGGGCGGCTCCGCCTTTCGTCCGTGACCTTCTGCCCGGCCGCGACGCTAGGCGCCTCGGCGGGCCGCCAGCTTCGCCGCGCGCTCCTCGCGGCGGGCGACGAACCGAGCTGCCTCCTCGTCGAGGGAGGCGACAGCGGCCGCAAGCTCGTCGCGGGCCTTCTCGCCCTCGGCGTCGAGGCCCTCAAGCTCCCAGACGCCCCACTGGCGCAGCAGCGGCGCCACGATGTCGTCGTGGTGGATGCGCAGGTCGTAGATGCCAGCCATGGCCATCTGCACGGCCTTGCGGCCGAACCCGGGGATGATCGAGCCGGGCATCTGGAACGTGACGACCTCGTCGGTGATCGCCCGCATCGTCTGGCTGGGCGTCAGCTCCAGCGCCGCCTGGACGATGTTGCGGTAGAAGATCATGTGGAGGTTCTCGTCCTTGGCGACCCGCGTGAGCAGCTTCTCGGCGATCGGCTCCTCGGTGTACCGGCCGGTGTTCCGGTGTGACACACGCGTGGCCAGCTCCTGGAAGGAGACGTAGGCACAGATGTTGAGCAGCGGCTTGTCGCCCGAGTCGTAGCCGGTCTCCATCGTGTCCATGCGCGCCCGCTCGAGCTCGTCGGGGTCGACCCCGCGAGTGACCAAGAGGTAGTCGCGGATGCAGAACGCGTGCCGCCCTTCCTCGGCGGTCCAGCGGTGCACCCAGGCCCCCCACGCGCTGTCGCGCCCAAAGGCCTGTTCGATCACCCGGTGGTAGCTCGGCAGGTTGTCCTCGGTGAGGAGGTTGACCTCCAGCGCCGTCCGGGCGATCGGCGAGAGCTGCGACTGGTCCGGCGACCATGCTTCGCCCCCCAGGTCGGCGAAGTCGCGGCCCAGCGACCACGGGACGTACTCATGCGGCATCCACTCCTGGGCGGCCGCGAGGTGACGGTTGAGGTTCTCCTCGACCGTCGGCTCGAGGGCGGCGAGCAACTGGGCGCTGTCGAGTGCAGCCATGGGGTCCTCCTCGCTGACGAACGCGCAGGTCGCGCCCACCCCCTGCCTACACCCTCAGCGGCCGCCGATCCAGAGCGGCAGGCCGGGCTGTGTCGGCCGGCTGGCCGAAATCCTCCCTCGGTGGACGGCAGGTCGATCCATCCCACGACGGCAGCGGGGTCCGCTGCTCAGTGCGGATGCTTCGCAAGAGTCGCCACGAAGGCCTGCAGGTCAGCAGCCACCCGGTCGGGTTGTTCCCACAGGACGAGGTGGCCGGTATCGGCGTAGACGATCAGTCGTGAGCCGGGAATCGCCCGGGCCAGCTCATCGGTTTGCTCGCGAACCAGCAGCTCATCGCGGTCCCCCCACAGGATGAGGGTGGGAGAGGTGATGACTGCCAGGTCGGTGGGGGGTGTCGCGTCGCAGAGCCCGATGAAGGTCTCACGCCATACGACGGCGGGTATGCGGACCCCGTCGCGCACGCGGTCCTCGAGGTACCACTGCGGGACGGGATGGAAGCGCGGGAACCAGGTCAACGACTCGCGGACCCACACCTCGTCCACTGGATCGCAGAGCCGGTCGACCTCATCGGCGAAGGGCGGCCGCCCTTGCAGACTGCGCGGCGACCCGACCAGCACGAGCCCGGCGACGCGGTGCGGACTGACTGCCGCCACTTGCTGGGCGACGTAGCCGCCGCTCGAGGAGCCCAGCAACACCGCGGAGGCGATGCCCAGGACATCCATGAACGCCACGAGGTCCTGGGCCAACGCCGTGAGGGAGTAGCCGTCCCTCGGACTGTCCGCTTCTCCGTGACCTCGTTGGTCGACTGCCACAGCCCCCACCGCGTTGGCGAGCATCGGCACGAGTCGATCGAAGGATCGACGGGACTCTCCCCAGGCGTGCAACAAGATCACGGGCGTCGCGTTGCGCGGACCGACCGACACATAGGACAGCCTCACGCCTGTCGACAGCTCAGCCCAGCTGACGCCCTGGTGCATCGACCCACCATGGTCACGCGAGCCGAGCAGCCAGGGCAGTCGCCCTGCGACCCCACCACGAAGGTGTTGGGAGACCGGCCCACGGCGGCGCACCGCGGCTCACCGCGGCAGGTGTGACGCGCACGCGTCGACATGAGCGATCATGTCGTTGGGCCCGTGCCGGGCGATCCGATGGAGCAGCGCCACCAGGGACGGCCCACCAGGAGACCGTGCTGAGACCTGCAGGACCTCGTGAAGGTGGATGGCCATGGAACCAGGTATGGAGCGCACGTGGCTTCGGCACTACGCCGAGGGCGTGGCCGCCGAGGTCGACCTGCCCCAGGGGTCTCTCGTCGACCTCCTCGAGACGGCCGTGGGCCGGTTCGGCGACAAGGCAGCCCTGGAGTTCTTCGGCGCAGAGGTGACCTACGCCGAGCTGGGGCGACGCGTTGAGCAGGCTGCAGAGGGACTGCGCCGGATGGGGGTCCGGGCGGGTGACCGCGTGGCCTTGGTGCTGCCCAACTGCCCCGAGCACATAGTCGCGTTCTACGCGGTGCTTCGGCTCGGCGGCGTGGTCGTCGAACACAACCCTCTGTACACCCAGTCCGAGCTGGCGCACCAGTTCGGCGACCACGGGGCGGTCGTGGCAGTGGTGTGGGACAAGGTCGCGCCGCTGGTCCAGGCGCTCCCGGCAGTCGAGCACATCGTGGCCGTCGACCTCACGGCCTCCATGCCCCTTCCCAAGCGGCTCGCTCTACGGCTTCCGGTGCGCAAGGCTCGGACAGCGCGCCAGGCCCTGACAGGTGCCGCCCCGGGAACGATCCCGTGGTCCCAGCTCCTGCGCCACGGTTCACTCGGCCACAACCACCCGCGCCCGACGGTCACCGACCTGGCGGTGATCCAGTACACCAGCGGCACGACGGGCAAACCCAAGGGCGCCATGCTGACCCACCTCAACCTCGGGGCCAACGCGGCCCAGGGTCGCGCCTGGGTCCCGGGCCTCGTCGACGGTGACGAGGTGGTGTACGCAGTGCTGCCGATGTTCCATGCCTACGGGCTGACCCTGTGCCTCACCTTCGCCATGAGCATCGGAGCGCGGCTCGTCCTCTTCCCCAAGTTCGACGTCGACCTCGTCCTCGAGGCCGCGAAGAAGCACCCACCCACCTTCCTGCCCGCCGTGCCTCCGATCTACGAGCGCCTCGCGCGGGTCTCTCGAGAGCGGGGAGTCGACCTGTCCTCCATCCGTTTCGCGATCTCGGGTGCCATGCCGCTCACCGCGCAGACCCTCGAGCTGTGGGAGTCCACCACCGGTGGCCTCCTCGTCGAGGGCTACGGCATGACCGAGGCCTCGCCGATTGCCATCGGCAACCCGATCGGCCTGGCGCGGCGTCCCGGAGCGGTCGGCGTCCCCTTCCCCAACACCGAGATCCGGGTGGTGGACCCCGACCACCCGACCACGGACCGAGGGCCGGGCGAGCGCGGCGAGCTGCTCCTGCGAGGCCCCCAGGTGTTCAGCGGCTACTGGGGCAAGCCCGACGAGACGGCCGCTTCCCTGCTCGAGGGCGGGTGGCTGCGCACGGGAGACATCGTCGAGGTCGACGAGGACGGCTTCGTCTCGATCGTCGACCGGATCAAGGAGATCATCATCACCGGTGGCTTCAACATCATGCCGTCGGAGGTCGAGGAAGCGCTCAAGGCGTTCCCGGGCGTGACCGACGCAGCCGTCGTCGGGCTGCCGCGCGAGGACGGCAGCGAGGAGGTCGTGGCCGTGGTCACGGTCGACGCGCCGGAGTTCGACACCGACGCCGCTCGCGCGTTCTGCAGGTCCGCGCTCACCGCCTACAAGGTCCCGCGCCGCATCCTCGTGGTCGAGGACCTACCGCGCTCCCAGATCGGCAAGGTCCTGCGCCGCAAGGTCCGCGACCAGCTCCTCGCCGGCTGACCAGGAGCACATGTGCCCGGGAGCCCGGGACCGGTGTGCTGGGAGCCACCGGCGCACGTTGGCTCGCCCCACCTGAGTGGGGGACTCAGCGGTACTCGCCGGGACCGCGCCCGTCGTCGCCGTCCTGGGCGTCCTCGTCGGCTTCGTCACGCCCGTGGACGCTGCCACCGCCGCGTGCTGCGGAGGCCTGCTTGGCCTCCATCCGACGCTGCACGCGTTCGGCGAGGGCACGGGTGCTCTCCTCGCGGAAGCGAGCCAGCACGAAGTACGACAGCACCATCGAGATCAAGGCGCTGGCGACCAGGAGCATCCACTGCTGGTCCTGGTCACGCAGGCCCAGCAGCCAGAGCAGGGACAGGACCCCGAAGAAGATCAGCAGTCGTAGGACGGAGTACCGCAGCATGGTTCGGGTGGTCCTCTACAGGCCTGAGTAGGAGTGCTGGCCGACGATGAACACGTTGACGACCGCGAAGTTGACGATGATGCAGGCGTAGCCGGCCAGGGCGATGTAGCTCGCCGTCTCGCGGCTGATCCCGCTGGTGGCCCGCGAGTGCAGGTAGGCCGCGTAGACGACCCAGATCACGAAGGTCCAGACCTCCTTGGGGTCCCAGTTCCAGTAGGACGCCCACGCTTCGCGGGCCCAGATGGCTCCGGCGATCAGGGTGAAGGTCCACAGCGGGAACGCGACGATGTGCAGGCCGTAGGCGGTGCGCTCCAGGGCCGTCGAGTCGGGGAACCGGTCCAGGATGCTGCTGCGACCCGAGCGGTCAAAGGCGTCCTTGACCAGGTAGATCGCCGTGGCGGCGGCGCCGAGGGTGAAGATCGCGGTGGCGAGCACGGCAACGGTCACGTGGATGACCAACCAGTAGCTCTGCAGGGACGGGAGCAGCTCGGCGGCCTCGGTGTACCAGACCCGGACAGCCATGCCGAGGACGAGCAGGATCGGCCCGGTGATGAACAGGCCGAGCCAGCGCAGGTCCCGTCTGGTCGCCCAGATGGAGAAGGCGATCGAGGTGAACATCGAGCCCATCACCGAGAACTCGAACATGTTGCCCAGCGGCCAACGCTCGACCGACAGGCCACGCAGCACGACCGACGCGAGCAGGAGCAGCCCGCCGAGCCAGGTCGTCGTGGCGCCGATGCCGGCTGCCGCGCGGGCGCGCGAGCTCACGTCGGACTCGTCGGGCCGACCGGGCCGACCGGGCCGGGCAGCGGCAGGCGTCAGCGGCGCATCCGCTTCCCCGCTCGGGGCACCAGCGCCCACGAGCTCACGGTCGCGGTCGGCCGCGAGCTCCGACGTCCGGCCGACTGCACGCTCACGCGCCGGGAGCAGACCGGCGAGGTAGACGGCATAACACAGCATGGCGATCGTGAAGACCGCCATCGCCGAGTAGAGGCTGACGTTGGCGTAGCCCGCCAGGGTCTCGTTGGTCATTCGCTGCCCAATCGTCGTTGCACGGTGGCGAGGATGTCCTCGACCACCTCCTGAAGCCCGTCGTCGTCGCCCTTGGCGAGCCCGCCGACCGTCACCACGGTACGTCCCCCGTCCTGTGCAGGGGAAACCCGCACGAAGACTCGACGGCGGCGCACCACGAGCGAGCAGATGAGTCCGGCCAGGGCCAGCAGCGCTGCACCGAGGGTGATGAAGCGGCCGGGGTCGTGCCGGATCGACAGCCCGGCGAAGCGGTCGACGCTGTCGAAGCTGATGGTGCCGCGGTCGCCGGGCAACGTGTAGGTCTTGCCGGGCTCGAGCCAGATGCGCAGCGGCTCGCCCTTGTCGGTCCGGACCTGGGTCATCTCGGCGGTGTCGAGGACGTAGACCGACTGCGGCCGACCGCCCGGGAAGAGAGTGCCCTCGAAGAGCGTCAGCGCCAGGGCCGGCTTCTTCGCGTCGGGGAAGATCGAGGTCGGGCCCTTCTCCTTGTCGATGACCGCGGTGGGCAGGAAGAGGCCGGAGAAGCCGAGCTGTTCCGGACCCGCTCCCGGCACCTTGATGGCACCGACCGAGGTGTAGTTGTTGTCCTGTGCGAGGAACGGCACAGGACCGCTGAACGTCGCGTTGCCGTCCTTGTCACGCACCGTGACCGTGGGGGCGTAGCCGTTGCCGAGCAGGAAGACCCCGGCGTTCTTCATCTCCAGCGGGTGGTTGACCTTGATGGTCGACTGCTCCTGCGTCGCGCCTGGGACACCCTCGGTGGTCACGTGGGCGGTGAAGTCACGCGGCTGCCCGAACTGGCCGCGACCGGTGACGTTCTCCTCGAACTTGGCGTCGAGGCGGTCGACCTTGAGGCTGAACGGAGACAGGTCCTGGGGGTCCACCCACGGCCCGGGGCTGAAGGTGTCGTACTGCAGCAGGGTGTTGGAGAAGGTCTTGCCCACGGGGACGATCACGTCACCCTTCCAGCCCCAGAGGTGGCCGACCGCGACGCCGATGATGATGAAGATCAGGGAGAGGTGGAAGACCAGGTTGCCCGTCTCCTTGAGGTAGCCCTTCTCAGCACTGACCGAGGTGTCGTCGTGGGAGTCGGTGCGGAACCGCTTGCGGCGCAACACCTCGCGGGCTGCCTCGAGGACGACCCGGGGCGCGACCTCGAGCTCAAGTCGTCCTGACGATGGCAGTCGCTCCGGCCTTGCCGGGGCCTTCGGGGGTTTGGAACGTATCGCGGACCAGTGGATCTTGGTGCGCGGGAGCACACAGCCGACGAGGGAGATGAACAGCAGCAGGTAGATCGCGGCGAACCACGGTGAGGCGTAGACGTCGAAGAAGCCCAGCTTGTCGAGCCAAGGACCGGCCGTCGGGTGGTTGGCGATGTAGTCGGCGGTGCGGGCCGTGTCGATGCTGCGCTGCGGCCAGATCGACCCGGGAAGGGCGCCGATCGCGAGCAGCAGCAGCAGGAACAGCGCCGTCCGCATGCTCGTGAGCTGGCGCCACGTCCAGCGCAGCCAACCGACGAGGCCCAGCTTGGGCTGGGTGATGGTGTCAGCCATGTCAGATCACCGTCTGGAATCCGCTGACCAGGGAGGTCTGCAGGTATCGGGTCCACGACTCCCACACGCCGGTCACCAGGAGCAGTCCGATGACCAGCAGCAGGCCGCCGCCGAAGAGCTGGATGCCACGTTGGTGACGGCGCAGGAACGCGGAGACCCTGCCGAACCGCTCGAAGCCGGCGGCGATGAGCAGGAAGGGGAAGCCGAGACCGAAGCTGTAGGCCAACGCCAGGATGATGCCGCGGACCACTGCCGGCTGGTCGTCGGTGAAGGTTGCGAGGGTGACCACGGCGCCCAGGGTCGGCCCGGTGCACGGTGCCCAGCCGAGCCCGAAGACCGCGCCGAGCAGGGGCGCCCCCGCCAGCCCGGAGACCGGTCGTCGGTGGATCTTCAGCTCGCGCTGCGACCCGGCGCCCGTGCCGACCCCGATGAACACCAGCGCCATGAGGATGACCAGCACCCCCCCGAGCCGCATCAGCAGCTGGCGGTGCTCGACGAGGGTCGCACCGACTCCGGCGAGGAAGGCGGTGGTCGCCATGAAGACCACGGTGAACCCGAGGACGAACAACAGTGCGCCGGCCACCATGCGGTGCCGGGAGCGCTGCTCGAGGGTCTCGTCGGACAGCCCCGTGACGTACCCGAGGAAGCCGGGCACGAGGGGCAGCACGCACGGCGAGGCGAAGGACACCATCCCGGCCAGGAGGGCGACCACGACGGCGACCGGCAGCGCGCCAGAGGTCACCGTGTCCGCGACATCAGCAGTCAAGGGTGGTGACCTACTTCTCGGTCAGGACGTCGTCGACGAGCCCGGTCACCATCGACGAGGTCACCTCGCCGACCACCCGGGCCGCGATCCGGCCGGACGGGTCGAGCACGAGGGTGACCGGTGGCGTCGGGGCCTTGCCCTGCAGGGTGAGGATCATCCGGCCGTCCTGGTCGTCGAGCGAGGGGTAGGGGATGCCCTGGCGCTTCGCGGTCGCCCTGCCCGAAGCCGGGTTGTCGCGGGTGTTGATCCCCATGAACACCACCGGCTTGTCGGCGGCGGCGATCTTCTCGGCAGCATCCTTGAGCTCGGGCGCCTCCGTCTCGCACGGCGGGCACCATGAGGCCCAGACGTTGAGGACGACGACCTTGCCGGCCTGCTCGGCGACCGACCAGGACTGGTCGTCCAGGGTGGTGCCGGAGAGGACCACGGGCTTCTTGCGCTTCGCGGCGGGGATCGACTCGATCGTGCCGTCCCCCGAGATGTAGCCCTGCCGGTTGCCCGACTTCGCCTGCGCCGCAATGGAGTTCGGGTCGCTCGAGCACGCCGCGAGCGACAGTGCGAGGACCGGTATGGCGAGCATCGCGGAAGCACGCGCGGTGCGTGAGGTTGCGGGGCTCACCCGGTCCCCCCGTGGGACCGGGTGAGGAGCGCGGCGGCGGGCTCGCAGTACGCGATGGCCTCCAGGTGGTCCCCGACGTAGCTGAGCGTCGTCAAGGAGGCGAGACGGCACTCGCGCTTGCGCGGGTCGTGCCACAGGTGGCGACCCGTGAGCAGGTTGCGCGCGGTCCAGATGGGCAGCTGGTGCGAGACGAGGACGGCCTCGTGGCCGCGGGCCTGCTCGCGCGCGTCTGCGACCGCCTCGACCATGCGCGTGGCGATCTCCGCGTAGGGCTCGCCCCACGACGGCTTGAACGGGTTGGTGAGCCTGCCCCAGTAGCGCGGGTGCGCGAAGGCCGACGCGCGCATGCCTGCCACCGGCTCCCCCTCGAAGGCGTTGCCCGCCTCGATGACGCGGTCGTCGGTCGTGATGGCCAGGCCGTGCGAGCCGGCGATCGGCGTGGCTGTCTCCTGTGCCCTCGTCAGCGACGAGGCGACGACGTGGGTGACGTCGTGGTCCGCGAGGTGGCGGGCGGCAGCCTGGGCCATCTCCCTGCCCAGCTCGGAGAGGTGGTATCCGTCGAGCCTCCCGTAGAGCACGCCGTCGGGGTTGTGCACCTCGCCGTGACGCATCAGGTGCACCACGGTGCGGGGAGCTTTCCTCATGAGTCGATTGTCGCAAACGACTTGGCGGCCGCCGACGCCGCGGCGGGCAGAGCCGCAACGATGCGGTCCACGGCGTCGTCGTCGTGCGCGCCGCTGACGAACCACGACTCGAACGCGCTCGGCGGCAGGTAGACGCCCTGGCTGAGCATCGAGTGGAAGAACGCAGCGAACGCGGGCACGTGCTGGTCCCGTGCCTGGTCGTAGTCGCCGACGGCGCCGTCCCGGAAGAAGACGCTGAACATGCTCCCGGCCCGCTGGATCCGGTGGGGCACCCCTGCCTTGCCGAGCTCGGCAGCGAGGGCACCCGTGACGGCGTCGGCGACCTCGTCGAGGCGGGTGTAGAGCGCAGGGGTGCAGTGCTGGAGGGTGGCGCGACCGGCCGCGGTGGCGACGGGGTTACCGGACAGCGTGCCCGCCTGGTAGACCGGACCCACCGGGGCGAGCAGGGCCATGACGTCGGCGCGGCCGCCGAAGGCGGCGGCGGGGAAGCCTCCGCCCATGACCTTGCCGAAGGTGAACAGGTCGGGCGCGCCGGCGGCATACGGGCCTTCGAGGCCGTACCACCCGGCTGCAGAACAGCGGAAGCCCGTCATCACCTCGTCGGAGATGAGCAGCGCGCCGTGCGCGGCGGTGATGCGGCGCAGACCCTCGGTGAAACCCGGGGCCGGCGGGACGACGCCCATGTTGCCCGGTGAGGCCTCGGTGATGACTGCGGCGATCTGCGAGCCGCGAGCGGCGAAGGCCTCCTCCATGGCGGCGAGGTCGTTGAACGGCAGGACGATCGTCTCGGCCGTGACCTCCTTGGGCACACCCGCCGAGTCCGGAAGGGCGAACGTCGCGACACCGGACCCCGCTTGCGCGAGCAGGGAGTCGACGTGGCCGTGGTAGCAGCCGGCGAACTTCACGATGAGCGACCGGCCGGTGTAGCCACGGGCGAGCCTAATGGCGCTCATCGTCGCCTCGGTGCCGCTGGAGACGAGACGGACCTGCTCGACCGGCTCGACGCGGGCGACGATCTCCTCGCCGAGGGCAACCTCGTTCTCGCTCGGCGTGCCGAACGAGAAGCCATGTGAGACAGCGGTGTTCACGGCTTCGACGACAGCGGGGTGACCGTGGCCGAGGATCATCGGGCCCCAAGAGCAGACCAGGTCGACGTACTCGCGACCGTCGGCGTCGGTGAGGTAGGGCCCCGAGCCCGAGACCATGAAGCGGGGCGTGCCGCCGACGGCACGGAAGGCCCTCACCGGGGAGTTCACCCCACCGGGGGTGACTGCCAGCGCGCGTTCGAGCAGGGCCGCCGAAGCCGGGGCGTCGAAGGGGTGTGCCGTCATGCCTCCATTGTCACAGCCCGTCCTGAGGACCGACGGACGGGTGTGGCGCGGACGTGGGCAGGCTCACACCGGCGGGACGGTGCTCAGGGCCGGCTCAGACCTCGCTGCAGGAGGGCAGGCCGCCGGAAAGGATCCCGTCACGCATCACTGCCATGGTCGTGCCGAGGGTCGCGAACTGCTCTGGCGTCAAGGTGTCGACCATGTTGCGGCGCACGCTCTCGATGTGGACCCGGGCCATCTCCTCGACCGCTTCACGACCGGGGTCGGTGAGCACCAGCTCGACCCCGCGACGGTCCTCCAGGCAGGACTCGCGACGCACCCAGCCACGTTTCTCGAGCCGCGCTGCGGTGTGGGTGAGGCGGCTGCGGGACTGTACGACGAGGTCGGCCAGCCCAGACATGCGCAGCCGACGCCCCGGGGCCTCGGACAGCATGGAGATGATCTCGTACTCGGACAGCTGGACGCCGTGGGACTGCAGGTCCCGGTCCAAGGCGGCCTGGAGCAGGCGGCTGGCATGCAGGTAGGACCGCCAGGACGCCTGCTCCTGCGGGGTCAGCCAGCGCGGTGGCGCGGTCACGGTGGTGCTCATGGTCGTCGAGTATTCCATCTCTGGTAGGTTATTGAAATATAAATCATATCTGCGCTGTTACCACCAGTGACACCGCAGGACAGTCCCGCGGCAGCTTCAGTCAACAGACAGCCCTCAACCCAAGGAGACATCCCATGGCCAGCATCACCGACCTTTCCGCAGGCACCTGGAACGTCGACGCCGCGCACAGCGAGCTCGGCTTCACTGCCCGTCACCTCATGGTCAGCAAGGTCCGCGGCAAGTTCAACGAGTTCGAGGCCACGGCCAACGTCACCGAGGACGTCACTGCCTCGACGATCAACGCTGTCGTCCAGCTCGCCTCCGTCGACACCGGCTCCGCCGACCGCGACGCGCACATCAAGTCCGGCGACTTCTTCGACGTCGAGAACAACCCGACCATGACCTTCACCTCCACCGAGGTCACCGACGAGACCCTCAGGGGTGACCTGACCATCAAGGGCGTCACCAAGACGGTCGAGTTCGACCTCGACTTCAACGGCCTGGCCACCGACCCGTGGGGCAACCAGAAGGCCGGTTTCGAAGCCACCGCCGAGATCAACCGCAAGGACTTCGGCCTCGAGTGGAACGTCGCCCTCGAGAGTGGCGGTGTGCTGGTCTCGGAGAAGATCAAGATCAACCTGGACATCCAGCTGGTCAAGGCTGCCTGAGCCGTTCGCAGCGCCTGACGCGCGAGAGGGGGCCGGCTCCGCGAGGAGCCGGCCCCTTCTGCGTGCCCGTCGGCACACCGGTCAGGTCAGCGCGCGGTGACCTTGGAGGCGAGGGTGCCGCCGGCCTTGTCCTGCCAGCCGACGAGCACCGTCACGCGGCCCTTGGGCGCACGGTCGAGGAGCACCCCGACCTCACGCTTGCCCGGTGACACGGTCACGATGCGGCTCCCCAGGGTGCCGTCCCGGTCCACCACGTGCAGGTGGGCGGTCCCCGCAGCGTTCGCGCGCAGACGTATGAGCGCGACGTCGCCGCGCAGCCGAGCCTTGTCGACCCAGCCACTCGTGGCGCGGGTGGTGGCTGCTCCACCGGCGAGCGGGACGTTGATCGCCACCGCCTGCTGCAGGCTCGGCGGGGAGTCGAGCGAAGACAACGAGCTGAGCGGGATCACCGGCTCCGGCGAGGTGGTCGGGCGTCCCGCCGGGGGCGTGTAGCCCTCGACCTTCGCCTGGCCCCAGCGGTAGGGGTCACCCTGCACGCCACCCCACGTCGACCAGCCGATGCGGGTCTGGCCGGTCAGGTCCTGGGTGTCTGAGTCGTAGACGAACAGGTTGAGACCCAGGTGCTCTGGGTCGACGGCACCCGGGAGCAGCGACATCGGAATTGCCGTCTCCACGGTGTAGCCCGTGTAGGGCGCCGTCACCTTCGAGGCGACGGTCATCCCCGGGGCCGTCTGCGGCCCCGGACCCTGGTGGTTGTCGGCATCCCGCTCGTAGCAGGGGCCGCCCTCGGTCGTCACGGGCAGGATCGCTGCCTTGAAGGTCGTCGAGGTGTTCTCCGACGTCCCCCGCGGGTCGAACGCCAGCTCCACCGAGTCGGTGCGCCAGTGCCTCTTGCAGTCCGCGGCGTCGAGCTTGGTGCCGAGGGTGTCGTCCACGACGCTCACGAGCACATAGAGGGTGTCGTCGCGCCAGGCCACCTTCGCGGTGGCCCCGCAGTCGGCCGCCGAAGTGCAGGCCGAGCCCTCCCACAGCCGGGAGATGTCGAGCGCCGCGCCGGGGTACTCCCCCGGCGTGTCCACGCCGTCGACCTTCGGGGCGGCCGAGGCCTGGCCGATGGTCGTGCGCGGCACCAGCTCGAGCGCCGCCGCTGCCTTGCTCGATCCTGCGGCCGACGTCGTGGTGATGGTGTAGGCGTAGTCACCGGCCGGCGCCCCGGGGGTGCCTCCCTGGTTCGACGTCTTCAGCGAGCTGTCGGTGTTGGTGACCGTGAAGGTCGCCGCACCCGTCCCGCCCGACGCGACCGGACCGTATGCCGCCGTCGCGGGCTGAGCCGTGAAGCCCGCCGGGAGGTCGAGAGTCACCGTGCCTGACTGGGTGGTGGTCGAGTTGTTGTGCAGGTCGACGCGGACCTGGCGGGAGCCACCGGAGGCGAGGGACAGCACGGGGCTGACCGTCCCGCTCAGCTGCGGCTGCCCGGCGCTGTCGCCGGTCCACTTCTCGAAGTCGGCGACCTGCGGCAGCAGCTGCTGGCTGCCGGCCACGGGAGCCACCACCTGGACCGGGCGGTCCGAGTAGCCGCTGCCCTCGCGGCTCTTCAGCGACACTGCTACCCGGGCCCGCTCGCCCACCGTGGCACCTGCGGCCGGGGTCACCGTGAACGTCTTCGTCGCGGAGCGACCAGCCTTCAGGGTGCCGAGGTCACCGTTGCCTCTGACGGTCCAGCCCGCCGGGACAGCAGGCTGGAGCTTCGCTCGGTGCAGGCCGTTGCGCGGCGCCGTCACCTTGACCGTCGTGGTGAACGGCTGACCGGCCAGCACGCCGAACTTCGTGGTGGTCAACCGCAGCCCGGTGCCGAGCGGCACCGTCCCTGCTGCGTGGGTCACCGCGCCGTCGAGGGCCGCGGACGGCTGGCCCGCTGCAGTCGAGCCCGGCGCCGGGAAGGGCACCCGCGAGTCGACCTGCTGGAAGTAGTCGCAACCGAGCGCGTTCGGGTCGGTCGAGACGTCCGGGAACGTCGCCCAGCCCTGCGAGGCGTAGAGGCGCTGGGCGTCCCGCTCGATGGCGGCCCACGTCCGACCAGACTTCGCGCGCTCGCCGGACCACACGCCATACACGTTCTGCGTCGTGTCCTTGAGGGTGAAGCCGGTCGCGCACGCGGCTCCGGTCGGCGACGTGGCGGCAGAGCCGCGCACGAGCAGCCGAAGCGGGGCCCAGGGCTTGAGCCCCTCCTTGGTGATCTGCTCGGGGAACTTCGCCGGGTCGGCTGCCGCGGAGAATGCCTCGATGGCGAGACGGCCGGCCTCCTGGTGGTTGCCATGGTTGCCGGGCGAGGGCGCGGGGTTCATCGTCGACAAGATCTCGGGGCGGGTCTGGCGGATGATCCGCACGACCTTGCCGAGGGTCTCCTCGTGGCCCCAGATCTGCCGGGTCAACGGCTCGGACACGGTGTAGTAGAAGTCGACCTTGTCGAGGTTGAACACGTCGGTGATGCCGACCTTGCCCACCGCCGCCCGCTCCTCCTTCTCGCGCAGGAGGCCGAGGGCCGGGCCCTCCTCGGGGCCCACCGCGTTGCCGCCGCCCTCACCCCGCGTGATGGTGACGACACCCGTGCGTACGCCGTACTTCTCGCGCCACTCGCCATAGGCCGAGAGCTGGAATGCCTCGTCGTCCGGGTGGGCTCCGATGAACAGCGCCCCGAGGTCCACAGGGCCACCCGCCGAGGTGCTGCGGTCCGGGGGCTTGGGCCCGCCGCGGTCCTGGGGGGCCGCGACGGCGGCACCTGACCCACTGAGGCCGAGGGCTGCGGCGGTGGCAAGGGCTGCGGCCGAGGCCGCAACCGCTCTGGCCGGTGGACGTTTCCCTGTGATCATCATTGACCTCCTGGGTCGGGGTTGGAGCTGGGGTTGGGTGGGGAACTACTCCCGGACTGCCCCCTCGAGCATCCCGGCGATGAAGTGGCGCTGGAGGAAGACGTAGAGCACGACCACCGGCGTCGCGACGATGCAGGCTCCGGCTGCGAGCAACGTGAAGCCCTGCGTGTACTGCCCCTGGAAGAAGGCGAGCCCGAGCGGCGCGGTGCGCAGCGACTCGGAGGTGACCATGACCAGCGGGATGAGGAACTCGTTCCAGGTCCACATGAAGATGAGCACCGTCAGGGTGACGATCGCCGGACGAGCCAGCGGGACGAGCACCTGCCACAGGATCCGCCAGGTCGACGCACCATCGAGGCGCGCAGCCTCCACGAGAGCGCGGCTGGAGCTGCGGAAGTAGGCGCGCATCCAGAACGTCCCGAACGCCACCGACTGGGCGACCTGTGGCAGCACCACGGCCCACAGGGTGTCCGTGAGACCCAGCGCCCGCAGGTCGTAGTAGAGCGGGACGAGGACCGCCTCGCTCGGCATCATGATCCCGAGCAGGAAGAGGTAGAAGACGGCGGTCGCGCCGCGGAACCGCATGGTGCCCAACGCAAACCCGGACAGGATCGACAACAGGAGGCTGACCACCACGACCGTCGTCGACACGAGCAGGCTGGTCCGCAGGTAGCTGCCGAACCGGCCGATGTCCCAGGCCTGGACGAAGTTGCCCGGGTGCAGCCCGAACACACCGCCGGAGGTGACCCCGCCGGCTGCGTCGTCCGGGCCCAGCGCGGCTCCGAGGATGGTCAGGATCGGGGTCAAGGCGAAGATCGCGAAGGCGATGAGGATGACATAGTTGCCGGTCCGCTCGGCGCCCGAGACCCTCACCGGTCGTCCCGTTCGGCGATGCGCGTGATCGCGAAGGAGATTGCGAAGATGATCAGCGTGAGCACGACGGCGATGGCGGCGGCAGAGCCGACCTTGCCCTGCTGGAAGGCACGGTTGTAGACCTCGAAGGACGGCACCGAGGTCGTCGTGCCGGGGCCCCCTCGGGTGGTGACGTAGACGAGGTCGAACGTCCGCAGGGCGGCGATGACGGTCAGCGTCAGGGCGACCGAGATCTCGCCGCGTACCGACGGCAGGGTCACCGCGAAGAACTCCCGGAACGGGCCGGCACCGTCGAGGCGGGCAGCCTCGTAGAGCTCACCGTGGATGCGCCCCATGCCGGCGAGGAGCAGGACGGTCACGAGGCCGATCTCGAACCAGGTGCCGATGAACCCCACCGCGGGCAGCGCCGCGGTGTAGTCGCCGAGCCAGCCGCGGGTCAGCGAGTCCAGGCCGATCGCGCCGAGCAGGTCGTTGACCGTACCGTCCGGGGCGTACATCCGGCGCCAGGCCACGGCGATGACGACCATCGCGACGACCTGTGGCAGGAAGACTACGGTGCGGAAGAAGCCGAGCCCGCGCACCTTGGCGCGGTTGAGGATCGCGGCGAGGCCGAGCCCGATGACGGTGGGCACCACGGCGTAGAACACCATGAGGACCAGGGCGTGACCGAACGACGCGCGCAGGTCTGCGTCCGTGACGACTTCGGCGTAGTTGTCCAGACCGGCCCAGGTGGCGAGGGTGTTGCCGTTCCAGTCGTAGAACGAGATCTGGACGGCTCGAGCCAAGGGGTAGAGCAGGAACGCGGCATACACCGCGAACGCGGGCAGCAGGTAGAGCCAAGCGATGTTGCGGGGCTCGCCGGGCGGACCGCCGACAGTGCGCAGGGCCTGCCGGGGTCGGTCGGGTCGGCCCGGCGCACCGGAGCGCGCGGGCCGACCCGTGGTCGAGGGGAGGGTCATCCTCAGCCGTTCGAGGCCACGAACTCGCTGTAGTCCTTCTCGACGGTGTCCAGGAACTTGTCCGGCGTCGCCTTCTTGGCAAGCAGGTCCTGCAGCGCGGCGCCGAGGGTGTCGGCCATGGTCGGCGTCGCGTAGTCGAGGTACGGCACGAGCGCGTCGTCCTTCACCGCGGCACCGAACGCCGCGAAGACATCCTTGCCGAGAGCGTCGCCAGCGGTCTGTTCCCCGGTGTCGGCGATCGGCAGGTTGTCGTTCTTCGCGAGCACGCCCATGGCGTCCTTGTTCGTGATGAAGTCGATGTACGCGGCGGCGGCGTCAGGGTTCTTGCTCTTGCTCGAGACGGCCCACGGGATGCCGGTGCCACCGGTGGCGACCGGGGTGCTGGCCGCTGCCGGCGGGAGCGTGAAGGTCACCTTGTCGCCCATGGCCTTGCCCAGGTCGGCCTGCAGCCAGGTCCCGGCGATGAGGTAGGCGCCCTTGCCCTTGGAGAACGCCTGCCACGCAGGGTCGTAGCCGAGGGCGTTGACGTCCTTGGAGAAGTAGCCCTTGTCCACCCAGTCGACGAGCGTCTGCGCGGCCTTGGTGTTCTCCGGGGTCTTCCACGAGCCACCCTTCTGGCCGAAGCCGAGGGTGCGGATCGCGTCGGGCTCGGCGGTCTGGGCCTGCACGGTGCCGAAGACGTGGATGGCCGGCCACTTGTCGAGGTTCCCCAGGACCAGCGGCTGCTCCCCGGCCGACTTGATGGCGCCGAGGCTGGACTCGAAGTCGGCCCACGTCTTCGGGACCTCGTTGACACCCGCCTTCTTGAGGACGTCGGTGTTGGCGTAGACGCCCACGACCTCGCCGACCTGCGGGAGGCCGTAGAGGTTGCCGTCACCGAAGGTCTTGCCGTCCTGGCTGTACGACGAGTACTTGCGCACCGACTCGGGGAACCTCTTGTCCCAGCCATAGGCGGTGGCGTACTTGTCGAGCGCGACGAGCTGGCCGGCCTGGACGAACGAGCCCATGTCGGGGCGGCCGTTGTTGGCCTGGAAGACGTCGGGCGGGGTGTTGCCCGAGAGCGCCAGCTTGAGCGTCGTCTTGAGGTCGTCGAAGGAGCGCGTGACCCGCTTGAGGGTGATGTTGGGGTACTTCGCCTGGAACTCCTTGTTGAGCTCCTCGATCTGGGCCGCCTGGCCGCCGCGGACCTCCTGGTCCCAGATGGTCAGCGTGACGTCACCGAGCTTCGAGGCGTCGGTCGACACCTGACCGGTGGGGGTGGTGCCCGACGTGTCGGCGTTGGAGCCCGGCGTGCAGGCTGCGAGCGCGGCGGCGCCGACGAGGCCGGCGGTGGCCAGCAGGATCGTGGGTCGGTTCCTCATGGGCGTTCTCCTTGATGGGTATGGCGCGTTGCTGGCAGTGCTGGTCACGGATAGCCCTCCACGTCGACATGGCGGGCGATGGTGGCGGTTGCCCGGCGACCGGCGCCGAGCGGGATGGTGGGCACGAGGTCGTCGAGGAAGGCGTACCGGCGCAGGAGCGACTGGTGGTAGGAGCCGGC
>JBDSKZ010000162.1:0-5881 GCA_039916625.1 Pedococcus sp.
GGACGTCTCATGGAGACAGACGAATGAAGGAAGGCTGACGTGACCACTGCACTGGCACCCTCTCTGAACGCGGCCGACCGCTGCGACCGCTGCGGCGCCCAGGCCTACGTGCGCGCTCGCCTTCACGTTGGTGGGGAACTGTTGTTCTGCGCCCACCACGGACGTGAGCACCTGCCGAAGCTGCGCGAGCACGCTGACATCCAGGACGAGAGCGAGCGGCTCCACGAGGCGCCGTCCACCGTCCCGGTCGAGGAACGGTAGACCGGCCCCTCCACCCCTCCCGTCGTGGAGGCGACTGTGTGGGTCCCCGCCGTCCTGATCGTGATCGGGCTGGTGGGGATCGTCGTTCCCGTGCTCCCTGGGCTCCTGTTGGTGCTCACGGCGGTGCTCGTGTGGGCCCTCGACACCGGGTCAGCCCCCGGGTGGTGGGTGTTCGCGCTCTGCGCGGTGCTCTACCTCGCCGGTATGGCGCTGCAGTACGCCCTGCCCGGTCGGCGGATGCGCGCTGCCGGCGTGCGGCGCACGACGCTGCTGCTGGCCGTGGTGCTCGCCATCGTGGGGTTCTTCGTGATCCCCGTCCTGGGGGCGGCGCTGGGGTTCGTCGGCGGGATCTACCTCGTCGAGCTCGGCCACTCCCGCGACCGGTATGCCGCGTGGGCCTCGACCAGGGCCGCCCTCGGGGCGGTCTTCCTCTCGATCGGCATCGAGCTGCTCGCCGGCCTGGCGATCGCGACCACCTGGGTCGTTGCCGTACTCGTCGCAGCGTGATCTCACCGCACCGGTGAGGGCTCGGTGGTGCGGTGCTCGGTGGTGCCCGTGGCGGAGCGGGACCTCAGTAGCCGCCCTTGCGACGGTCCCAGCGCTCTTCGATCCGGTTCATGAAGGACCCGGAGGTCTTGCGCGACTTGGAGCCCTTGGCCTGCCCGGCCTTGGGACGGGGCTGCTCGCGCCGCACCGTGCCGTCGGGCTGGACCGCGGCGAGCACCGGCTTGCCGCGGCGGGGAGGGGTGAGGGCGAAGGCCACCGCGGCGACCATGACCGCGAAGCCGATGGCACCGATCCACATCGTGGTGTTGACGCCGACGAGCACCAGGGCCAGGCCGAGGACCACACCGACCACGCCGATGGCCACCCGTCGCCTGGCGGCCGCTCGAGCACCGGCGCCCTGCATCTGCGACGCGAACTTGGGGTCCTCGGCATACAGAGCCTGCTCCATCTGCTCGAGCAGCTGCTGTTCGTGCTCTGAGAGCGGCACGGTGACCTCCTGGCGTTCGGCGTGCATGTGCTCCAACGCGCCAGGCTGCTGATTCGTTGCGCCTGCGAAGGAGCATCTTTGCCCGTCAGTGGCCCAGCGCTGACTCCATCAGGATATGTCGCGCAGCGGTCTTGCACCATCTGTTCGCCGGCACCTGTCGAGGTGATCTCGGACAAGGACGAAAGCCCCCGCTCACTTTGCCCCGGGCGGGCCTGCCCTGGGTCGGCCCGGGGCCGCGTGGCTTCGAGCCTTGTCGCTGATCAGGGCGGCCGGACGGACGCTGCCGGCCCCGAAGCGTGCGCTGGCCCGGTCCACCGCCCGGTCGGCCTCGCGCCAGCCGTGGTCGGGCTCGTCGAGCAGGCCCTGGATGGGGGCACCCTCGCTGTCCACGAGTCCTTCCATGCGCACCCCGACGAGGCGGATCCGGGCGCGCTGCAGGCCCAGCGCGTCATACAGGCTCCGCGCGGTCTCGTAGACCTCCCGGCTGACGTCCGTAGGGTCGCGCAGCGTCTTGCTGCGGGTGATCGTCGTGAAGTCGGCGAACCGCACCCGGATCGTGACGGTGCGGCCCAGCATGGCGGCGGAACGGACCCGGGCCGCCGTGCGGTCGCTGAGCTTGAGCAGCTGACGATGGATGTGCACGGGGTCGTCGATGTCGAACTCGAAGGTCTCGTCGGAGCCGATGCTGCGTTCGCGTCGCAGCGGCTCCACCCCGCGGGGGTCACGCCCCCACGCCAGGTCGTGCAGGTGCGGCCCGGCCGACTCCCCCAACGCCCGGCGCAACGTGTCCAGCGGGGTGTGCGCGATGTCGGCGACGGTCTGCAGCCCGAGACGCAGCAGCGTCTCCTCGGTCTTGTCTCCCACACCCCACAGCGCCCCGACGGGGAGCTGCTGGACGAAGCTGACCACCTCGTCGCGGGGAACCACCACCAGGCCGTCGGGCTTGGCGAGGCCGGAGGCGAGCTTGGCGACGAACTTCGTCGGGGCAACGCCGACCGAGCAGGTGATGCCCTGCTCGTCGTGGATCGTGTCGCGGATCTGCTGGCCGATCCGCGCGGGGTTGCCCAGACGACGTACCGACCCGGCGACATCGAGGAAGGCCTCGTCGAGGGAGAGGGGTTCGACCCTCGGGGTGATGGTGTCGAAGGTGGCCATCACGGCTGCGGAGATCTGGCTGTAGAGCGCGTGGTCAGGGGCGATCACCGTGGCCTGGGGGCACAACCGGCGGGCCCGCGACATGGGCATGGCCGAGGCGACACCGAACCGGCGCGCCTCGTAGGTCGCGGACAGCACCACGCTGCGGTTGCCGCCCCCGATGATGACCGGGGTGCCGACGAGCTCGGGACGGCGCAGCAGGGACGCGGAGGCGTAGAAGGCGTCCATGTCGACGTGGAGCACCGTGCAGCCGGTGTCGTCGGGGGGCCGGTCCGCGCTGCGTGACGGCAGGGTGAACTGGCGACGGCTCACGTGCGGGCGAGGACGTGGACCGCTGCGCCGAGCTGGCCGAGGAACGCGAACTCGGGGTGCCGGCTGGCGGCAGCCTCGAGGTCGAGCAGCGCGGTGCGGTCCGCGTCGGAGTCGATGAGGGCCGAGGGGACGAGGTCGCTGAACAGGCGGACCCCGTGGACGTCCTCGACGACCAGGCCGGTCTGTTCGACCATCGCCCGGAGGGTGCTCGCGTCGAACCGCCTCGGCAGCGGGTCGGCCGCACCCCAGCGGCCGTCGTCGCTCACCAGCGCCTGGTGGGCCTGGGTGAACTGGCCGGCCAGGACGCGTGCCAGGACGACGGCCAGGCGTTGGGCGGCGACGATGCTGAGGTGTCCACCGGGGGCGACCACACCGGCGAGGGCGGCAAGGGTGGCCTGGGGGTCGTCGACGACCTCGAGGGTGCCGTGGCAGCAGACGAGGTCGACGAGGCGGTCACCGACGATGGTGGCGAGCGAGTCGGCGTCACCCTGCACGGCGGTGACCCGGTCGGCCACCCCACGCTCGGCGCTGCGCCGGGACAACGACGCCAGGGCGTCAGGGCTGGGGTCGACGACGACGACCTGGTGGCCGAGCTCGGCGAGGGGGACGGCGAGCCCACCGGTGCCCCCACCGAGGTCCAGGACTCGCAGCTGCCGGTCGTCACCGGATGGACGGGCCGCCTGCTGGGCGGCGAGCAGACCTGTCACCGCGGTCCACACCGCGGAGGTCCGCAATGCCGTCTCGACGCCACCGCGTCGGGTCCGCCACTGCTCGTCGGCCACCGTGGCCACCTCCTGTGCTGGTGTGCTGGGTCTGGTCATGCGGTCGGAACACGGGGCGCTGCGGACCCTGCCGAATCCTCACGCTCACCCTAGTGGCCGGAGCTGCCGGGGCTGGAGTGCCACAGCTTGCGCGGCGGGGCGAGCTGTCCCACACCGGTGCTGTCCGGCACCTGGTCGTCCTGCGCCAGGGCCCGTGACCCGCGCACGTCCTGCCCTGCGGGTTTGATGTCGGCGTAGGGCGACTGCCGGAAACCCGAGGCGTGCACCAGCACCTGACGACCTCCCGGACCGGTGGCGCGCTGGACCTCCTCGGCTGCTTCGGCGAGCTCGATGGCGCTGCGTTCACTGTCCTCCATGGCGGCGTGCACGGCCTCGAGCCCGCCACGGGTCCATGCCTCCCACAGCGGCGTGAGCTCCCATGCACCGGTCGCCCGCAACGAGATCCCCCGCGGCCCGGTGCGGCGGACCACCCCGCGCACGAGCATCATCCAGGAGTGGAAGACGGTGGCGGCATACGGCCCCTGGACGTCTTCGAAGAAGGTCGCGTCGACCGGCCCCGTGGAGTCGTCGAGGGTGAGGAAGACGACCCGTCGCCCGGAGCGGATCGGCGGGGTCTGGGTGGCCACCTTGACCCCGCACACCCAGACCGTGGACCGGCTGCGTGAGCGCAGCAGGTCACGGCTACGGGTCACCCCGAGCGCCTCGAGCAGCGGGGCGTAGAAGTCGACGACGTGGGCGCTGGCATCCAGGCCGAGGATGTCGAGCTCGGCCCGGACCCGCTCGGGACCGGTCAGCTCCGGCAGCCCCGTGCCGGAGGTGAGCTCCGGGCGGTCGCCGAGGTCGAGGGTGAGCTGGGTCGGCTGCTCCTGCGCAGCGGTCACCGGCAGTGCAGCCTGCGACTGCCCTGCTGCCAGCGCCCGCACTCCCGAGCCGTCGCCCACCCCAGCGTCCGGGGACCGCCCACCCACCGGTATGCCGCGTGCTCCCCTGCCTCGGCGGGGCGCCGTCCGCCGGGCCGACCGGTCCAGCGCCCGGCCGTAGCGGTCGAGCTCGGCGACGTGCAGGAGCAGGTCGCGGCGGGTGGTACGCCCGCGGCGCCCGAGGCCACCACTGCCCATACCGCGGGACCCTGCGATCCCACCCCAGGCCCCACCTCCTGCTCCCCCCACACGGGGAAGCACCCCCCCGGGACCGCCCAGCGAACCCATTCCGTAGAGGGCGTCGAACCCACCGGCGAGCACGAGGCGTTCGGCGACCGGCCGGGAGACGTGCGCCCGGTGCCAGAAGTCGGCGAGCCCGGCATAGGGCTGACCGGCCACGATGCGGGCGACCTCGGCGTCGCTGATGCCCCGGACGTCGGCCAGCGACAGCCGGATGCCGTAGCCGCGGGCGTCAGGGAGGTCAGGGTCAGGGAGGTCGAGGTCGGGGTCGGGGTCGGCCTGCCCGTGCTGGACCCGGTCGAAGGCCACGGACGGCTCGTCGAAGGCCTGCACCTGCAGGTCGGTGGCGAGGTCGTCGAGGTGTTCGACGCGGTAGGCACCGGTCGAGGCGTTGACGTCCAGCCCGAGCACCGTGATGCCGAGCGACCGTGCGTCGTCGAGGATGAGCCGCTTGGGGTACATCCCGGGGTCGTGGGTGAGCACCCCGGACAAGAATGCCGCCGGGTGGTGGGTCTTGAGCCATGCCGAGTGGTAGGTCGGCAGGGCGAAGGCGGCGGCGTGGGCCTTGCAGAACCCGAAGGACGCGAAGGCCTTGAGCACCTCCCAGATCCGGTCGACGTCGGCCTGGCCATAGCCGCGGGCCAGGGCGGCCGGTCGCCACCAGGCCTCGATCTCCACCTGACCTCGAGGGGTGCCGAGGGTGCGGCGGACCTCGTCGGCCTGGGCCAGGGAGACCCCGGTCGTCTCGGCGAGGATCATGAGCACCTGCTCGTGGAAGACGACGACCCCCTCGGTCTCCCGGAGCGCCTCGATGAGGGTGGGGTGCAGGTAGCTGGGCTCCTTCCACCCGTGCCGCGCCTCGAGGAACGGCGTGATCATGTCGGACTTCACCGGGCCTGGTCGGAACAGCGAGATGTCGATGACGAGGTCCTCGAAGCGCTGCGGCCCGAACTTGCCGATCAGCTCGCGCTGGCCGGGGCTCTCGATCTGGAAGCAGCCGAGGGTGTGGCTGGTGCGGATCAGCCGGAAGGTCTCCTCGTCGTCGAGCGGCACCTGGGTCTGGTCGTCGAGGTCGACCCGCACCCCGTCGACCCGCTCCACCTCCTGCACGGCGTGGGCCATCGCCGACTGCATCCGGATGCCGAGGACGTCGAGCTTGAGCAGCCCGAGGGTCTCGACGTCGTCCTTGTCGAACTGGCTCATCGGGAAACCCAGCC
>JBDSKZ010000163.1:0-10309 GCA_039916625.1 Pedococcus sp.
GCCGAGGCGCCACCGATCAGCAGCACCCGGGAGACGGGGATCCCGAGCCCGCGCAGGTCCTCGACCCCGGCGGCGAGGTTGGCGAGCATGCCCTCCACCGCGGCACGGGCCAGGTTCTCCGGGGTGGCGTTGGCGCGGGTGAGGCCGCCGAGCGTCCCGGTGGCCTCGGGCAGGTTCGGCGTGCGTTCGCCGTCGAGGTAGGGCAGCAGGTGCAGGCCCTGGGCGCCGGGAGCCGCGGCAAGAGCCAGCCGGTCCAGCCCGGCGAGGTCGGTGCCGACCATCTGCGCCGCCGCGGTGAGGACCCGGGCGGCGTTGAGGGTGCACATCAGCGGTAGGTGCCCACCCGTCGCGCTCGCGAACCCGGCGACGTCACCGCTGGGGTCCTTGACCGGTGAACCGTGGTCGGCGAACACCGCACCGCTGGTCCCGAGGGAGACGACGACATCACCCGGCAGCAGGCCCAGCCCCAGCGCCGCACCCATGTTGTCCCCGGTCCCGGGACCGACGAGCATGCCGTTCGCGGTCCGGCCGGCAGCCTCGTGTGGGCCCAGGACGGCAGGGGTGGCCACCTCGCGGCCGAAGGCCAGCTCCAGGAGCTCTGGCACGTAGTCGCCGGTCTCGGGGGAGAAGTAGCCGGTCCCCGAGGCATCGCCGCGGTCAGTGGTCCACCGCTCGAACCCGTTGCCCCGCTTGAGGATCTGGCCGGTCAACCAGTCGTGGGGGAGGACCACCTCGGTGACCTTGGCCGCAAGGTCCGGCTCGTTCTCGGTGAGCCAACGCAGCTTGGTGATGGTGAAGCTCGGCACCGGTACCGAGCCGACCCGGTCCACCCAGGCGGTCGCGCCACCCAGCTCGGCGATGAGGTCGCGCGACGCCTTCGCGGACCGGGTGTCGTTCCAGAGCAGCGCATCGCGGACGACCTCGTCGTCACCGTCGAGCGCACACATGCCGTGCTGCTGCCCACCGACGGCGATGGCGGCCACGTCCGCGAGCAGGTCGTCACCGGTGGCGGCGGTGTAGGCCTCCCACCACCGGTCGGGGTGGACCGCGGTGCCATCGGGGTGGGGTGCGCGGGCCGTGCGGACCACTTCGCCGGTGGCCGCGTCGCAGACGACCACCTTGGTGGACTGCGTCGAGGAGTCGACGCCCGCGACGAGGGTGCGCTTCGCGTCAGCCACCGTGAGCCCCGGTGGTCTCGCTCGCGCCGGTGGGGTGGCCCGTGGGACTGGCTGCCGGACTGGCTGCGGGGGTGCCTGCTGACCGGCCGGCGGTCGGGCGGGGGTCGATGACCGACTTGATCGCGCCTGCGGTGTCGCGGGCCGCGGTCAGGGCCGCGGCGGTGTCCTCGAGGCAGAAGCGGCCGGTGACGAGGCGTTCGAGGTCGACCTGGCCCGAGGCTGCCAGGGCGATGGCGGTCGGCCAGGTGCCGGCGTAGCGGAAGGTCCCGGTGACCACGAGCTCGCGCTCCTGGATCACCGACAGCGGCAGGGTGATCTCGTCGCCGCCCATGCCCACGAGGACCGCCCGGCCCGCTGGGGCGAGCGCCCGGATCCCATCGACCGTGACGCCGGGGTGGCCGGAGCACTCGAGGAGGACCTCGGGTGCCGGCTCGGCGGCATACCCGTCGGCAACGGACTCCGAACCCGAGGTGATGGTGCGCGTCGCGCCGAGTTCGGTGGCGACGGCGAGGCGGTCGGCGTTGAGGTCGGCGACGACGATCTCGCTGGCCCCGGACGCCCTGGCCACCTGGACGCAGACGAGGCCGATCGGGCCGGCGCCGGTGATGAGCACCCGCGAGCCGGGCCCGACCTGAGCCTTGTGGCAGGCCCAGACGCCGACGGACAGCGGTTCGAGCAGGGCGGCCGCCACGTCGCTCACGCTGTCGGGGACCGGGTGGGCGAACGCGTGGTGGATCGCGACGAGCTCGGCCAGCGAACCGTCGACGGGTGGGGTCGCGTGGAAGACCATGTCGGGGCAGAGGTTGTAGCGGCCGGCGAGGCACTGCTCGCAGGCGCGGCAGGGGACCCCGGGCTCGAGGGAGACCCGTTGACCAACCCGGGAGGGGTCGACTCCGGCGCCCACCGCCTCGACCACCCCGGAGGTCTCGTGACCGAGCACCAGGGGCGACTCCACCACGAACCGGCCGATCCGGCCGTGGTCGAAGTAGTGGGTGTCTGACCCGCACACGCCCACCGCGTGGACGCGCACCAGCACCTCGTCCGTGGCCGGGATCGGGTCGGGTCGCTGCACCACGTGGACCTCGCCGGGACGGTTCAGGACGGCGGCACGCATCACGTGGTCTCCCTCGTCGCTGGGTCAGGCGGGACGTGCGTCGTCGCCGGACCGGGCCTCCAGCGTCGCCCGTGCGCCGACATCGTGCAACTGCTCCAGCGCACGGGTGTATGCCGCTGCGAACCGCTCGTCGTCGGCGAGGTCGCCGAACAGGTCACGGTCGCGGATGAACGCCAACGGGTCCTGCGTGCGCTGCGCCGCCGCCGCCATGACGCGGTCCTTGAGCCGGTCGACCACCTCGATCGGCTCGCCCTGCTCGTCGCGACCCTCGGCGTACCGCGCCCACGACGCCACGACGAGCGCGGACCGGTCGATCTCGCCGCCGTCGCGCAGGTTGGCCCGGATCACCGGCACCAGCCACTTCGGTATGCGGTCCGAGGACTCCGCGCACAGGCGGGCGAGGGTGTCGCGGACCTCGGGGTTGGCGAACCGCGCGACGAGCGCGTGGCGGTAGGCGTCGAGGTCGACGTCGGGGACCGGCGGCAGCGTCGGGCTGCCCTCGTGCTCCATGTAGGCGAGCAGGAAGCCGGCGAAGAGCGGGTCCTGCGCGACCTCGTGCGCGTACTGGTAGCCAGCGAGGTGACCGAGGTAGCAAAGGGACTGGTGGCTGGCGTTGAGCAGCCGCAGCTTCATCAGCTCGTAGGGGACGACGTCCTCGACCATCTGGACGCCGGCGTCCTCGAACGGCGGACGGCCCTGCCCGAACCGGTCCTCGAGCGCCCACTGGGTGAACGGCTCGCAGACCACGGGCCAGCCGTCCTCGACCCCGAAGTCCTCACGCAGCCGCTCGATGTCCTGGGGTGTGGTGACGGGGGTGATCCGGTCGACCATGCAGTTGGGGAACGCGACGTGCTCCTCCATCCAGTCGGCCAGGCCGGGGTCCTTGAGCCGCGCGAAGGCGCCGATCATCCGCCGGGCGACGTCACCGTTGTCGGGGAGGTTGTCGCAGCTCATGACGGTGAACGGGTCGCGGCCCTCGTCCCGCCGCCGGGCCAGGGCCGCCGTGATGTAGCCGAACACGCTGCCGGGCGTCGCCCCTTCGACCAGGTCGGCCTGGATCGACGGGTCGTCGGCGTCGAACTCACCGGTGACCTGGTTGACGAGGTAGCCACCCTCGGTGATGGTCAGCGACACGATGCGGGTGCGCTCGTCGACCAGCCGGTCGACCACGGCGTCCGGGTCGTCAGGAGCGAAGAGCAGCTCCACCATCGAGCCGATGACCCGCGGCTCGCGCCGACCGTCGGGGTGCTTGACGACCAGCGTGTAGAGACCGTCCTGGGCCTTGAGGGTGTCGATGATGCGCCGGTCGTGCGGCAGCGCTCCGACCCCGCACAGTCCCCAGTCCAGGGCTGACCCGTCGTTCATCAGGGCGTCCAGGTACATCGCCTCGTGCGCGCGGTGGAAACCGCCCACACCGAAGTGGACGATGCCCGCGGTCACCGCCGAGCGGTCGTATGCGGGCTGCGCCACCCGAGGGTCCAGCTCGCCGAGATGCGCCTGGGCGAGCTGGACGGGTGCGGTGGTCCCGGCAGCGGGGGTGTCGGTCCCCATTACTTGACGGCCCCCATCGACAGGCCCTGGACGAGCTTGTCCTGGGCGGCGAACCCGGCGGCGAGCACCGGGAGCGACACGACGAACGACGCCGCACAGACCTTCGCGAGGAACAGGCCCTGGCTGGTCACGAAACCGGTCAGGAACACTGGCGCTGTCCCCGCCACGGTGCTGGTCAGCACCCGGGCGAGAAGCAGCTCGTTCCAGCTGAAGATGAAGCAGATCAGCCCCGCCGCCGCGATACCCGGCATCACGACGGGGGCGACGACGTCCTTGAGCGTGCGTGTGAGCGAGGCCCCGTCGACCGCAGCCGCCTCGAGCATCTCCACCGGCACCTCGGCGAGGAACGAGCGCAGCATCCAGATCGCGATCGGCAGGTTCATCGAGGTGTAGAGCAGGATCAGCCACCAGATGTTGTCGAGCAGGCCCACCGCCTGCGCGAACAGGTAGAGCGGGAGGATGCCCGCCACGATGGGGAGCATCTTGGTGGAGAGGAAGAAGAACAGCACGTCCGTCCACTTCTTCACCGGCTTGATCGACAGGGCGTAGGCCGCCGGGAAGGCCAGCAGGAGGACGAGGAGCGTCGACAGGATGCTGGCCGTCATCGAGTTGAGCAGCGGCGGCCACGGCCCGGCGTCGAAGAAGCTGCGGTAGCCGTCGAGCGACAGGGGGGCGAACACGTCCGGCGGGTTCTTTGCGGCGTCCGCCTCCTTGTGGAACGACGTGAGGATCATCCACAGCACCGGGAGGGCGAACAAGAACCCGATCACCCAGGCGGCGCCGGACAGCAGCACCCCACTGCGCGGTGGCTTGGCGAAGTGGACCTCGCGGGCCCCGGAGCCTGAGCCGGACCCGCCTGCGGGCGTGGTGGCGTCCGTGTCGGTGCTGCGGGAGGTGGTGGTGCTCATCAGGAGTCCTCCTTGAAGAGGCTGAACGCGGTGCGCAGGGCTGCGGTCGCGATGATGATGGTGCCGAGGACGACCACGACACCGGCCGCAGAGGCCCGCCCGTAGTCCTGGGCGGTGTAGAAGGTCTGGTAGATGAAGTACGGCAGGTTGGCCGTGCCCAGACCGCCGCTGGTGATGGTGAAGACGTGGTCGAAGTTCTGCACCACATAGATCGCGCCGAGCAACCCGGACAGCTCGATGTACTGGCGCAGGTGCGGAAGGGTCATGGACCGGAAGATCTGCCATGAGTTGGCACCGTCGATGCGGGCGGCCTCGACCACGTCGAGCGGGCGGCTCTGCAGCCCGGCCAGCAGGATCAGCATCATGAAGGGCGTCCACTGCCAGACGAGCGCGGCGACGATCGCCATGAGGGGGTTGTTGGTGATCCAGTCCGGTTGGGGTGCGTTCTCCCCGAAGACCGTCTTGAGCAGTCCGTTGAAGAGCCCGTACTCGGGGTTGTAGAGCGCGTGCTTCCACAACAGCGCTGCGGCGACCGGGACGATGAGGAACGGGGTGATCATCATCGTGCGGACTATTCCCTGGCCCCGGAACTTGCGGTCCAGCAGCAAGGCGATGCCGAGGCCGAGCAGGAGGCTGAGCAGCACCACCGAGACGGTCAGCAGGATCGTGACGAACACAGCCTGCCGCGTGTTGGTGTCGGTGAACACCCGGGCGAAGTTGTCGAACCCGGTGAACCCGCGCTCGTCGGGGTAGTAGGCGTTCCAGTTCATGAACGAGATGACCAAGGTCGCTGCGAACGGCAGCTGGGTCATGATGATCACGAAGATCAGGGCCGGCATCAGGGGCGCCCTGCGCGCCCAGTTGCCAGAGCGCTTGAGAGCCTTGCTGGGCTCCGGGTTGCGGGCCTGCTCGGACCTGGTTCGCGTCGCGGTGCTCGACGACATCACTGCCCCCTCGACTTGTAGCGCTCGGCGACGTCCTCGGCGAGCTGTTGGCCCTTGTCGAGGGCCTCGTTGACGGTGGTCTTGCCGGCGATCGCCGAGCTCACGTCCTGGCTCACCTGGGTGCCGAGGTCGGGGAACTCCGGTATGTCGACGAACTGGATGCCGATCGCGGGCCTCGGCTGCACGCCGGGGTTCTCCGGGTCGGCGGCCTCGATGGCGGACCTGGTCGGTTCGGCGAAGGCCGAGGCGACCTTGAGGTAGTCGGCGTTCTCGTAGGTCGAGGCCCGCTTGCCGGCCGGCACCTTCGTCCAGCCGAGCTGGGAGCCCACGAGCTCCTCGTACTCCTTGCTGCTCGCCCAGGAGATGAACTTCCAGGCGTTGTCCTTCTTCGTGCTGGCCTGCTGGATGGACCACGACCAGGCGTAGAGCCAACCGGAGCTTTCGGTCTTGACGACCGGGGCGGGTGCGTAGCCGAACTTGCCCTTCGTGGGGGAGCCGTCCGCCTCGAGCGAACCAGCGGCCGAGGTGGCGTCGTACCACATCGCGACATTGCCCTGGACGAGGTTGTTCAGGCACTCGGTGAAGCCGGCCTGGGGTGCGCCCAGCTCGCCGTGGGCCCGGACGAGGTCGACGTAGAACTGCACGGCTTCCTTGAACTCCGGGGCGTTGACGCGCGGTGTCCAGTCCTGGTCGAACCACGTGCCGCCGAAGGTGTTGACCACGGTGGTGAGCGGTGCGAACAGCTGGCCCCAGCCGGGCTGGCCGCGCAGGCAGATCCCCTTCATCCCGGGCTCGAGACCGTCGACCTTGGCCGCGATGTCCGCGACCTCCTGCCACGTCGGCTTGGCCGGCATGGTCACCCCCGCCTTCGCCAGGACGTCCTTGCGGTACATCAGGAAGGAGGACTCGCCATAGAAGGGTTCGCCGTAGACCCTGCCCTCGCTCGACAGCGAGGTCGTCATCGGCTTGAGGATGTCGGCCTGGTCGAACGCGGTGTCCTTGGCGAGGAACTCGTCCAGCGGGGCGATCCACTTGGCCTTCGCGTAGATCGGGATCTCGAAGTTGCTCAGCGAGGCGACGTCGTACTGGCCGGCCTGGCTGGAGAACTCCTGGCTGATCTTGTCGCGGACGTCGTTCTCGGGGAGCACCGTGTAGTTGACGCGGATCCCGGTGTCCTTGGTGAAGTTGTCGGCGGTGAGCTTCTGCAGGTCGACCATCTGCGGGTTGTTGACCATCAGCACGTTGATGCTGTCGGCTCCGCCGCCGCCCAGCCCTCCGCCACCCCACCCGGCACAGGCCGAGAGGCCGAGGGCCAGGCCGGTCGCTGATGCGACCAGCGCGGCCCGAGAGTTTCGACTACGCACATGTCCTCCTCCGTCGCCATTGACGGCTGTCGTTTGACTCGCGCTCATGCGAGCGCCATGATGCCCAAACGAGTAAGTATGAGTAAACCCACCCAACGGGGGCCTGTCAACGGCGGAGTTGGCGCCCGTGCTCGGGCGCGAGGATGCTGCACCCGGACGAGTAGCCCTGTGGGACCGGATGGAAGTGGTGGTGACGTGGACGAAGGACCTGCCGGGCTCGTCCTGCTCGCTGCAGTGGCGCGCCGCCACTACCTCCAGGACCAGTCGAAGGTGGAGATCGCCGACGAGCTCGGCATCAGTCGCTTCAAGGTCGCCCGGCTGTTGGACCTGGCACGAGAACGCGGTCTGGTCCGCATCGAGATCGTCCGGCAGGGGTCACTCGACGTGGACTCCTCGGCCCGGTTGCAGGAGCGCTACGGACTGCTCCATGCGGTTGTCGTCGACACCGCGGACGCGGACCTCGACGCGGTGCGGCAGCTGCTCGGGAGGGCCGCCGCGGACCTCGTCTCCGAGGTGGTGGTCGAGGGTGACGTGCTCGGTCTGCCGTGGTCGCGCAACGTCCACGCCGTGGTCGGCGCCCTGAAGTCCCTGCCGCCGGTCGAGGTGGTCCAGCTGACGGGGGCGATCGCGCTGTCCGACTTCGACAGCAGCGCCGTCGACATCGTCCGCCGGGCGGCTCGTCTCGGGGGTGGCAGGGCGCACGTCTTCTACGCGCCGTTCGTCCTGGACACCAAGGGGAGCGCAGATGTCCTGCGTCGCCAGCCAGCGGTGGCCGAGGGGTTGGCGCAGGCAGCGGCCGTGACCAAGGCGGTGGTGGGGATCGGCCACTGGGCCTCGGGCGGGTCGACCATCCACGACCACCTCAAGCCCGCCGAGCAGGCTGACCTCGCCGGTCGGGGGGTGGTCGGCGAGATCGCCGGCGTCTTCTTCGACGCGCAGGGAAATACGTTGCGCCCCAAGGTCGCTGCCCGCCTGATCACCATCGACGCGGAGGCTCTCGCCGCCATACCGGAGGTCATCGCGGTGGCTTCGGGCGCCGCCAAGGGGCCGGCGGTGCGAGCCGCCCTGGAGGGCCGCCTCGTGCAGGGGCTCGTCGTCGACCACCAGCTGGCCGACACCCTCCTCGCCTACTGACCGCAGCGCGTCGCCCGGCGTCGGGAAGGTGGCCCGCCAGGCCGGACCCCTTGCGCTGCCGCGCCGTCTCGGGCATAGTCGGACCAGTTCTTGTAAGCGCTTTCAACGAGGAAGGCAAGCTGATGGCCACCGGTTCGGGACACCCGACGAGACACCCCACGGGGGCGACGATCTACTCCGTCGCCGAGCGTGCCGGTGTCTCGATCGCCTCGGTGTCCCGGGTGCTGCAGGGCAGCCAGGTCGTCTCCGACAAGACCCGCAAGCTCGTCCTCGACGCGGCCGACGAGCTGCGCTACGTGCCCCTCGCCGCCGCGCGCAGCCTGGCGGTCCGCCGCCACGAGGCCCACGGCCTGGTCCTCCCCGAGCTCTCAGGTCCCTACTACTCCGAGCTCCTCATGGGTTTCGAGTACCGTGCCGCCGAGCTCGGCCAGAGCGTCGTCCTCATGCTTGCCGAGGGCAAGGCAGACCTGCCCGGTGCGGTGCGCAAGCTCGCCACCCGGGTGGACGGTCTGGCGATGCTGGGCTCCTCCGCCATCCCGCAGGAGACCGTGACGGCGCTCGGTGGGTCCAAGCCGGTCGTGCTCATCGCCGGTGACGAGGGCGCCGGGGTCGACACGGTCAGCGCCGAGAACACCTCCAGCGCCCACGAGATCACGGCTCACGTCCTCGACCACGGCCGCACCCGCCTGCTCTTCGTCGGTGACCCGCGCTCGGGCCCCGACATCCGTGACCGCTACGCCGGCTTCGTCGCAGCGCACACCTCTGCCGGCCTGGTCGCCACCGCCGCAGTGCCGGTCTCGCTGCGCGAGCAGGACGGTACGGCGCTCGCCGACCGCCTGCTGCGCGGCGACCTCGACGCGGATGCCCTCGTCTGCGCCAACGACGAGCTGGCCCTGGCCGTCATCGTCCGGCTGCGCGGCAGTGGGCTGAGCGTTCCCGAGGACGTCGCCGTCGTGGGCTGGGACGACGTGATGACCGCTCGCTACGTCGAGCCCGGCCTCACCACGGTCCGACAGCCGGTCCGCGAGCTCGGAGCCCGCGCCGTCGACCTGCTCCACGAACGCATCACCGGTTCGGCAGCCCCGCGCGGCGCCCAGGTCATCCCGACCCAGCTCGTCATCCGCGCCTCGTGCGGATGTCCGCCACCGCCGGTGGCCGTCCGCGTCCAGCCCTGACCCTCCCTCTGCCGCGACGCCCGTGCGCGCCGGCACCCTGCTGCATACCCCGTCCCCTCCCTCACCCCGATGAAAGAGAGACACCCCGATGAGACGCACCTCTGCGATTGCGGTCGCCACCCTGACCGCCGCCGCCCTCACGCTCAGCGCGTGCGGACGTGACAGTGGCGGCGGTGCCGCCACCGAGACCGGCAAGGACATCGGTGCCGGGAAGGCCACCGGCACGATCACGGTCTGGGCGATGGGTGCCGAGGGCCAGAACCTCCCCACCCTGGCCAAGGACTTCGAGGCCGCCAACCCGGGTGCCAAGGTCAACGTCACCGCCATCCCGTGGGACGCGGCGCACGACAAGTTCACCACCGCCATCGCCGCGGGCAAGACGCCCGACGCCGCCATGGTCGGCACCACCTGGATGGGCGAGTTCGCCGGACTCGACGCGCTCGACCCGACGCCCTCGTCGATCGACGCGTCGCAGTTCTTCGAGGGTGCCCAGAACACCACCAAGGTGGGCGACACCTCCTACGGCATCCCGTGGTACGTCGAGACCCGTCTGGTCTACTACCGCACCGACCTCGCCAAGAAGGCCGGCTTCACCGAGGCTCCCAAGACCTGGGAAGAGCTCAAGGCGATGGCCAAGGGCATGCAGGACAAGGCCGGCGCCAAGTGGGGGATCGGACTGCAGGCCGGTGGGACCGGTTCCTGGCAGAGCGTGATGCCGTTCGCCTGGTCCAACGGCGCCGACCTCACCAAGGACGGCGGCAAGGCCTACAACTTCGACACCCCGGAGATCAAGGAAGCCGTCGAGTACTACCAGAGCTACTTCAACGAAGGCATCTCGGACAAGGCCGCCCCGGCGACCCCGACCACCGAGCCCGACTTCGCCAGCGGCAAGGTGCCGATGTTCATCTCGGGCCCGTGGATGATGTCCGCGGTCGAGAAGG
>JBDSKZ010000164.1:0-6895 GCA_039916625.1 Pedococcus sp.
GTCCTAGTCCTCGTCAGTCCCACTCGAGGCCGCCGCGGCGCCACACGTATGCGTAGGCCACGAAGACGGTCAGGATGAACAGCACCATCTCGACGAGAGCGAAGAGACCGAGCTGGTCGAACGCGACGGCGAACGGGTAGAGGAACACCGATTCGATGTCGAAGATGATGAAGAGCATGGCGGTCAGGTAGTACTTGATCGGCACGCGACCGCCACCGGCCGCCTGGGGCGTGGGCTCGATACCGCACTCGTATGCGTCGAGCTTGGCGCGGTTGTAGCGCTTGGGCCCCGCGATCGAGGCAGCGAAGACCGAGAAGGCGGCGAACCCGCCACCGATCGCCAGCAGGAAAAGCAGGGGGACGTAGGGGTTGCTCATCGCCGTGCCACTCCCCTTCCGAAGTCATCTTTGAAGTCTGGTGTGGATTCCTGGCCGACGCCGTGGGTGGCGTCCGTGCGCGCCGTGCAGCCGTGCCGCGACGTACGGGCACCAATCCTAGGGGTGGCCCCCGAGAAAGCACGACGGGTCATGCGTCGGGCGCCATCTTCGACAGCGCGGTGATCAGGCGGTCCCCCGCGTCACCGCCGCGAGGCTCGGCCAGGTTGGCCATCACCTTGAGCAGGAACTTCATCAGGGTGGTGCGCGGCAGGCCGTACTTCGTGGCCAGTCGCATGATCTCGGGGTTGCCGATCATCTTGGCGAAGTATCGGCCGAGTGTGTAGTAGCCGCCCAGCGAGTCGGCCATGACACCGGGATAGGACTGCAGGACCCGCTCACGCTGTGCGTCGTCGGTGCGGGCGAAGGCCTGAGCGACCACCTCGGCGGCAAGTCGGCCCGACTCCATGGCGTAGGCGATTCCCTCGCCGTTGAACGGGTTGACCATGCCACCGGCATCGCCGACCAGGAGCAGACCCTTGTCGTAGTGCGGCTGGCGGTTGAAGCCCATGGGGAGGGCCGCTCCGCGGATCGGGCCGACCATGGTCTCATCGGAGTAGGTCCACTCGTCCGGCATCGTGGCGACCCAGCGCCGCATGACGTCCTTGTAGTCCGTCTTGCCGAAGGCGCTGGAGGTGTTCAGGATGCCGAGGCCGACGTTGGACGTGCCGTCCCCGACACCGAAGATCCAGCCGTAGCCGGGCAGGAGCACCTTCTTGCCGTTGGCGTCGGTCGACCACAGCTCGAGCCACGACTCGAGGTAGTCGTCGTCGTGGCGGGGGCTCGTGTAGTAGGTGCGGACCGCGACACCCATGGGGCGGTCCTCACGCTTCTCGCGACCCATCGCCAACGAGAGACGCGAGGAGTTTCCGTCCGCCGCCACGACGAGCGGTGCGGTGTATCGCAGCTCGGGTCCGGTCGCCCGACCCTTCTCGTCGGTGGCCTTGGCCGTCACACCGACGATCGAACCCTTGGAGTCCACGACCGGGCCGGTGACGTTGGTGCCCTCACGCAGCCGGGCGCCGTGCTTGACGGCGTGCTTGGCGAGGATGTCGTCGAAGTCCTGACGCGTGCGCACCAGGCCGTAGGGCGGGAAGCTCGCGAGGTCCGGCCACGGCAGGGACAGGCGCATGCCACCGCCGATGATCCGCAGGCCGTGGTTCTTGATCCAGCCGTCCTCCTCGGGCGTGGGGATGCCGAGGGTGATGAGCTCCTTGACCGCGCGCGGGGTCAGGCCGTCACCACAGACCTTCTCGCGAGGGAAGCTCGTCTTCTCCAGCAGGAGGACGTCCAGTCCGCTCATGGCCAGGTAGGCCGCGGTCGCAGAGCCCGCGGGTCCGGCACCGACGACGATGACGTCGGCGGTCTCCGTGGGTGCGCCGGGCGTGGAGCTGCCTCCGGCGACCTCGCTGATGGTGTGTGTCACGCCTGCCTCACCCGCTTGTGAACGACTTCACGAACTTCAAAGCGGAGTCTATTCCCGCCCTCCTCGGCCCTCCCAGTAAGGCAGCCCTAACCCTGTTGCTGCCTTGACCGCCCGGCCTTCACCGCCGTGCCTTCACCGCTCTGTGCAGCGCAACGATGCCGCCGGTGAGGTTGCGCCACCCGACCTGCGACCAGCCTGCCGCCTCGATCGTCGTCGCGAGCTCACGTTGCGCCGGCCACGCCTGGATCGACTCGGCGAGGTAGACGTAGGACTCGGGGTTGCTGCTCACCTTGCGGGCCACGGGGGGCAGCGAGCGCATGAGGTACTCGGTGTAGACCTTGCGGAACGCCTGGTTCACCGGCTGGCTGAACTCGCAGACCACGAGCCGGCCCCCCGGTCTCACCACCCGCAGGAACTCTCCCAGCGCCGCGTCGACGCTCGCGACGTTGCGCAGCCCGAACGACATCGTCACGGCGTCGAAGCTGTCATCGGCGAACGGCAGCCTCATGGCGTCGGCAGCGGTGAACCCGAGGTCGGGGCGACGCTGGTTGCCCACCCGCAGCATCCCGAGCGAGAAGTCGGCGGGCACGACGTTCACCCCGCCGTCCGCGAACGGCTCACTGCTCGTCCCGGTGCCGGCCGCGATGTCGAGCACCGTCTCACCGGGCTGCGCCGCGACCGCCTTGAGCACGGCCCGGCGCCACAGCCGGTCCTGCCCGAGGGAGAGCACGTCGTTGGTCAGGTCGTACTTGCCGGCCACGTCGTCGAACATCGCGGCGACGTCACGGGGATCCTTCTCGAGGCTGGCACGCGTCATGGCCTCATCCTCCCATCCGGCCACGAGCAGGCCTCCCCGGCCCGATCCCTGGCGCAGTCGCCATACGTGACGGTCGTAGGCTGGCCCCGACATGAGCACCCTGCCCACTCCCGCCACGGCTGCCCGCCGGGGGACCCCCCTCGTGGCCCGCACCGTGGCGCTCACCGACCCGGGCCGCCTGCTCAGCCTGCTGCCGGACCTCGGTGACCCGCGCGAGATCGCGAGCTGGGTCCGCCGTGGTGAGGGACTCGTCGGCTGGGGGCGCGCCCTGGAGTTCACCGCGCACGGACCCGACCGGTTCGACCTCGCCGAGCAGTGGTGGTCCGACGTCGTCGCGTCCGCCGTCGTCCGCGACGAGGTGGGCCTGCCCGGCACCGGGCCGGTCACCTTCGGATCCATCGCGTATGCCGCCCAGTCACCGTCCGGAGCCACGCTCGTCGTCCCGGAGGTGGTCGTGGGCGCACGGGACGGCGCCTGGTGGGTCACCACCATCGGCACGAGTGCCGAGCTTCCCTCCCCTGTCCTGCCGCGGCAGTCCACGCCACTCGGCCCGACCGGCGTCGCCTTCGCCGACGGCGCCCTCTCTCCCGCGCAGTGGGCCGGGGCCGTCGAGGAGGCGGTCACCCGCATCACCCACGGCGAACTCGACAAGGTGGTCCTGGCGCGGGACCTGCAGGTCACCGCGGCCGAGCCGATCGACGCGCGGTGGCTGCTGCAGCGGTTGGCCGAGCGGTACGACACCACGTGGGTGTTCGCCGTCGACGGCCTTGTCGGCGCGACACCGGAGATGCTGGTGCGGCTGGAGAAGGGCTTGGTCACCTCCCGAGTCCTCGCCGGCACGATCCGGCGCACCGGCGACGACGACCACGACCTGGCGCTCGCGGGGTCCTTGGCCCGGTCGAGCAAGGACCTCGAGGAGCACGAGTACGCCGTACGGTCGGTCGCCGACGCCCTGCGCCCACACTGTTCCTCGGTCAATGTGCCCGAGTCGCCGTTCGTGCTGCACCTGTCCAACGTCATGCACCTAGCAACCGACGTGGCTGGGGTGCTGAAAGACGGCGCCACCTCGCTCGCCCTGGCAGCGTCCCTGCACCCCTCGGCCGCGGTGTGCGGCACCCCCGCCGAGGTCGCCGACGTCGTGATCTCCCAGCTCGAGCACATGGACCGTGGCCGCTACGCCGGTCCCGTCGGCTGGATGGACGCCTCGGGCGACGGCGAGTGGGGTATCGCACTGCGCTGCGGTGCCTTCGAGCCCGATGACGCCGCCTCGATGCGGTTGTTCGCCGGCTGCGGCATCGTCGCGGGCTCCGACCCCGACTCCGAGGTCGCCGAGTCCGACGCCAAGCTCGTCCCCATGCGCGACGCCCTCACGGCGGGGTGAGGACGTGGCGGGCACACCTACGACGGCCGGCGACCTCGGACCCCGGCCGGCTGACGCGGTGGTCTTCGACCTGGGCAACGTCCTGATCCAGTGGGACCCCGTGCCGGCGATCGCGGCCGCCGTCGGCGCAGAGCGGGCAGCCGCCTTCGTGGCGGATCCCGACTTCGACTTCGCCGCCTGGAACCATGCCAACGACGCCGGACGCACCTTGGTCGAGGCGGAGCGGTCGGCCCTGCAGTCCCACCCGCACTACGCGCAGGAGGTCCAGGCCTACCGCCCGCACTTCGGCGCCTCGCTCGTCGGCGAGATCGCGGGCACCGTGGCCATCCTGCGTGAGCTGCACGACGCCCAGGTCCCGCTGTTCGCCCTGACCAACTGGTCGGCCGAGCTCTTCCCCGTGGCCGTCGCACGGTTCGAGTTCCTCGCCCTGTTCGAGGACATCATCGTGTCCGGCGAGGAAGGCGTGGCCAAACCCGACGCAGAGATCTTCGAGGTGTTGGAGGAACGCGTCCGTCACCGGGCCGGGCTGGACGACTGCATCTTCGTCGACGACAGCCCGGCCAACGTCCGGGCCGCGCAGGAGACCGGGATGGACTCGATCCACTTCACCGGTCCCGGACACCTCCGCGAGGACCTCATCGCGCGGGGTATGCCGCTGCGCCACCTTCCCTGACCGCGTCCGCTGACGCTCGGCGCAGGGCGGCGTGCTGCACGCGGTGACCGGCGCGGTCCACGACGACCTCGAGGACGGTGAGGCCGGAAGGACGCCGGGCCAAGGCGTCGACGAGCTCGGCCCGCGACGAGATCTGTTGGTGCGCAACGTGATGTGCGGCGCACAGTGCCCCCAGGTCGACTCCGGTCGGGGTGCCGAAGATGCGTTCGAAGTCGGCAGCCCGCTCTGGCTCGCCCGGTTCGAGGAGGGTGAAGATGCCGCCCCCGTCGTCGTTCGTCACCACGATCGTGAGGTCGGGGCGACGCTCCAGCGGACCGATGAGCAGACCGTTGGCGTCGTGGAGGAAGGTCAGGTCACCCATGAGGGCATACGCCGGGTCGTGGCCCGCGAGTGCGAGGCCGACCGCCGTCGAGACGCAGCCGTCGATGCCGGCCAGTCCCCGGCTAGCAACCACTCGCAGCGCCTCGGCACGGGGAGCGGCGAGGTCGACGTCGCGAGCCGAGCTGGACGACCCCAGGAACACCGTGGCGCCCGGCGGCAGGTTGCCCTGGACGGCCTCGGCGACGGCCAGCCCGCTCGGCCAGGGCAGACGCTCCCCCGAGCCGTCGGCGAGCGCCGACGTGATCCGGTCGCCAGCGGCCCGCCAGGACTGCGACCACCGGTGGTCCTGCTCGTCCACCGAGGTGCTGGTGGCGGGTGCGTCGAGGACCGACACCGGGTGAACCGCGTGGATGTCCGGGCGCGACTCGATCCACCCGTGCACCCCCACCGCCTCGACCCGGGTCCCGGGGCGGCGCAGCAGGGCCGCGACCGGGCGCGAGAGCGTCAGGCGCCCGACCGCGATGACGCGGTCCGGCGCGTGCTCGTCCAGCCAGCCGGGGTCGGACAGGACCAGCGGACCGTGCGGCAGCACTCCGGGCCGGGGATGCGTGCCGAAGGGTTCGGCCACCACGGGCCACCCCCGGATGCTCGCCCAACGGACAGCTCGCTCGAACTGGTCCGGCTCTGGCAGGTCACCCACCAGCACCAAGGTCCGCGCGACAGCCTCGACACCGACGGCTCCACCCTCGGCCGCTGACTCGGCGGCAGAGTCGTCCGCGGGGTCGTGCGCAGAGTCGTCCACTCCCTCGGCATCGAGAGGCTCTGGCCACGGCTCCTCGTCGGTCGGGACCAGGGGTTCGCGCAGCTGGATGTTGAGGTGGACCGGACCGGGTTCGGCTGCGTCCACGGCGCCGATCGCGTGGCGCACCGCGGCCGCAGCGAGAGCGCGCCAGCGGGCCACCTCACCGGCCAGCCGTTGGGGAGCCGCGGCGTCGACCGACCACCGGACGGCGTCGGCGTACATCCCGGGCTGCACCGTCGTCTGGTTGGCCCCGGTGCCCCGCAGCTCCACCGGCCGGTCGGCTGACACCACGATGAGCGGAACCACCCCGTGGTGGGCCTCGAGGACTGCGGGGTGCAGGTTCGCGACAGCCGTGCCCGAGGTGGTGATGACGACCGCAGGGACCCGGGTCAGCTTGGCGAGCCCGACAGCGAGGAATCCGGCAGCCCGTTCGTCGACGCGGACGTGCAGCGTGAGTCGACCCGCGCGCTCGGCTGCCTGCGCGGCATACGCCAAGGGGGCTGACCGCGACCCGGGGCAGAGCACGACGTGGCGCACACCGGACCTCACGAGCTCGTCGACGAGCACGGTGGCCATGGCGGTCGACGGGTTCACGGGTCGGATTGTGCCATCAGGGTGCGGGCCCGACGCGAGCGATGCGGTAGTCGCGAACCACCGCGGTCGACGTCTGGTCAGGCCCAGCGAAGAATGCGCCGGCGCTCGCTCGCCACCCGGCCACCGAACGGTCCTCCGACGCGTCGACGGCAGCCGCGGTCTCGACGTAGCGCTCGGAGCGGTGCGCCGCGCTCGCCCGCAAGTCGGCCTGGGGGGCTCCTTCGAGGTCGCGGGAGACCGTGACCCAGCCGGCCCGGTCGGGGTTGGGCCGACCCTCGAGCCGCGGCACGGCATCCTGACGGTGCTCCACCGACAGCACCCGGACCCCCGGCGGGACCGGCACCCGGGCGACGGGCGACCCGAGGGTCACGACGTGGGTGACCCGGTGGGCCGCCCGGAACTGCGCCGACGACGCCAGCCCGGCGGCCACGATGCCCCCGAGGCTGTG
>JBDSKZ010000165.1:0-25584 GCA_039916625.1 Pedococcus sp.
GCGCGGAGTCGACTCCAGGGGCGCGCGGTGCCGGACTGGGGCCGCCTGTCGTGGGAACACCGGTTGCCCGGCAGCGGTTGGACCGATGGACCGGACACCACCGACGTCAGGAGCTGGACATGCGCGCCATCTGGAACGACACCGTCATCGCCGAGAGTGACGACACGGTCGTCGTGGAGAACAACCACTACTTCCCCCGAGCCTCGGTGCGCGAGGACCTCGTGCGGGAGTCCGGCACGACCAGCGTGTGCCCCTGGAAGGGCACGGCGTCCTACGCCTCGATCGAGGTCGACGGCGACGTCAACCGCGACGCCCTGTGGTTCTACCCCGAGCCCAAGGACGCGGCCAAGGAGCTCACCGACCGGGTCGCGTTCTGGAAGGGCGTCACCGTCACCGCCTGAGGCCGGCCGAGCAGCGTGACCCGACAGACGATCCCCGGCCACCGACCTCGCGCAGCTGCTGACGACCTCGCGCACCTCACAGGTGCGCGAAGTCGGGCCACGGTGCGCGAGGTCGAGGGCGCGGACCGCCGACCCCTGGGGCTGGTCCTGCCGCTACCCCGACGCTGCGCCCGCCTCGAGGTCGAGGAGGAACCGCTTGGCGGCCAGCCCACCGGCATACCCGGTCAGCGCGCCCGACGAAGCCACCACCCGGTGGCACGGGAGGACGACGCACAGTGGGTTGGCGCCGAGGGCGGCGCCGACGGCGCGGGCTGCAGTGGGGCGGTCCACCCGGGCTGCCAGCTCGCCGTAGGTCGCCCTGGTGCCGTACCCCACGGCCGAGGCCAGGGCGGGCAGGACGAGGCGCTGGAACTCGGAGCCGAGCGCGAGGTCGGTGCGCAGCGTGAACCCGCGGCTGCGCCCTGCGAGGTAGTCGTCGAGCTCGCGCCGCGCCTCGTCGAGCTCGCGCGGCTGGCGCAGGACGCGCGGTGAGATCTTCGCCGCGAGCCGGGTCAGGACGACGTCCTCGTCCTGGGATGACGCGATGAAGGTCGAGGCCACCAGGGCTCCAGAAGCCTTGCGGGCCAGCAGCATCCGACCGATGGCCGTGTCCTCGACGACGTACGAGACATCGCTCGGGTCGAGCACGGGGGGCCGCAAGGTGGGGGTCCAGTCCGCCAGGGCAGCGACCAGGTCGGTCGCGGGCGAGGTGCGGTGGTTCATGGCAGGTCCTTTCGCAGCGTTGCGAGGGCGTCGCTGACGAGACGGCGGCTCATCCCGGGCGAGCAGCCCAGCGCGGTCGCGATGGTGGGGTGGTCGAGGTCGGCGACGTACTTGAGGACGACGGCCTCGCGCTGCCGCGGGGAGAGGGCGTCGACCGCGGACCACAGCCGTGTGTCGGGCAGGTCCGCATCCACAGCAGGGACGGCGGGCTCTCGAGTGGCCAGCGAGGCGAGGTCGTCGTGGGGGACGGCCCGGCGGCCGCGACCGCGGTGGGCGTCCATGGCGCAGCGGTGGGTGATGGTGAGCAGCCAGCCGCGCAGGTTGGTGGCCGAGCGCAGTGACGGGTATGCCGCCAAGGCCTGGGTCCACGCCTGCTGGGCCACGTCGTCTCCGTCGACCGGGCCGGCGAGGGCATGGGCGAGTCGGGCGACGTCGCGCCAGTGGGCGTCGACGAGGGCCTGGAAGGCAGGAAGGTTCACAGCCATGGAACGCGCCAACCTCCCTGCGTGTGAGTCGCGTGGGCCACCGACGCGACCGTGCCCGATATGGAACCATGGTGGCGTGCTCGACGACGCCGTGTCCGCGCGGTCTGAAGCCTTCCCCCGGCCCACCCCCTTGGTGATCGCCCACCGGGGCTCGAGCCTGGCCGAACCTGAGCACACCCTCTCGGCCTATCGGCGCGCGATCGAGGAGGGGGCAGACGCCCTCGAGTGCGATGTCCGGCTCACCGCCGACTCCCACCTGGTCTGCGTCCACGACCGCCGGGTCAACCGGACGTCCAACGGTCGGGGCAGCGTCTCCACGCTGGAGCTGGCCGAGCTCGAGGGGCTCGACTGGGGCTCGTGGAAGGACGAGCACGGCGGTGACCTCGAGCTCCCCGACCGGGACCGCAACATGCTGCTCACCCTGCGCGCCCTGCTCATCATGATGAGCGCCAGCGACCGCCCGATCGGTCTGGTCATCGAGACCAAGCACCCGACGCGATATGCCGGGCTGGTCGAGCGTCAGCTCGCCAAGGTGCTCAAGGAGTTCGGGCTCGACGAGCCGCGCCGGCCGGGGAGGAACTGGGTGCGCGTGATGTCCTTCTCCCAGCTGGCCGTCCAGCGGATGCGCCAGCTCTGTCCCGACGTGCCGGCGGTGCTGCTCGTCGAGGACTCCGTGCCCCTGCGGTTCCGTGACGGTTCACTGCCCCGTGGGGTGCACGCCGTCGGTCTGGACATCAAGCTCGTGCGCCGCTGGCCGGGGACGGTGGCCCGTCAGCACCGCCACGGCCACGAGGTCTACGCCTGGACGGTCGACGATCCCGGCGACGTACAGCTCTGTCTGGACCTCGGCGTGGAGGCGATCATCAGCAACCATCCCGCGGCAGTGCTCGACGCTGTGCGCGCGAGTCGATAGTCTCCGAACCTGAACGACCGCAAACGAGGGGATCAAGGGCCCGGCATGAGCGCACCACCCCACCCAGACCGCCCTGTGCGGTCCGTGCCCGTGCCCAGGAACAGCGGCACCGACTGTGCGCGGACCGTCCGGGTCCCGTGGCGGGCGACGAGCGTCTCGCAGGTGCGCAAGATCCTGGTCGAGGACCTCGAGTCCCGTGCCGTCGAGGCTGACGTGGTCCACGAGGCCGAGGTCGTCATCTCCGAGCTCGTCTCCAACGCCGTGCGGCACGCCCGCCCACTCTCGGACGGCAACCTGCGGGTCCACTGGAAGGTCAAGTCCGGGGTCGTCGAGGTCGAGGTCACCGACGGTGGTGGCGACAGCACCCCCCGCCCAGCCCCGCGCACCGTCTGGGCGCCCTCAGGGCGTGGCCTGCGCATCGTGCGCTCACTCGCCCACGAGTGGGGTGTGACCGAGGACCGCACCGGCATCACCGTGTGGGCCTCTGTCGGCGGGCCCTCGCGCCGACGCAGCCGCTGACCCAGCGCCGACTAGGGTTTGCGCCATGGGTAAGGCATCACGGCGCCGCAAGCACGGCGCAGACCAGGGCTCCGGCGAGGCTGCACGCACGAAGGTCGAGGCGGTGCCGTTCGTCTCACGCCCCTTCGAGGGGCTGCCGAACGAGACCGACTGGGTGGCCATGCGCGAGATCCTCCCGGCCGCGACGGCCTCGGTGTCCTTCGCCCGGGGCAAGGCGCCCGAGGGGGCACCGGCCGAGGTGACGGTCGCGACGGTCCTGCCGATGGCCTGGCCGGGTCTGCACCGCGCCGACGGCACGGTCCTGATCGGCACCCAGTCCGGCTCGGTCTCTGGTGACGCCTCCCGCGACCTGGCCGGCTGTCTGCTCGCCGCGGTCGCCGCGGAGCAGGGCACCCCGATCACGTCGACCGCTGGCGCAACAGCCGACAGCCCGCGCCTGCAGGACCTGCTCGAGACCTCGGCTCCCTTCGAGGTCACCGTCCACGAGGGCTTCGACTTCTGGGTGGGCGACAGCGAGCTCGACGACGACGCTAAGTCCTCGCTCGAGCGTGCCAACGAGTCAGTCATCCCCACGGTCAAGATGGACGCCGCCGCCTCGGCCTACTGGTGCCGGATCGGCGAGCGCACCCACATCCGCCTGGTCCTGCCCGAGGACGAGGACACGGCGACCGACGCCCTGGCCCGGCTGCACGCCGCCGCGCAGAGCGGCCTCGGCGGCCCGACCCGGCTGCTCGGCGCCTTCCGCGCCTGTGGCCTGCTCGTGCCGGTCTGGGACCTCGAGCCCGAGAAGACGTCGACCGACTACGAGGCCGCCCTCGGTGACTTCATGACGCGCTACGCCACGGCGGCCGCCTCGACGCAGACCCTCACCGCGGACGAGCGTCGGGCCAGGTCCGGCCTGCTCAGCCGCCAGGTCACCCTCCGCTGACATGAGGGCTCCCGGCGTCGCCGCCATCATCGCGGCCAAGGACGAGGCGGAGCGCATCACGACCACGGTCGCTGCCGTCCGCGCCATCGCGGGGGTCGACCTCGTCGTCGTCGTCGACGACGGAAGCACCGACGGGACGGCCGAGCTGGCCCGGGCGGCGGGCGCCGAGGTGGCGCGACACGCCCGCAACCGTGGCAAGGCTGCTGCGATGACCACCGGCGCCGCCTACGTCGCCCGACACGAGGGCGTCGAGGGTGGCGACCACCCGCGTCCCCTGCTGTTCGTCGACGGTGACCTCGAGGCATCCGCCGCGAACCTCGGCGTCCTCGTGCCACCGGTGCTCGAGGGCCGGGCCGACATGACGATCGCGACCCTCCCGCCGCAGAAGGCCGCAGGTGGTGGACACGGCTTCGTGGTTCGCCTGGCGCGCAAGGGGATCGAGCAGCTCACCGGCTTCTCGGCGGTCCAACCGCTGTCGGGTATGCGGTACATCTCGCGTGCTGCGTTCGACGCCGCCACCCCGCTCGCCCGGGGGTGGGGCGTGGAGGTCGGGCTGACCGTGGACGTCCTGCTCGCCGGCCTGCGCGTCGAGGAGGTGCCCTGCGAGCTGCACCACCGCGTCAGCGGCAAGGACTGGCGCGGGCAGCTGCACCGGGCCCGGCAGTACCGCGACGTGGCGCTGGCCCTGGCGCGTCGTCGAGCGCGCCGCGGACTGCGCTGAACCACACTGCACCTCATGGGGAAGTCGGTTCGCCTGCGGGCAGGGACGGCTGCGGTCGCAGTGTCCTTCGCCCTGCTGCTCCTGGTCGGGGTCGCCGGCCCGAACGCGGCCAAGCCCGGCCTCGGGCCGCGCGGCTGGGCGCCCGGGGACCTGGCGTGGGCGCCGTCCTCGGCGGTGGTCACCGGACTGCTGTGGGCGGCATACCTCCTCGGTGGTGCCGGGGTCCTGCTGCGGCTCCTCGCAGCCGGACGGGAACCGGTGGAGAAGGCTGCAGCCCGGGCAGTGGGGAGCGCCAGTAGCGCGGCGAACCACGTTGCAGCCCGGTGGTCGAGGTGGTCGAGCTGGGGCTGGCCGCTCCTGCTGGGCGTGGGTGCCCTGCTCACCGGCCCGTTCGGCTCGGCCGACCACACGAACTACGCGGCCTACGGGCGCATCGCCGCCCAGGGCGGCGACCCCTACCTCATCGCCCCTGACGCCTGGTCAGCCTCTGACCCGGTGACGGGTGCGGTCGAGCCGCCGTGGACCGGGACCGTGAGCGTCTACGGACCGTTCGCCACGGCTCTGCAGGCCCTCGCCTCGTTCGTGGGCGGTGCCAACCTGCGCCAGACCGTATGGGTGTGGCAGCTGCTCGTCGTCCTCGCGTGGGTGCTCGTACGACTGCTGCTCCTGCGCGCCGGTGCGGCGCAGGTCAGGGTCGACACCTTGTGGACCTTCAACCCGCTGGTCTTCGGCATCGGCGTCCTCGGCGCCCACGTCGACCTCCTCGCGGCCGCGCTCGCGCTCGCGGCCATGGTGCTCGCTGCACGGAGCCCCCTCGCCGCTGGTGTGGTCGGAGGCCTGGCGGTGTCGACGAAGATCACCTACGGCATCGCGGGGGTCGCTCTGCTGCTCGCGTGGTGGGTGCACGAGCGGAGCGGGTTCGTCCGCCGGGCCCTGACGCTCGTGGTCGGCGCGCTGGTCGTCGTCGTGCCGCTGCACCTGTGGGCCGGACCGCACGTCTTCGACCAGCTCGACCGGGCCCGGCGCTCGATCTCGCTCGCGACGCCGTGGCGGCTGCTGTTCGAGTGGCTGGCCGGTGGGCCGATGGCCGCGAGCACGGCGCGCGACCTCGTCGCGTTGGCCTCGGTGGTGCTCGCAGTGGTCTTCGTGGTCCTCCTCGCCCGGGTGACCCGAGGGCTCGCGCCCGCCACCGCCACCGGCACGGCGGCGCGCTGGGTGGTCGTCCTCAGTGCCGCCTACACGCTCGCAGCGCCCTACTCGCTGCCGTGGTACGACCTGCTGGTCTGGGTGGCCCTGCCGCTGCTGGCTCCGAGCGTCCTCGACCTCATCCTCCTCGGCCGCCTGGTGGCGATGGCCGTGGCCTACGTACCCGGCCGCGTCGTCGGGATGAGCCACGCCGTCGAACGCGTCACCCTCGGCGTGCGCCGGCGCCTGGTGCCGTATGCCGTGCTGGCCGTATGGGGTTGGCTCACCCTCGCCGCTGGGCGCGGGTCGTCGCGAGCGAACGCGCCTCGTCCTCCAGCACCCTGACGCTCACCGCGATGATGAGGGGGACGGCGATGATCGCGCCGTTGGCCGGGATGGCCACGCCCGAGTCGTTGATCGCGAAGCCGATGGTCAGCATGACGAGCAGCGCGATGAGGCCGGGCCGCAGCGTCGGGCACGCGTCATACGACCGCTCCAGGGCCCGGGACCCCCACGAGGTGGGCCGGGCGAGGATGTAGATGACGAACACCAGCGCGATGGGGACGAGCAGGGCGAGCCGGTAGTTGCCGAAGAGGATGGCGATGTTCTGCTCGAGCTTGCGGCTGACGATGTCCCACGCACCGCCGGTGAACAGCGAGTCGAAGAAGCGGCCGAGGTGCGACTGGTTCTCGGTGGCGCGCAGGGAGTCGATGAACCCGACCAGCAGGAACAGGCCGACAGTGACGGCCGCGATCAGCGCACCGCGCTTCCACGTCATCCGGATGCCGAGGATGGCGAGCACGAGGTAGGCCAGGCCGGGCAGGAGGGCCGGCGGGCCGCCACCATCGGCACCCCAGGCCGGGGAGCCGTCGACGACCACCGCGGCGAGCCCGATGACGATCGTGGCCAGGGCGGCCCGTCGAGGCTGGTCACGCTTGACGAAGTAGCTCGACACGGCGATGCAGAGCAGGATCGCCGAGGTGGCGAAGAGCGCAAAGGTCACGTTGCCCATGCCGTAGAAGCGGCCGCCGACGACCGGCTGCAGGCCCATCAGCGAGGAGATCTGCAGGCGACCCCCGGACATGATGTCGCCGCCGAGGACGAGCAGGGTGGCCAGGGAGACTGCGGCGAGCGGACCTGTGAGGCGCCGGCCCCACGGCCCCAGGAACGCGATCGCCGAGATGATCGCCACGAACAACCCGACCGAGGCGACGATCGCCAGCATCGGGACGGGGAACCGCCACCACGGGATCAGGTTGGCCAGGAACGTCGAGGCCGGCACGGTGGCGGCGACGATGGCCACGCGCCGGGTGATCCGCAGCAGCCGCAGGCGCAGCTGGGTCGAGCCGAAGTCGCGGCGCCAGACGACAGCGGCCAGCAGGTAGATCGCGATCTGGGTGTAGACGACGCCGTTGAAGAACGGTGGCACCAGCGAGTGCACCTCGTGGCTGGCCTCGTCGAAGTCGATCAGGGCGCGGAGCCGGTCGCGAGCCGCCTCCGCGGAGTTGGCGTCGGCGGAGCCCCGGGTCAGGGTGGCCCCACCGAGGGAGCCGGGCACCGGCACCGTGGCGGCGCTGAGCAGGGTGACGGTGAGGTCGGCCGCCTGCACGAGCCCGGGCTGGCGGGTGGACTTCGAGGTGAGCGTGCCGGGACCGTAGTGCGGACCCTTCGCGGCGACGAGGCGCAGGCGCTCGCTGCTCCCGGCGTCCGACAGGCTGGCGACGACGACGTCCGAGCCGCTCGGAGCGGCCGCGAGGACCTCGCCGATCCGCTGGTCGATGGCGGCGGCCTGCTTCGCTCGCGAGCCGGCGCCCACGGGGGCGACCTCGCCCACGGGCAGGTCGGCGGGGTCGCGCAGCGCGCCCACGTCCACGAGGGTCACCCGGCACGCGGACAGCAGCCCGGTGAGCTTCGTGGGGTCGTAGGACGCGTAGCGCGGCACCGCGCCCGAACGGTATGCCGCACCGACCCCGGCGCCGGCGCCGACGGCCTGGACGCACTGCTCGTTGGAGGCGAGGGTCTCCCCGAGCGTGCCGAGGGTGGAGTCGAACTTCTTGTCGGTCGCGGACCTGACGTAACCGTTCCAGCCGGGGACGACCCCACTGTCGACCACGGGGATGGGTGGACACGGGTCGGTGGTGCGGCGAGCGCCGCTCCTGCCGGGGCCGTCGGCCGCGGCGCGGTTGCCGGCCGAGAGGCTGAGCCAGCCGTCGACCGGGCAGGTGTTGGTGAAGACCGAACGCACGGACAGGGCCGCGGTCGAGCCGTCGCGCAGCAGCGACCAGAGCGCCGGAGTGGCCGACTCGTCGACGTCACTCCAGGTCAGCCCTCCCGTCCCGACCAGGATGACCGGGTTGAGCGGGTTGAGCGGGTCGACCGCCGCGAGGGTGGGGGCAGCGGCCGACGAGCCGGTCGCGGACGCGCGGGCCGCAGGTTGGTCGGACGTCGGCCCGGCCGGGCTCGTAGCACTGCTGGCGGCGGCGGGGACGATGACGGCCGTCATGGCGGCGAGCAGGCCCGCGAGGCAGAGCAGGGCGCGGCGGGTCACCGGGACAGGCTACTGGTCGACACACGCGCAAGAATGGGGGCGTGACGACGACGACCCGCCCTGCGGCACCCGCCGGCAGCGGCACCGGACGGTGGTGGTCCCGTGCCGCCCGAGTGGCGGTGCACCACGGCAGGGCCTTCGCCACCCGGTTCGCTTCGTGGCCGTCGTCAGTGCGCTGGTCGTTCGGGCTCGTGGTCATCGCGCTCGCGGCCGCGGTGCCGGTGCTGCGCTACCTCGTCTTCTGGCCGATGGACCAGTGGCAGGTCGATGTCGAGGTCTACCGCGAGGCCGGGGTCTCGATCCTCACCGGCCGCCCGATCTACTCGGCGATGACCGAGGCCCCGCAGCTGTTGCCGTTCACCTACCCACCATTCGCCGCCATCGTCGCGATTCCGTTGGCGTTCCTGCCGTTCGGCGTCATCGGGTGGCTGTGGACGCTGGCCCAGGTCGCCGCCACGACGGCGATCGTCTGGTATGCCGGCTGGCGCCTGATCCACCGCACCGGCTCGCTCGCCCCGCTGACCCTCGCCCTGCTGACCGCGCCCATGCTGTGGCTGCACCCCGTCTCCGACGGACTGCGGTTCGGGCAGGTCAACGCCTTCATGGTCCTGGCCTGCCTCATGGACCTGCGCAGTCCGCGCCCCGGCCTGCTGCGCCGCATACCTCCTGGCGTCCTCGTCGGGATCGCGATGTCGATCAAGCTCACCCCGGGCGTGTTCGTCGTGCACTACCTGGTCAACCGGCGGTGGAAGGAGGCGGCCACCGCGGTCGGCACCGCCGTCGCCGTGACGGTGGGCTCCTGGCTGGTCCTGCCCGAGGCGTCGTTCACCTTCTGGGGTGGTGCCCTGCAGGACCCGGCCCGCCTCGGCCCCAACGCCGGCACGTCCAACCAGAGCATCCGCGGCTTCCTCCTGCGCGTCGGTCCCGACGGCCTGGCCGGCAACATCCTGTGGCTCGTCCTCGTCGCGGTCGTGGGAGTCATCGGCTACGCGCTGGCCCGCCGCGCCTGGCGCGCCGGCGACTCGATCAGCGAGGTCGCCGCCGTCGGGCTGATGGCGGTGCTCCTGTCACCCGTCGCCTGGATCCACCACCTGCACTGGATGGTCGTCGTGGTCTTTGCCGTCCTCGGGGCGGCGCCGTGGCGCGACCGCCGCCGGATGTGGGCAGCTGGGGCGATCACCGCGTTCTTCCTCTGCCGCATGCCGTGGTGGGGCATCTCGTGGCTCAACCAGCCCTCCTGGCCGAAGTGGCCCGGCCGGGTGCTCCAGAATGCCGACACCTTCGGCTCGCTGCTCGCGCTCGCCCTCCTCTGGTGGGCCTTGCACCTGCCCACTGCCGTACGGCGCGAGGGGGCCGCCGGTGAGGGCCGGCCCGCCATACCGGGGTCGGTCAGCCGCCGAAGACGCCGACGATCTCCAGGACGGTGACGGTGGCCAGCAGCAGGCAGACGCCGCCGCCGACACGCCGGATGTTTGCGAGCCGCACCCGGGCCAGCAGCACTCGGCCGAGGATGGTCGCCAGCCCGGAGATGGTGACGAGCGCGAGGAACGCACCGACGAACACGGACAGCGGCTGGTGGTAGCGCAGCACCATCGTGGCGGTGAGGATCTGCGACAGGTCACCCCACTCGGCCAGGAACAGCACGCCGAACGACACGGCGACGGCCCTGAGCCCCACCGCGGTGGCCGCCCCCTTGTGGGAGAACTCCTCCTCCGTCGTGGCCTCCTCCTCGTCGGCCTTCGACGCGCCGCGCAGGAGCAGCACGCCACCGAGGAGGAACATCGCGGCGGCGAAGATCTCCACCGGCCGCCTCGGCAGCTGGGCCAGCAGCCCACCCACCGAGACCGCCACGAGGGTCTGCACGAGGAAGGCCAGCGACACCCCGATCCAGACGAACAACGGCCGGAACCTGGTGGAGAGCACCAAGGTGGCGATGAAGGTCTTGTCCGGGAGCTCCACGAGGAAGATCGCGCCGAAGACGATGGCGGCGGTGGCGAGGCTGAATTCCATATCGCGTCGACTGTATCCACGCCGCGCCAATACGCTTCCGGGGTGTCCGACTCCTCGCAGACCCTCGTCGCGCTCGTCGTTGCCGTGCTCGCACTGTTGGTGGCGATGGTCGCAGTGACGCAGGCCGGTCGCGCCCGCACGCAGGTCCGCGGACTGGAGTCGCAGCGGCCGGTCGGCGCCGGTGACCTCGCGGCACTGCGGGCCGACATCGCCCAGGCCCTGCGTCATGTCGCGGTGGTGCGCTACGACGCGTTCGGCGACATGGGTGGACGGCTGTCCTTCAGCGCGGCCGTGGTCGACGACCGCGGCGACGGGCTGGTGTTCTCGGCCATCCACGCCCGCGGTGAGTCCCGCACCTACGCCAAGGGAGTCGTCCGGGGCAGCTCCGACGCGACCCTGACCCCCGAGGAGCAGCAGGCCCTCGCTGCCGCCCGCACCGGACCCCTGGAGGCCTGACCATGAATGACGCCCCCGCCCCCGCCTCCGCCGCAACCCCTACCACGCAGTCCTACGCCTACCTCGGGCCCGAGGGCACCTTCACCCAGATGGCGCTCGACGCGTGGGCTCCTTCAGCAGGCGCCGGGCGCCGCCCGTGCGGCTCGGTCGACGCGGCGCTCGCGCTGCTGCGGGCCGGCGAGGTCGACGGCGCCATGGTGCCGATCGAGAACTCTGTCGAGGGCGGCGTCAGCGCGACCCTCGACGCCCTCGCCAGCGGCGACCCGCTGGTCGTGGTCGCCGAGGTGCTCGTGCCCATCACGTTCGTGCTCGCTGCCCGCCCCGGTATGGCGCGCGGCGACGTCCGCGCGGTCGGCACCCACAGTCACGCCTGGGCGCAGGTCCGTGGCTGGATGGACGTCGAGCTCCCGGATGCGACCTACGTCCCGACGCTCTCGACCGCGGCCGCGGCGGCCGGGCTGGCCGGCGCCGGAGGTGAGCAGGCGGCATACCAGGCTGCGGTCTGCGCCCCGGTGGCCGCAGGCAACCACGGGCTCGAGGTGCTCGCCGAGGACATCGGTGACAACGCCTCGGCGGTGACGCGGTTCGTCCTCGTGGCGCGGCCGGGTGACCTGCCGGTGCGGACCGGGGCCGACAAGACGACGCTGGTGCTGTTCCAGCGCGACGACCACGCGGGCGGTCTCCTTGCGCTGCTCGAGCAGTTCGCGGTGCGCGGGATCAACCTGTCGCGGCTGGAGTCCCGCCCGACGAAGGCGTCGATGGGCAGCTACTGCTTCTCCATCGACATCGAGGGCCACGTCCTCGACGAGCGCGTCGGTGAGGCGCTCCTCGGGCTCAAGCGGGTCTGCGCCGAGGTGCGGTTCCTCGGGAGCTACCCCGCGGCACACGGCACCGCCGTCCGGGTCACGCCGCACACGACCGACGAGGCGTTCGGCGACGCCCGGAGCTGGCTGCGCTCGCTGCGCACCACCTGACCGCGACCCTCCCGCAAAGCGGAGGTTGTCTCGCGATACGTCACCGACAAGTCCCGTGTCGCCGAGCAACCCCCGCTTTGCGGGTATGGCGCGCGGGCGCCTGAGGTATGGCGCGGGTCCGGCGGGGGTATGGCGCGGGGGCTACTTCTCGCGCCAGGCGCGTTCGAACGGCAGGCGCCAGGCGTGCGGCGCGATGAGCTGGTGGATGGCGTTGGGGCCCCACGTGCCGGGCGGGTAGGACTTCACCTCGGGCGGGTTCTCCAGCAACGGGGCCGAGCGCTGCCACAGCGACTCGATGCCCTCGGCCGTGGTGAACAGCGTGTGGTCACCGCGCATCGCATCGAGGATGAGCCGCTCGTAGGCCTCCAGGACGTCACCGGCCCGTTCGGTCTCGCGGGTCGAGAACTGCATCGACAGCTTCTCCAGCCGCATGCCCGGCCCGGGACGCTTGCCATAGAACGACAGGGAGACCTTGGACTCGTCGGCGAGGTCGAAGGTCAGGTGGTCCGGTCCGGCGTTCCCGACCCCGGAGTGGGTGGGGAACATCGACCGCGGCGCCTCCTTGAACGCGATCGAGATGATGCGCGCACCCTCGGCCAGCTTCTTGCCGGTGCGCAGGTAGAACGGCACGCCCGCCCAGCGCCAGTTGTCCAGGCCGCACTTGAGCGCGATGAAGGTCTCGGTGTCGGAGTCGCGCGGGACCCCCTCGAGGGAGGTGTACCCGGCGAACTGGCCACGCACGACGTCGGACGGCTCGATCGGCAGCAGCGACCGGAAGACCTTGTTCTTCTCCTCGGAGATCGCCCGCGGCTCCAGTGCAGTGGGCGGCTCCATGGCGACGAACGCCAGGACCTGGAACAGGTGGGAGACCACCATGTCCTTGTAGGCACCGGTCGCCTCGTAGAAGTTGGCCCGCTGGTCCAGGCCCAGTGTCTCGGGGATGTCGATCTGGATGTGGTCGATGAAGTTGCGGTTCCAGATCGGCTCGAACAGGCCGTTGGCAAACCGGAACGCCAGGATGTTCTGGGCCGCCTCCTTGCCGAGGAAGTGGTCGATCCGGAAGACCTGCCGCTCGTCGAACGTCTCGTGCACCTGGTCGTTGAGGGCGATCGCACTCGCGAGGTCGGTCCCGAACGGCTTCTCCATGACCACCCGGGCGCGCTCGACGAGATCGGCTTCGCGCAGCATCTTGATGACCGCCACCGCGGCCTTGGGTGGGACCGAGAGGTAGTGCAGCCGCAAGGCATCCGGACCCAGCTGCTCCTCCGCGTTGGCGACGGCTGCGGCGAGCTGCTCCGGGCCGGCGGACTGCGGGACGTAGACGAGGTGGTCGTCGAAGTTGTCCCACTGCTCCGCGGTGAGCCGGTGGCTGCCGAACTCCTCGATGGCGGTGCGGGCGAACTCGCGGAACTCCGCGTCGCTCATCTCCTCCAAGGAGGTGCCGACCACGCGGATGGCTGGTGCCAGCTCGGAGGCGGCGAGGTGGGCCAGGCCGGGCAGCAGCTTGCGTCGGGCCAGGTCGCCGGTGGCGCCGAACAGCACGATGACGTGCGGTTCGGCCCTCTCGAGCGCGCCGCGTGGCGCGCGTGCCTCGGAGGCCGGGTAGGAGATGGTCTGAGCGTTGGGCGGCGTGGGCTCGGGCACCTGTCGATACTCCCACCGCGACCCGTGCGGTGCACACGCCCCCTGATCAGGCTCACCGAGAGGTGGTGCCAGCGCGCGGACGGTGATGCTCGTACCGATGTCGCGCGCGCGGGCGGTCAGGACGCCAGCTCAGTGGACGGCAGCCCTCGCCCTGGCGGCGACCTTGTCCTTCCGGGTGGCCTTCCACCAGTGGTAGGCGAGCAGTGCGCAGACGATGCCGTTGAGCAGCCCGGCCACGACGTCGGAGATGTGGTGGGCGCCGCGGTAGAGCCGGGCCAGAGCGACCAGGACCGGGAGGACGGCACAGACGCCGACCGCGAGGCGGCGCAGGCCGTCGCGCTCGATCCGCGTGGAGGCCATCAGGAGCAAGGAGAAGTAGAGGGCGGTCGACGCGCCGGTGTGCCCGCTGGGGTAGCTCGAGGTGGGCGGCGAGGAGTCCATGGGGATGGCTGGCGGACGCTGGCGGCCGACGGCCATCGTCGCGAACAGGAAGATCGTCGCCTGGAGGGAGATCGAGACCAGCGGCACGACCGACCAGCGCAGGTCGCGGGTGCGCCACCACAGCAGACCGACGACGACGAGGCAGACACCGATGACGTACTCGGTGTTGCCCACGTGCGAGAACACGGCGCTGAACGGGTCGAGCAGGTCCGTCCTGGACCGGGTGAAGGCTTCTGAGATCCGGTCCTCACCGTGGTCGATCCACGACAGCGGGCCGGTGATGAGCAAGCCGATGCCCACCAGCACCGCCCAGACGGCTATGCCGGGGAGGACGGTCCGGGTGACGAGGTCGCGGCCTTCTTGCCAATGAATCCGAGCCATGAGGAGAAGGTAGTACCCACACCGAGCACATATCCCGCAATCACGTCCGAAGGGAAGTGGGCGCCGAGCATGACCCGGTCGATGCCGACGACGAGGGCCACCACGACCGCGACGATGACGGAGACCTTGCGGGTGGCCGGGGTGAGCAGCGGCCAGAGCAGGAAGACCAGCACGGTCACCACCACCGCGATGTTGAACGCGTGCCCGGAGGGGAAGGAGTAGCCCGGCGAGTGCGAGATCGGGTCGTCGACCACCGGGCGGGCGCGCTGCACGACCGACTTGGCGAGGAGGCCGATGTTCCAGGCGACCATCATCGTGACGAACGCCCACAGTGCCCGGCTGCGCAGACCCTGGCGCAGCCATGCCCAGAGCGCGACCACGGTTGCCACGATGTAGACGAGGAACGGCTGGCTGACCGTCTGGATGACGACGAAGAAGCCGGCCAGGCCGGCCTCACGGGTGGCGCTGGTGGCGACGTTGATGACGTGCTTGTCGAACCGGATCAGGGGGTCGAACTGCTGTCTGACGGCAAACCCGAGGAACAGCACCGGCAGGGTGAACACCACCATGGCGCCGACCCCTCGGACCAACCGCACGAGCCGGCTCGGCTCGGGCGAGGAGGCGTCCCGCTGCCCCATCAGTCGGGGGATCCCACGCGGACGACGAGGGCGCCGGGGACGATCTCGGCGTTGATGGCCCGGGCCTTGCCCAGGGTGTCGCCGTCGACCTGCACCTCCTGCGGTCGGTCGGCGCGGATGCGGATCGTCTCGCTGGTGTAGTGGTCGACCCGCTCGTGGCCCTTGCGCTTCTTGGAGGCGATGCGCGCGGCGACGGCGGCCCAGCCCACGACGCCCTGCGGCGACAGGATGACGGTGTCGAGCTGGCCGTCGTCGAGCTCGGCCTCGGGCATCAGCACGAGCCCGCCGAGCAGCTTGCCGCAGTTGCCGATGACGACCGTGCGGGCGCGACGGGTGAACTCCTCCCGGTCGTCGATCCGCACCCGCACCCGGAACTGTGGGCCGCGCAGGTTGCGGGCACCCGAGACGACGTAGGCCGCCGGGCCCACCTTGGCCTTGAGGCCCTCGGGGGCGTCGGCCATGATCGCGGCGTCGAAGCCGAGGCCGGCCATGACGAGGAAGACGTGCTGAGCGGGACGCTCGTGCTCACCGGACTGGTCGATGGTGAGGCGCCCGACGTCGACCCGCTTGTTCTGGCCGGTCAGCGCCACACGCAGCGCGTCGCCGAGGTCGTCGACGGGCAGGTCGAGGTTGCGGGCCAGGAGGTTGCCGGTGCCCCCGGGCAGCAGCCCCATCGGGGTGTCGGTGCCCACGAGCACCTCCGCCACCGCGCGGACGGTGCCGTCACCGCCGAGTGCGCAGACGAGGTCGACCTGGCGCTCGAGGGCCTCGCGGGCCTGGCCCTGACCGGTGTCCTCGGCGGTCGTCTCGATGAACAGCGGCTCGGACCAGCCCAGGGTCTTGGACTCCTGCGTGATCTGCTGCTTCACGGCGGTCAGGTCGTCGAACTTGGTGGGGTTGATGATGATCGCTGCGCGACGCGTGGGTGTCTCGGACACGGTGCCCTCCGGGCGGAACTCGTTGCGGTGCGGGCGGCGCCCCCACCGGCGTCCTCGGTGGGCGCCTCCGGAGCTGCCGTCGCGCATGCCTGCCCAACCGGCGATGCCGAGGGCGAGGAGGATGGCGATGACGATCGCCGCGAGGGCGATCCAGCCGGAGTGGTCTTGGAACACGGGAGGACGCTACCGCACGGTAGGCCACAGTTCCCCACCCGTCCGAGGACCCGGGACGGCGTCCTGCGGCGGCGTCCTTCGGAGGACGTCTGCACTGGTCAGAGGGCCAGCCGGTAGGTCAACAGGTCGACCTCGGGGATGGGCTTCCAGTCACGCTCCGGGGTGCGGGCGAACCCCAGCCGCTCGTACAGCCGGTGCGCCGCCGCCATGCTCGGCTGGGTCGAGATCGCCAGGGCCGACAGGCCCAGCTCCCGGGCCCGGTCGACGCAGCACCGGACCAGCGCCTCGCCCACTCCGCGGCCCCGGGCCTGCTCGGTCACCGCGAGCATCCGGAACTCGCCCTCGCCCTGCCCCGACACCTCGGCATACGCGGAGCCACCGACGGCGAAGGTGACCGACCCGAGGACGGTGCCGTCCGGGTCCACGGCCAGCCAGAGCTCGGCCTGGCGGGCGCGTGAGGCGGCGTCGGCGAGGCGGTTCGCGTACTCCGCGCGGCCCGGGATGTGGCCGCCGTCGACGTATGCGCTGCGGGAGACGACCCCGGCCGCGGCGATCGCCGGATGGTCGGCGGGATCGGCAGGATCTGCTCGACGGATGGCGAAGGACATGCTGCCCATTGTGTCCTCGCGTCCCTACTGTGGCGCCATGGCAGCCGCGCAGCGCCCGTCAGTGGTGGGCGCCGAGCTCGCCGATGCCGCCGACTCGGTGACCTCGGCGGTCTCGGGGGTCCCAGGCGACCAGTGGATGCGCCGCGGGCTGCGCAGCAACGGGTCGGTCTTCACCGTCGAGTCGCTCGGCCGCCACCTCCTGCACGACCTGGCCCACCACCTCGTCGACGTCGGGGAGGTCAATCCTTCGTCGGCGGGCCGGTGGTGGCGCCAGCCCCCCACGGTGCGCGCAGTCGACTGCGCGCAGTCTGCATCGACCTCGCGCACCTGCGACCTGGGCGGGGTCGTCCCACGGTGCGCGCAGTCGACTTCGCGCACCTCGTGGGGCGCCATACCCGGGACCCGAAGCAGGGGGAAACCAGCTGGCGGGCGCTCGGTAGGCTGACCGCGTGATCGACATCAAGCTCCTGCGCGAGGACCCGGACCGCGTCCGCGCCTCGCAGCGCGCCCGTGGTGAGGACGAGGGGATCGTCGACGCGATCCTTGCTGCCGAGCAGACGCACCGCTCCTGCCTGACGGAGTTCGAGCAGCTGCGCGCCCAGCAGAAGTTGCTGGGCAAGCAGGTCGCTCAGGCCCAGGGAGCGCAGAAGCAGGCGCTGCTCGCGCAGACCAAGGAGATCTCGGCGCGGGTCAAGCAGCTGCAGGCCGACGCCGACACCGCGCAGGGCGAGCTCACCACCCTGATCCGCCAGATCGGCAACATCGTCGAGGACGGCGTGCCCGTCGGTGGCGAGGACGACTACACCCTGCTCGAGACCGTCGGCGACATCCCGGCGTTCGACTTCGAGCCCAGGGACCACCTCGCGCTCGGGGAGTCGCTCGCCGCCATCGACATGGAGCGGGGCGCCAAGGTCGGGGGTTCGCGGTTCTACTTCCTCACCGGTGTCGGTGCCCTGCTCGAGCTGGCCCTGCTCAACATGGGGATCGCCCAGGCCGTCGAGCACGGGTTCACCCCCATGATCACCCCGACCCTGGTCAAGAGCGAGGTGATGGCCGGCGCCGGGTTCATCGACAAGCACGCCGACGAGGTCTACCGCCTCGAGGCCGACGACCTGTTCCTCACCGGCACCTCCGAGGTGGCGCTCGCCGGCTACCACGCCGACGAGATCCTCGACCTGTCGTCGGGTCCGAAGCGGTATGCCGGCTGGTCGGCCTGCTATCGCCGCGAGGCCGGGTCGCACGGCAAGGACACCCGCGGCATCATCCGCGTGCACCAGTTCCACAAGGTCGAGATGTTCACGTACTGCCGGGTCGAGGACGCTGCCGCGGAGCATCAGCGGCTGCTCGGCTGGGAGAAGGAGATGCTCGCCAAGATCGAGGTGCCCTACCGCGTCATCGACACCGCGGCCGGTGACCTCGGCGGTCCTGCGGCGCGCAAGTTCGACTGCGAGGCCTGGGTCCCGACCCAGGGTCGCTACCGCGAGCTGACCTCGACCTCCAACTGCACGACCTACCAGGCGCGTCGCCTCAACACGCGTGAGCGTGACCCGAACGGCCAGGGCACCCGGGCCGTCGCCACGCTCAACGGGACGCTCGCCACGACCCGCTGGATGGTGGCCATCCTGGAGAACCACCAGCAGGCAGACGGCTCGGTCGTCGTGCCCAAGGCGCTCCAGCCGTTCCTCGGCCTCGAGGTGCTCACCCCTGTCAAGTAGCCAGGGGGTGCCCGAAGGTCTTAGGACCATCTGGTCCCCAGGGGGCTCGGGCGGGCCATGTCCTGCGCTGCGTCGGTGGTTGAGCCTGAGGGGGTGGGCGCCCTCGATGACCGTGACCTGCTCGCCGAGATCATCCTGCTCGGCGAGGTGGTCGCTGCTGTGGCCGAGGTCACCCAGGAGCTGACCGATGCCGAGGTCGACGAGGTGCTGGGGGTGCCTCGTGTCCCCGGTGCCGGCAACAGACCCACCAGCGCCGATCGGGGGTGGGACGCCCCCCATCGGCGGGTCGCCAAGGCTCCGTCGAGGCGGCCGGCCGGGTAGCGTCGGGGGCGATGAGTGATCGCCAGCTGCCCAAGTGGTCCGAGCTCAAGCCGCTCCTGCGACCCAAGCCGATCGAGCTCGACGCGAAGAAGCGTCGGCTCGACGCGGCCCTGACCATCGCCGACCTGAGGCGGGTGGCGAAGCGACGCACGCCCACGTCGGTGTTCGACTACACCGACGGCGCCGCCGAGGGGGAGATCAGCCTGCGCCGGGCCCGGCAGACGTTCGCGGGCCTGGAGTTCCACCCGGCGATCCTGCAGGACGTCTCCGAGATCGACCTGTCGACGGGCTTCCTCGGCAAGCCGTCGTCGCTGCCGTTCTCCTTCGCCCCCACCGGATTCACCCGGATGATGCACCACGAGGGAGAGCGGGGGGTGGTCCGGGTCGCTGACCGCCTCGGCATCCCGTACGCCCTGTCGACGATGGGCACGACTTCGATCGAGGACGTCGCCGCTGCTGCACCCGATGCGCGGAAGTGGTTCCAGCTCTATGTCTGGAAGGACCGCGGCGCAGGCGAGGACCTCATGCGCCGAGCCAAGGAAGCCGGGTTCGAGGCGCTCATCCTGACCGTCGACGTTCCTGTCGCCGGGGCGCGGCTGCGCGACGTCCGCAACGGCTTCTCCATCCCGCCGGCCCTCACCGCCAGGACCGTCGCCGACGCAGCCCTGCACCCCAGCTGGTGGGGCAACCTGCTCACCACCGAGCCGCTGACCTTCGCCTCACTGTCCTCGTGGGAGGGCACGGTCGCCGAGCTCCTCAACGCGTTGTTCGACGCGACGATGACCTTGGCCGACCTGGAATGGGTGCGCTCGGTCTGGGACGGCCCGCTCATCATCAAGGGAATCCAGACCGTGCACGACGCGGCCATGGTCATGGACGCGGGGGTCGACGCCATCGTGCTGTCCAACCACGGTGGCCGTCAGCTCGACCGGGCGCCGGTGCCGCTGCGGCTGCTCCCGGACGTCCGCGAGGCCCTGGGCGACGACGCCGAGATCATGCTCGACACCGGGGTGATGTCCGGGGGTGACGTCGTGGCCGCGGTGGCCCTCGGCGCCAGCAGCGTGATGGTCGGGCGCGCCTATCTCTACGGGCTGATGGCCGGTGGTGAGGCCGGCGTGCAGCGGGCGGCGGAAATCCTCACCGCCGAGGCCCGACGCACGATGGCCCTGCTCGGAGCGCGCCAGATCTCGGACCTGGGACCGCAGCACGTGCGCCTTCCGTAGTCTCGGGCGCATGGTCCACCCCCACCTCGTCGCCCTCGATGTCGACGGCACGACCATCAACCACGCCGGAGAGCTGTCCCCCGAGGTGCGCGACGCCGTGCACGCCGTGGTCGCAGCCGGGCACCACGTGATCATCGCGACGGGACGGTCCGTCCCTGCGACGACCTTCATCCTCGAGGAGCTGGGGATCAGGACCGGGTATGCCGTGTGCTCCAACGGCGCAGTCACCCTCGAGCTGGATCCTGCTCAGGACAAGGGGTTCCGGATCATCGAGGCGGTGACCTTCGACCCTGCGCCGGCTCTCACCCTGCTGCGCGACGAGTGGCCGGACGCGGTGATCGCCGTCGAGGAGCTCGGTGTCGGGTTCAAGCTCAGTGCGCCGTTCCCCGACGGCGAGCTGCAGGGCGAGCTGACGGTGGTGCCCTGGGAGGAGCTGGTCGCAGAGCCGGTCACGCGCGTGACGTTCCGGTCGCCGAACGGCACCGCCGAGGACTTCCTGGCCCTGACCGATCGGATCGGCCTGCACGGCGTCAACTACGCAGTGGGGTTCAGCGCCTGGCTCGACCTCAACCCCGAGGGTGTCTCGAAGGGTTCCGCACTGGAGATCCTGCGTCGCCAACTCGAGATCGACCCGCAGTACACCGTCGCGGTCGGTGACCAGCGCAACGACCTCGAGATGCTCCGGTGGGCGGCGCGGGGTGTGGCGATGGGCAACGCCCCCGACGAGGTGAAGGCGGCCGCCGACGAGGTCACCGGCGATGTCGACGACAACGGCCTGGTGCCGATCCTGCGCTCCCTGCTCTGACCATCGACGACGCGCACTGATCACAGTGAGCGGTCGGCGACTGCGCGCCATACCCCCGACGACGCGCACTGATCACAGTGAGCGCTGCGATCTCCGACTCCAGGGGGACGACCGGCGAACGACCTCCGACCTAGGGTGGACGGGTGACTGCCCAGCTCTGGTGGTCGTCGACGATGAGCACCCGCAACCGGTCGGACGAAGGGTTCGTGGACCCTCGTGGGTCGTCGAGAGGTGCTGGTCAAGGTCACCGACCGGTCCTTCCTCATCGGGACGGCGGTGACGCTCGCGCTGATCATCGGGGCCCTGGCGATGCAGGTCATCCTCAGCGGTCACACCAGCACGACGAAGATCGCCGCGTCCTCGCCGGCGGCGGTCTCGATGGTCGAGCAGCTCGCCGACCAGGCGACCGGGCTCGACGAGACGGTCAGGGTGGAGCTCGTCAGGTCCGACAGTGACGCCGCGGCCGCGGCGGCGGTCCGGGATGAGGACGCCGATGCGTGGCTGTGCCAGACCCCGGCAGGGTGGGAGCCGACAAGGCGCGAGAGCGACGATCCCGCCCTGCTGACCGTGGTGCGGCAGGTGGTGCAGGCGGAGGCGGTCGGTCGCAACGCCGCTGCCGCCGGTACGACGTTGGCTGCGCTCCAGCAAGGTGGTCAGGTCACCGCCACCCAGCTCGTCGGCGACGCCCAGAGGTCGCAGCTGAGCCAGCTGATGGGCTTCGCGTTCGCGTTCCTCTTCTACGTCGCCGCGCTGATGTTCGGGATCACCCTGGCGAGCAGCGTCGTCGAGGAGAAGCAGTCCCGCATCGTCGAGATCATCGCCGGCGCGATCCCCCTGCGACAGCTGCTGCTGGTTCCTGGCCTTCTTCCTGGCTGGTTTCGTGGCCCTGTCCTGCCTGTGGGCGGTCGCCGGGGCGCTCGCCTCGCGCACCGAGGACCTCCAGTCGACGCAGACGCCGGTGACCATGCTCGTGGTGCTGATGTTCTTCGGCGGTTGTTCCTCGACGGGACGGCGCGCACCATCGCCTCGTTCGTGCCGCCGGTCTCGGCGCTGCTCATCCCCATCCGGATGCTCGACGGGGGTGTGGCCTGGTGGAAGCCGTTGCTGGCGATGGTGCTGCTGGTCGGGTTCGCGGCGCTGCTGGTGCTTGCGGCCGAGCGGGTCTACCGCCGCGCGCTGATGCAGACCGGTGGCAAGCTCAGCCTCAGGCAGGCCTGGCGGCTCGAGGAGTGAGCGGAGCCGTGAGCGGAGCCGTGGGTGGAGCGGTGAGCGGTCCCGGTCAGCGAGACTGGAGGGCGTCGAGGGCCACGGCCATCGCCAGGCCCACGCGCCAGTCCAGCTGCCAGCCGTTGCTGGCCTGGGGCAGGCGGATGTCGTAGCGGTCGCGCAACGAGCGCTTGCGCTCCGAGGACAGCACGACGTCGCCGTCCTTGGAGGTGAAGTCGAAATGGAACAGGAACGGCAGCGGGATCTCGCCGACGAAGGGCACGAACTCCCAGACGCGGCGGACCACAGCGACGGTGTTGTTGCGCTCGGTGCCGAAGGCCTCGAGCCCGTCCGGGGTGCCCAGGTGCCACGACGAGCGCAGCAGCGACTTGCCGAAGTCCTTGCGGAACCATCCGATCGGGGCACCGCTCGCGTCGAACACGTCATACGTCGCACCGAGGTCCATCCGCTGACGGGCCTTGAACGAGAAGACCGGCTGCTTGCGGGCCTCGTCCGCGTAGAAGGTGACCTGCTCCTTGAACGCCATCCGCTTCTGCTGGGCCACGGCGACCACGGGTCCCTCGTTGCCGGAGCCGTCGACGGCCCGGATCTCGTAGCGGTTCACCATCAGGGTGATCTTCTGTCGCAGGGCGTAGTGCTCGGTGACGGCGGGTTGGCTCATGGCGGACAGTCTGCCCGACCACGCGTGCCCGACCAGGCGTGCCCGACCACGCCTGCCCGACCTGACACACTGATCGCGCCATGGCTGACCTGATCATCACCTCGCCGTCCAACCCGAGGCTCAAGGCCCTCGCCTCGTTGCGCCGCCGACGCACCCGCGAGGAGACCGGCCAGACGCTCATCGAGGGGTATGAGGAGCTGGCCCTGGCACTGGACGCGGGCATCCTGCCGCAGGCCCTCTACTACTGCCCGGAGCTGATGCTCGACGCGGCCACGCAGCTGCGGGTCGTCGACGACGTGCGCGCCTCTGGCGTCGACACCGTGCAGGTGTCACGGGGTGCGTTCGAGAAGGCGGCCTACCGCGAGGGGCCCGACGGGTTCATCGCCGTCGTCCCGGCCGTGCTCCGCAGCTGCGCCGACCTGGTCGTCGGCCCGAACGCCCTCACCGTCCTTTGCCAAGGCGTCGAGAAGCCGGGCAACCTCGGGGCCATGCTGCGGACCGCCGACGCCGCGGGGGTCGAGGCCGTCGTCGCCGCCGACCCCGTGACCGACTGGGGCAACCCCAACCTCGTCCGCGCCTCCAAGGGCACGGTCTTCTCGGTGCCCGTCGCGAGCGACTCGACGGAGCAGGCGCTGGCCTGGCTCGACGCCCGGGGTATCGCCCTGGTGGCCGCCACCCCGGACACCGACCTGGACCACACCGACATCGACTACACCGGCCCGGTGGCCATCGCCGTCGGTGCGGAGAAGCACGGGCTCACGGACGCAGTGCTGGACCACGCGGCATACAAGGTGCGGATCCCCATGGTGGGCAGGGCGAACTCCCTCAACGTGGCCACGTCGGCGGCAGTGGTCATCTACGAAGCCGTCCGCCAGCGGGCGGCGCGAAGGGCACGGCCGCCCCACTGACCACACCCGTGTCAGGAGCACTGCACCGGGTGTGCCACGATGTCGGGTATGCGAGTTGACCATGTTTCGTATGCCGCTGAGCACGACGGGTTGCAGGCCACCGCCGCTCGACTGGCGAAGGTCATCGGGGTGGACGCGGTCGACGGGGGCATCCACCCGCGGTTCGGCACTCGAAATGTCATCCTCCCGCTGGCCCACGACCGCTACGTCGAGGTCGTCGAGGTGCTCGACCACCCCGCGTCCGACAAGGCCCCCTTCGGGCAGGCCGTCCGGGCGCGCTCCGAGGCCGGGGGTGGCTGGCTGGGCTGGGTGGTCGCGGTCGACGACCTCGCGCCCTACGAGCTGCGCATCGGCCGCGAGGCAGTCGACGGCAACCGGCACCGACCCGACGGGGTGGAGCTGCGCTGGCGCCAGCTCGGCGTCAAGGGCCTGATGTCCGACCCGCAGCTGCCGTTCTTCATCAAGTGGGACGACCCGTCCCTGCACCCCTCGACAGCGGCTCACACCCAGGTCACCATCGACGGGCTCCAGATCGCCGGTGACCCGGCCCGCGTCCGCGAGTGGCTCGACCTGCCGGCCGACGAGACCTCCTCGGTCATCGACTTCACGTTCGTTGCCCCGCACGGCACGCCCGGGCTGCTGACCGTCACCTTCGACACCCCCCACGGCAAGGTCACCGTCTGACCCGCGCCGCCAGCGGCCCCGGCCGCACCCTTCACGCCTCGTCGAAGTACTTCTTCGCGAGGCGTTTCGGCGCCCGGGCGGCCCACGCGTCGGTGAGGACCTCCACGAGCTCGCGCCGCGTCACCTTCCCGAGGTCACGCTCGCGCAGCAGGACGGCGTTGTAGCCGTCGAAGTGGGGCGTCGTGAACCACGGGCCGTCCGAGGCGACGAGCGCGTCCTTGTCGCCCTGGTCACCGACGACGAAGATGATCACGTCGTCCATCCGCTCCCCGGTGTCGGGGTCGATCGCGTCCGGGCGGGGCTCGCGGAAGTGGACGAAGGACTTCTTCCTCACCACGTAGGCAGGGCGACCCCACGCCGTGCCCTCCTCGACCTCGGGCAGTCCGAGGGCGATCTCGGCGATGTCCGCCAGTCGTGCCTTCCGAGCCGTCACGACACCACCGGTTCGCCGACGAGGGCACGCACACCCGGCAGCTGCGCCAGCGCGTTGACGACGACCGAGAACACGAGCAGAGCCTCCGCGGCGCCGTGATGACCGGCGACCCAGAGCCCCAGCGAGGCGAGCCCGAAGACGAGGACCTTGACGACCGGACGGACGACGGGTCCACCGAACCGCGCCTTCGGTGACGCGAACGCCCACCATGCGGCAACGACGGCGAGCGATGCCGCGACAGTCAGCGGCGGACCGCCGGCGTGCTGGCCCCATACCCCTGCCGCGACGGCGGCGAGCACCTCGTCGAGGAAGACGAGTGCCAAGACCACCCACCCCAGACCTGCCGTCATGTCCACGAGCCCAGTTTGTCCCGCCCTCCCGGCTGCGTCGAGAGCCGGGGGCGCGCGGGTATGGAGCGCTCCCAGACCTCGCGGACCTGACTCTCGGCGGGGTGGTTGGCGTCAGTCGAGGAAGTCGACGAGCTCCGGCGCAGCGCCGATGTAGGTCGCCGGAGTCATCGCCGCGAGGCGGGTGGCGACGTCGTCGGGCAGGCCGAGGCCGCCGACGAACTCGCGCAGGTCCTCACCGGTGATCCGGCGGCCGCGGGTGAGCTCCTTGAGGCGTTCGTACGGGTTCTGCATCCCGGCGACGCCCTGGGCGCCCAGCGCCCGCATGGCCGACTGGACCGCCTCACCGAGGACCTCCCAGTTGGCGTCGAGGTCGGCGGCCATCGCGGCCGGGGCCGCGTCGAGCCCCGCGAGGCCGCGCTCGGCGTTGTCGATGGCGAGCAGCGAGTGGCCGAAGGCCGAGCCGATGTTGCGCTGCATGGAGGAGTCGGTCAGGTCGCGCTGCAGACGGCTGTTGACCAGGGTCGAGCCGAG
>JBDSKZ010000166.1:0-14778 GCA_039916625.1 Pedococcus sp.
GCAGATCTGGGCCATGACAGGAGCCAAGGTGCACGACGACGAACGCCGCGACCACGGTGAGCTAGACCAGCGGCTCCTGTCAGAGTTCATCAGCGACCCCCAGGGCCTGCGCCAGCGCTTCGAGGGCCTGCAGGCTCGCGACGTCGCCGCTCGCGAGAGGCTCAAGGGCGCGGACAAGAACGCTCGCGAGCTGAAGCGACTTCGTCAGGAGCAGCAGGAGCTCCTGCGTAGACTGGGGAGCGCCAACGCCGCTCTCGATGCCTATCGCGCCGAGTCGGCCCGGCTCAAATCGGACCTGCGCCGGGTCCGCGGCTCCCGGGCCTATCGCATCGGACGCACGCTGACCCGTCCGATGGGGCTGGCCCGGCTCACCCACCCGCCGGCGCCCCCGGCCACCTCGGGCGACGACACCACTTCGGGCAGCGCAACAACGTGCGGAACCGCAGCCACCCCCGCCAACCAGCACGATCCTGGCCAGACAGCGAAGCCTGATACCTCCGTTGCGGTCCCGGCAATTCAGGAGGCGCCCGGCGCACCCACGACCGAGCGCCGTGTGAGCCAATACTCCTTCGAGGAGCTCGTCGAGCGCTTCCGCGCGGAGAAGACGCCAACACGGTTGGGCCACGCCCTGACGCGCGCCTGGTACGAGCGCGGACTCATCTCCGTCCCCTCCCAGCTGCTGCGCGAGAATCCCGAGGTGGCTGGCGCGCTCGATCAGGGACCCGCCGAGCTAGCAGAGCACATCCGTGGCGCCGACCGCGTTCGGCACGATGGCCTCCCGATCCCCCCGCGAGCGCCGGGGCCTGCCTACCTTCCCGAGCCGGGAAGGGTCATGTACTGCGCCCACTCCACCCCCGCCTACAACACCAACGGCTACTCGGTGCGGACCAAGGGCGTGGCCTCGGGGCTGCGCCAGGCCGGCGCCGACGTCGTCGTGGTGGGCCGGGCCGGCTATCCGTGGGACTCCAAGTCAGACGAGAAGTCCCGCGACAAGCACCGGCACGCGGTGGAGGTCGACGGGGTCGACTACATCCACCTGCCCGGCAGCGCGCTGCCGAGCACCCCCGTCGACCGATACGTCCTCGAGTGCGCCGACGCGTTCGTGCGCGAGGCACGTCTTCAGCGGCCCAGCGTCATCCACGCCGCCTCCAACTTCCGGGTCGGTCTTGCGGCCCTCATCGCGGCGCGGCGCCTCGGGATCCCCTTCGTCTACGAAGTGCGCGGCCTCTGGGAGATCACCGAAGCCTCCAGCAAGTCCGGCTGGGACCAGACCGAGCGCTACGCCCTGCAGTCCGAACTCGAGACGGTCGTCGGCAGCGAGGCCGACGCTGTCCTCGCCATCACGGACCAGACTCGTGACGAGCTCGTCCGCCGTGGGATCCGCCCCGAGCGGATCACCGTGGCGCCCAATGCCGTCACGCCCCAGGACTTCCTCCCCCTCCCCAAAGACACCGCGTATGCCCGGACGCTGGGCGTTCGCACCGACGTCCCGGTCATCGGCTTCGCCGGCAGCATGGTCCCCTACGAGGGTCTGGAGATCCTCGTCGACGCAGCCGCTCTACTCCGCGACGCCAAGGTCGGGTTCCAGGTGGTCGTGGCGGGATCCGGCTCTGCGGCCGCCGACCTCAAGGAGCAGATTGCCCGTCTCGGGCTCGAGGACGACGTCCGCCTCGTCGGGCGGCTGCCCGGGGCGCAGATGCCGCGACTGCTCAGCCTCTTCGACATCATGCCGTGCCCACGCCTGTCCCTGCCCGTCACCGAGATGGTCTCGCCGCTCAAGCCGCTCGAGGCGATGAGCAGCGCGAAGGCGGTCGTCCTCTCTGACGTCGCCCCGCACCGCGACATGGCCGGGCCGGACGAGGCGCGTGCGCTGATGTTCCCCGCCGGCGACCCGCAGGCTCTGGCCGACGTGCTGCGCCGACTCGTCGAGGAGCCGGACCTGCGTGCCGACCTCGGCCGAGCCGGTCGGCTCTGGTGCCTGGACGAGCGCACCTGGGAGGGCCTTGCCCACGTCGTCCGCGGCGCCCATCGACAGGCAGTCGTGGTGCACGATGACACCGCCGTCCACGGTCCGGACCTCGCCTCCCTGCGGGTCGGCCTGGTGGCCGACGAGTTCACCACCCAGACGCTGGCGGCGTCGGTGCAGGTCACCCCGCTCGACCGCACCGGATGGCGCGACCAGCTCGTGGACCTCGACCTGGTGTTCATCGAGTCGGCCTGGACCGGAAACGGCGGCGCCTGGCACCGCGGGGTCGGGCGCTACTCCGATGAGGAGCACGCCGACATCTCCGCCCTGATCGTCCTAGCCCGCGAGCTCGGGGTGCCTTCGGTCTTCTGGAACAAGGAGGACCCCGTGCACTTCGACCGCTTCGTGGCGACGGCCTCCCTGTGCGACCACGTCTTCACCACCGACGGCGACCGCGTCCAGCAATACCTCGTAGCGGGTGTCGGCACCGTGCGCACCGCGTCGTCGCTGCCGTTCTACGCGCAGCCCAAGATCCACAACCCCCTCCCGGGGGCGCGCGACTACGAGCCGACGGTCGCCTATGCCGGGACCTTCTACGGCGAGCGCTATGCGAAGCGGTCGGCCGAGCTGACCAAGCTCCTGGACACCTGCCGCCCGTTCGGCCTGGCCATCTATGACCGTCAGGCTGCCGTCCCGGACTCGCCGTACCACTTCCCGCCGGCCTTCCGGGCGAGCGAGCGTGGCTCACTGCCGTACGCCGAGGTGATCGACTCCTACAAGAGCCACCTGGCCAACCTCAACGTCAACTCGGTCACCGAGTCGCCGACGATGTTCTCGCGCCGCGTGGTCGAGGTCGCCGCCTGCGGTGGGGTGGTCCTGAGTGGCCCGGGCAGGGGCATCGACGAGACCTTCGGGACGGTCATCCCCACCAGCAGCGACCCCATGGTCTGGCGGACCTTCTTGCGCACCTGGTCCAGCGACCCCCAAGCGCGCCTCGCGGAGGCCTGGCTTCAGATGCGCGCCGTCCTGCGGTCGCACACGGTGGACACCGCCCTGACCATCGTCGCGCGGACCGCCGGCCTCCCCGTCGCAGCACCCCAGCGCGATCCGTATGCCACCGTGCTCGACTCGGGCGCCCCCGACGTCCTGCGCGCACTGGCCCACCAGTCCATCCCCCCGACCGAGGTCTTCGTGCACGCCGCCGACGGTGCTGGGGCGCTCGCTGCCGCCGTAGCCGCATTCGACGGCCGTGGCACGGCCGTGCGGGTCTGGGACGGACTCGGCACCCCGGCCACCAGCGCGCGGTGGATCGGGCGGCTCGCCGACGTCGTGGGTCGCACCCACTTCGAGGACCTGCTCCACGCGCAGGCCTACGGTCCCTGGGACCGCATCGACAGCCACGCCGTCGTCGACCTCGAGCCCGGCCACCCCATCGCGGAGCCGGTGTCGACCACGGGCACGACCACCGGTCTGGTCACGGTCGCCGTCGCCGCGTCGCATGCCCACCTCGACGACGCCCTGCGCACGCACGGTCTCGCCGGTCTGCGACTGCTCGTGCCGTTCGTGACCGCGTCACCCGAGCCGACGGCCACCCTCGACACAGCGGCCACCTCGGCTGCCCGCGACACGGCGCCCGTCGCGGGGCGTCGGGTCCTCGTTGCCGGCCACGACCTGAAGTTCGCCGCCCCCCTCATCGAGGAGCTGCGGGCACAAGGTGCCGAGATCCTGCTCGACCAGTGGCAGACGCACACCGTGCACGACGAGCAGCGCTCGCTCGAGCTGCTCGACCAGGCCGAGGTGGTCCTGTGCGAGTGGGGCCTGGGCAACGCCGTCTGGTACTCCCAGCACGTCCTGCCCGGCCAGCACCTGACGGTCCGCGTGCACTCCCAGGAGCTGCGTCGGCCCTACCTCGCACAGATCGCCCACGAGAACGTCGACGCCTACATCTTCGTCGGCGAGCTCGTCCGAGCCGCCGCGATCGAGAGCCACGGACTGCCGGCGGCCAAGTGCGTCGTGGTCCCGAACCCTGTGGACACGACGGCCCTCGACCTCGAGAAGACCCCCGACGCGGCCACCACCATCGGCCTGGTCGGCATCGTGCCGGGCACCAAACGCCTCGACCTCGCCCTCGACGTCGTCGAGGAGCTGGCCAGGCGCGGGCACGCATACTCCTTGCGCATCAAGGGGCTCACCCCGCATGACTATCCGTGGATGCTCGCGCGACCGGACGAGATGGCCTGGTACGAGAAGCAGTACGCGCGTATCGGAAGCCTCAACGCGGACCGTCCAGGCACGGTCGTCTTCGACGGCCACGGTGACGACATGGTGCAGTGGTACACCAACATCGGGGTGGCACTGTCGGTCAGCGACTTCGAGTCCTTCCACCTCACCATCGCCGACGGCGCCGCCAGCGGTGCCCTGCCCGCCGTTCTCGCGTGGCCGGGGTCGGACCTGATCTATCCCCGCGAGTGGATCGCTGCGAACGTCTCGGCGTTGGCCGACCGCATCCTCTCCGACCCGCGCTCACCGCAGGAGTACCGCGCCGTGGCCGCCGACCGCTTCGACGCGAAGGCTGTCCTCGGCCGCCTCATCGACGTCCTGGCCCCCCGCGGTGGCCGTTCGTGAAGCAGAGCCCCCAGATCGACCTGCGCCCGCTGGCTGATCTGGTCCGCAACCGGCTGCCCCTGGGCAAGTCCGCCCAAAGTCTCGCGCGCGCCGAGCGGTTCATGCGCGACGACATCATCGAGTCGCCGCAGTTCGGCGACATCCCCTTCGACGACGGTCGGCTGTGGGTGACGGAAGCCGACCGGTCCCGGGCACGCTACGCGCACGGCTTCCTGTTCCTCGCCGACTGGCCGACGTTCATCGCCTCGAGCACGGACCCCCCTTCCATTGCGCGTCGGGCGCTCGCCCTGGCGCAGCGGTGGGAGCAGGACTTCCCGCAGGGTTCCACGGATTCCACCATGGCCTATCACGACGAGGCCACGGCCCAGCGGCTGACTGTCCACCTCGCTCTGCTCCCGGTCTTCGAGGAGCACCTCGATCCGGACGATGTCGCGTGGTTCCACGCGTTCCTCGACCGGACGGCAGCGCTGCTGGTCCGCGACGACTTCCACGCCGGCGTCAACAACCACGGCATGTTCCAGGACCTGGCCCTCGTCAACTACGCGGCTCTGGCCGCCTGGCGTGAGGACGGCGACCGCTGCGCACTGCTCGAGGTGGCGCTCCGGCGCCTCAAGACCTACTTCGTCGCCTGCTTCACCGACGAGGGGGTCCACGTCGAGAACACCCCGACGTACCACGTCATGGTCGCGCGACACGTCCGCAGCCACGCCGAGGCGCTGCAGGTGATCCACCACGAGGACGCGCCCGTGTTCGAGGAGCTCATGGGCGAGCTGTCGACGTACGCGACCCACGCCATCATGCCCAACGGCATCTTCCCGCCGGTCAGTGACACCCAGCAGGTGTCGCTGGTGGGTGCCGCCACCTCGGTCTTCACCGACCCTGAGTTCATGTACGCAGCGACACAGGGACGGTCCGGGCGCCAGCCAGCCGATCGCGTCCTGGTCCTTCCCCACTCGGGATACGCGATCTACCGCTCGGCGTGGGGCGACCCGGGCGCGACCTACGTGTACTTCCACGCCGCCTTCAACAACGGTTACCACAAGCACGCAGACGAGAACTCCTTCGTGATGCGCAGCGGTGGAGTCGACCTCATCAGTGAGGCTGGCCCGTACGGCTACAACTACCAGGACCCCCTGACGCGTTACGGCTACTCACAGTTCGCGCACAACACGCTTGTGGTGAACGGCGTCAGCATCCCCCGGACCGGCAACGACATGGACGCGGTGACCATGAACGCCGATGCTGTCCGGGCCGACGGGTTCACCGTGACCGGTCGCAACGCGCGCCTCGACGACACAGTCCACGAGCGCACCCTGACCATCGAAGAGGTCGACGGGACGCCACGGATCGACGTGCTGGACACGATCACCCGCGAGTCCGAGAGCGACGCCCGGTACGAGCTGCTGTGGAACGTCGGCGCTGAGACGGAGGTCGTGGTCCACGGACACGGTTTCGAGCTTTTCCACCAAGGCACCAAGGTGATGGACGCCATGTTCCATGCCGAAGTCCCGCTCAGCGTGAGCGTGCGCCGGGCGCAGACGAAGCCGACCTACCTGGGTTGGCGGTTCCCCCGGTTCGGACAGGTCGAGCCGGCCGACGTCGTGCGGGTCGCGTTCCGCGGGGGGTCGACGCAGGTGCGCACCACACTGCGCCTCACCGACTTCTCCTACCGCGACCGCGGCCTGGCGGACCCACGGCAGCAGTGGCACCACTACGAGCAAGCGGTGGGGCTGAACTACAAGCAGGTCGACGCCACGTCCGAGGTCGGCGCCCGTCGCCTGGTCGTCGTGTTCACCGCCATCCACCAGCCGGGTGACTTCACCTACAACTACCGCGCCACGGTCGACCAGACCCCGTTCCACGCGCTCTATCTGCTCGACGACTTCGGTGACCAAGGTGCCTACTACCTGCAGGACCACGGCGACCGCGGCATCTTCGACACGGTGCAGTCGCTGATCTCGACCACCCTCGTACGGCTCGGGCTCACCCCATCCGACCTCGTCACCGTGGGGTCGTCCAAGGGCGGCACGGCTGCCCTGATCCACGGTCTGGCCGCAGGTGCCGGCCACATCTTCGTCGGGGCGCCCCAGACGCGGATCGGCTCGTTCGTAGCCAAGCCGCACCCCAACCTCCTGGAGCTCATGACCGGCGGCACCGGTCCCGAACAGGTGGCGGAGCTCGACAAGGCCCTGTACGACCTCGCTGTAGACGTCCTGCGGCCCGACCCCCAAGGCCGCGGGAGTGGCCAGCCGCTGGTCTCGATCGTCGTCGGCGACGCCGACCACCACTACAAGAGGCACGTTCTGCCCTTCGTCGAACACCTGCGGAGGCTGGGGAACGACCCGACCGTCGTGGTGCTCCCGGGACTGCGCCACGCCGACATCGGTGCCGTCTACCGAGAGTCCCTTCGCACCTTCCTCACCTCCCTGGCCGAGCAGGAGCCGGGCCCGGTCGACGCGTCACCGCGTCCGCTCGCGATCATGGCCACCCGCAGTGGGGACGGCGTGACGGCCCTGGCGCTCGGTGGCGGCTGGGAGCGGTATGCCGGCCGCCTGTTCCGTGACACGAAGCAGGTTGGTTCCCTCCCGTACTCTTCCTCACCCCACCTGACCTGGTCGAACCTCCCGCCCGGGCGCTACCGCGTGCGGGTCTTCGCTCGCAACGGCGAGGACACCGAGCCGACGGCCAGGACGACGGACTGGGTGGTCATCTCCTAGACGTCCGACCTCCGCCAGCTCGAGGGTCAGGTCACGCGGACGGGAGCGCTGACGACGATCAGTCGGTCCCCCGCGACGGGGAGCAGGATGGCGCGGCACCGGTAGATGCCGGGGCCCTGGGTGGCGAAGGTGACCTCGGAGGTGCGGCCCCACGTCGTCGTGGCCACCCGCTCACCGTCGCGGTAGAGGTGGAAGGCCCACGCCTTGAGGGGTGGGGCCGTCAGCTCGACGGAGAGCTCCCCGGATGCGGTCAGCGTCAGTGCCGCACTCGGCTCGATGCCGTACCGCAGGGCGGGGTCGCGCTCCAGCGCCGACGGCACCCGGGTTGGCGAGCCTGCCCCATCCCACCCGGATGGGTGGCACCACTCCCGGGCCGCGGCAGCGATGGCCAGGGCGAGAACGAGGTAGGTCGCATCGTCGTAGTGGAACGGTGCCGGACCCCACTGGTGAGCGGAGAGCGAGTGGACCCAGTATCCGGACTCCTGCTCCGGAACCTCGTCCGGGTCCGACGCAAGCTCCTGCCCGAGCGTGCGCACGCCGACCTGATCCCGCGCGGCAGCAAGGTAGCGCCGGAACAGGGCGTTCCCCTCGTCCGCCGACAGCCCGAAGCTCGGAGGGGTAGCGCCTCCCTCGACCTCCCGCGCTGCCCATGGCGGAGCCACCAGAACCGTCCGCTCGAGCAGTCCCGTACGTTCAAGGACCGCACGCCACGCGGGTAGAGCCGCCTCGAACAGGGCGAAGTGCTCGTCCGAACCAAAAGCCACGTGCCGGGTGCCGGGAGGGGCGACGGTCTCCTCGGAGGTGCCCCGCTGGGTGCGTGACTCGACCGTGTCGGTGGTGATGCCGCCGTCCTCGTGGACGTGGACGCCGAGACGCTCGTCGACCACGTCCCACAGGAGCAGGTCCACCTCACGGGCTGCTGCCTCGACCCGGCGGGGCAGGTCCGAGACCGCATCCCCCTCGACCATCCGTTTCTGGAAGGGGCTCGTGAGCTGGGCAGTCGCAACCAAGGGCATCGCCACCGGCCCGAACCCGCTGACCAGGCTCTGCCGGGCGATGTAGTCCCGCAGGTGGAAGTGGTCGGGGTCGAGGAACACGAAGGTGTCCCGCGAGACGCAGCTGCCCACGATCAGCACCTCGAGCCGCTGCACCTCGGGCGTGGCTTGCTCCTTGCCGGGTCCCACGGTCCTCACTCCTGTCATGACTCGTGCGTTCCTGCCGATCAGGGGCTACTCACCGCCGTGGCAAGCGCGCGCGCCCTCATCAGGGTGGTGACGACGGGGAAGTACAGATCATCCCCCACCACGGCCAACCGTGAGGGGCTGATACCGCCCTCAGCGATCCGCCTGATGCGGGACGTGCTCGGGTCCAGCTGCAGGAGCTGGCCCCCCGCGGCCAGGTAGACGTATCCCCGCAGGCTCACCATGGCCGTCGAGACGAAGGTCGCCGCCGCGGGGTCGCCGCTGTCAGGGTCCGCGCTGGTCGGGTCGCCGGTGGTGCCGAGCGAGATCGTACGGATGGTGCGCCCGGTGACCGGATCCAGCTGGAACATGCGGTTACGGGTCGCCGCCCACAACCGGCCCTGTTCGTCGTGGAGCACCGAGCCGACCGACTGGGCCGAGGGGTCCGGGGTAACGGTCCACAGCCGTCGACGCTGGTCCGCGTCGTACGCGAAGACCGACGGAGGGCCTGCGGACGGCCGGGATCCCAGACCTCCCCACCGGGAGGTGCCGCCGTAGGCGACCGATCCGTGGGCCGTGAGGGCGACCACGCTCTGGTCCGGCACCGGCGGGTCCACCACCACCGGGGTCGTGGCGGCGCCGTCGAACCAGCCCAGCACCCCGCCCCGGATGCCATAGTCGGGGATCGTCCCGAAGAACGTGCGCGACCCTGAAGTGGCCCAGGCGATGGGCCGGTCCTGGTCGGTCTGAAGGCCGAGATCGACGACCAGCCGAGGGTTGCTCCGGTCCTTCCACGGCACGGTCGTGTCGAGTCGAAAGATCCGGCCCTTGGGATAGGTGCCGAAGAACTCGTAGCGCCCGTTCGTGATCATCCCCTCCACCTCACCGAAGTACTTCGGGGTCGACGCCCCTCCTACCAGACGCACCAGTCGCGGGGGCTTCGCGGAGTCAAGGGTGCGGGTGTCGAGCAGCGAAAGGCTCGCCCCGCCATAGCCGCCGACGAAGACCTCGTCACCACGCGACGACAGCGACTTGACGCGCAGGGCCTCGGGGCGCAGCGCGATGGTGAGCGTCCGTGGGTTCGCCACCGGGAGCGCGGCATCGCTCAGCCGGGTACCCGTCCCCAGCTTGAAGGCGACGACCCGCGTGTGGCCGTCGGGGGAAACCACCCAGTCGGCCAGCGTGCCGTCCAGCCGCATACGGACCACGGACCCGTTGACGTTCGAAGGCGCTGGGATCGTGGCCAACGGTCGCTGCCTGACGCCGTCCGCACCGAGCGTGGCCCCCCAGAGCTTCCCGTCCCGGAAGAAGTAGACCTGGTTGTCCGGCGCGGTCGAGCCCGGCGCGCGCTGGTACAAGTTGCCGGTGGTGGCGAGCTGTGGGGCCGAGACCCACCGCTGGGCCGCGACGTCGTAGAGGCCCCGGGTGCTGTTGGGGAAGAGTGCCGTCAGAAAGCCGGCGTGCACCTGCAAGTGGGTGAGGAAACCCTTCCCCACCTCCTTGGGTGGCGCGATCTCCGTGCGTCGGTGTGGCGCCCTCGTGGAGATCTGGACGATGTTCGGCTGGACCGAGCCCGTGCCGACGTACACGTTCTCCGCGTCGACGGCCAAGGTCCGGGCATAGTCGTTGCCGTTGCCGACGCTGCCTGCCGACGTGAAGGCGCCGGTGGCGGGATCGATGCTCCAGACCTCACCGCCGGGATAGCTCCCGCCCCAGATCCGCCCGTCGGGAGCCGTGACCAGGTCGAAGACCCTGGTCGCGCGGCGGGTGGCCTGGCCGAGGTCCTTGATCGTCCTGGTGGCGGTGTCGAACCGCCACACATGTCCCTGTCCACCGATGAAGATCATCCGATGGTCCAGGGAGGGTGTGAGCGCCCAGCCGTTGAGGATGCCGGGGATCTCGTGGGTGTACTCGACGGTGCCGGTGCGCAGGTCGGCGAGCTGGAAGACCCCAGGCGCCCCCGAGGTGACCGTGGAGAACTTCGGCACGCCGTTGACCGAGCTCACCACCGACGTCTTGGTGTTGGCGAAACCCTGCATGGTCGCGACCGCCGAGATGTCGAAGGACTGTTGCGGCAGCGCGGTCGCCGGCTGCATCGAGACGTCGTCCCAGGTGCTCGCCGCGCGGCCCGTCTCCGACGTGGCGATCTGCAGCTGCGCGTATGTGGCCCCGTCGGGAACCGTCACCGTGAGGGTGAGCTCGGTCCAGCTCGGGGCGGTCGCCGGTGCTCCGTTGCTCGGCGCGTCTAGGAGGAGCTGGCGGGTGGCGTCGAACCAGCGCACCCGCATCGTCGTCTGGCCACCGGTGGACCGGGCCCAACCACGCACCTCGAGCTCGGTGCCCTGCGGGGCGGGCAGGAGGGCGCTCGCGGCGAGCGCGCTGCTGCTGCCCGAGGAGTCCTGCAGCTCGAGCGCGGCGCTCCCGCTGTGTGCCCCCCCGGTGACACGGGTCACCGAAGTGCCCTCAGGCGCCGAGACCGCCCAGCTGCGCGCCGACCCCCCCTCGTCGGGAGTCTCGAAACCCGCATCAGGCAGTGCGGTGGTCCACCAGTCGAGGTCGTCCCAGACGACTGCGGACTCCCCTCCGACGGCGACCACCACGCGCGCCGTTGCGGCGGACTGGGGCGCGACGGCCCGCAGCGAGGTTCGTGACCACACCCCGTCCTTCTCACCGACGTTGGCGACCTTCGCATCGAGGGCTCGGCCCTCGTGGTCGAGGAACTCCAGCCGCAGCTGTGGACTGCCCGAGGTGGGGATCGCAAAACCGCTGGCGCCGTACTCCTGACCGGCCACCACCGGCTGCGGTCGTGAGCCGACCCGGATCGTGCCAGTGGTCCCGGACGTGTCCAGCCTGAGGGCACCGCGTCCGCTGTGGACGGTCCGTGTGGTGACCTCCGCACGGGTACCGGGCGCGGCATCCACCCACCACCCACCTGCGGTCGGTGCAGGACCCTCGAACCCGCCTGGCAGGGCGTTGAGCAGGACCGGGTCCGGGCTCGAGGCCGGCGGGACGGCAGTTTGGGTGGCGACGCGGGGCGTGGCGCTGTCGCGCAGCTGCACCGCGACCACACCCGCTGCCCCCACGATGGCTGTCAGGACCACGAACGCCGCGAGCCGTCGTCGCCCGTGCGCCCGGCGGAGGCGGTCTTGAAACGTCACCGCTACCTCGGGATGAACTCGGGCAGCCGCTCACCGATGCCGAACAACGCGGCGATCGCCGCCACCGATCGGTCGGCGGCCAAGCCGTCGCCGTAGGGGTTCACGGCCTTGGACATGGCGTCGTAGGCGTCGCGGTCGTCGACCAGTCGCGACACCTCGCTGACGATGCGCTCCTCGTCGGTGCCGATGAGCATGACGGTGCCCGCCTCCACGGCCTCCGGGCGCTCGGTGTTGTCACGCATCACCAGGACCGGCTTGCCCAGCGAGGGAGCCTCCTCCTGCACGCCACCGGAGTCGGTGAGCACGATCGTGGACAGGGCCATCAGGCGGGTGAACTCGCCGTAGGCCATCGGCTCGGTGACGAGGACGTTCGCCAGGCCCTCGAGGTGCGGGAGCACCGCCTCGCGCACGATGGGGTTGCGGTGCACGGGAAGGATGACGTGGAAGTCGGGGTAGGCCAGGGCGAGGCGGCGCAGCGCGCGGCCGACGCCCTCCATGGCGCCACCCCAGTTCTCGCGGCGGTGGGTGGTGACGAGCAGCACGGGGCGGCCCGACGCCTCGACCTCGGTAAGCTGCGGGTCGGCGAAGGCGACGTCCTGCTTGACCGTGTGCAGGAGGGCGTCGATCACGGTGTTGCCGGTGACGGTCACGGTCGCCGGGTCGATGGCCTCACGCAGGAGGTTGGCCTGCGAGGTGGCGGTGGGCGCGAGGTGCAGGGCGGTGGTCTGGCTGGTCAGCTTGCGGTTCGCCTCCTCGGGGAACGGCGAGTTGATGTCGCCGCTGCGCAGACCGGCCTCGATGTGGACCACCGGGATCCGGCGGTAGAACGCGGCGATGGAGGCAGCCGCGACCGTCGACGTGTCGCCCTGGACGACGACGGCGTCGGGCGCCACCGACACGAGCACCGGGTCGAGCCGGTCGAACACCTTGGCCATCAGCCCGTTGAGGGTCTGGCCGTGGGCGAAGACGTCGAGGTCGTGGTCAGGCACGATCCCGAAGATCTCGTTGACCTGGTCGAGCATCTCGCGGTGCTGGCCGGTCACGACCGTCACGGACTCGAAGTCGGGGTGCGCTTCGAGCGCCTTGATCACCGGAGCCACCTTGATGGCCTCCGGACGGGTGCCGTAGATGGTCATGATGCGCAGGGTCAACGGATCGCTTCCTCACGTGGCGGACGAGTGTCGGGAGACGTGTCGGGAGGCAAGTCGGTCGGTGCCGCGGACCTGCGGGAGGACCACCGTCGCGCGGAGCTCGGCGCGGGCGTCCTCAAGGAGGCTCTCAGCCTTCTGCGTCTCGCCGTTGACAATGTTCCAGGCCCACCAACGATAGGCACGGGCGGTCTCGTAGGCGGGACCGTCCAGGACCATCTCGCCCTCGTGCAGCCAGATCGCCCGGGTGCACATCTCCTCGATGGTCTGGGCGGCGTGCGACACGAGGAAGATCGTGCCCGCGTGCTGGCGGATCTCGGCCATCCTCGCCTCGCTGCGCGCCTTGGACGCGGCGTCGCCGGTGGCGAGCGCCTCGTCGATGAGCAGGATCTCGGGTCGAGCCGCTGCCGAGATCGCGAACCGCAGGCGGGCTCCCATCCCCGAGGAGTAGGTCTTCATCGGCAGGTGCACGGAGGTGCCGATGCCGGCAAGCTCGAGGACGTCGGAGATGGCGTCCTTCACCTCGGCGGGCCTCATCCCCATGGCCAGGAGCCCGAGTCGGACGTTCTCCAGACCGGACAGCTCCGGCATCAGGGCCGCGTTGACCCCCAGGAACGACGGAGTCGAGGTCGCAAGCACACGCCCTGCTGTCGGCGTCTCGAGGCCCGCCATCACCCGCAGCAGCGTGCTCTTGCCGGATCCATTGTGGCCGACCACCCCGACGGACTCACCGGCGCGCGCGACGAACGAGATGTCGTCGACTGCCCGGACCGTGACCGTGCGAGACCAGCCGACTCGGCGGGCGGCTCGGCGAGCCAGGCTCCGCGACTGGCTGTCGCGCTCCTTGCTGACCACGCGGTAGTGGACCGCCAGGTGCTGAACCACCACGGTCGGCGCCCCGAGCGGAACCTCGATCCCTTTCTTGGGCCCCTCCTCGTCGGAGGGACGCTGGCTCCCTTCAACGAGGTCTGTGGCCGCCGTCGAGACCTCTTCGGTATGCGTGTCACTCACGGCCGTACTCCTCTTCGCCGTGCCAGAAGTAGAGGAAGCCGAGGACGGGGGTGAAGACGGCCCAGGCGGTCAAGGTCAGCCACAGCTTGAGGTCGGGCATCGTGCCGTACAGCAGGAGGTCACGCGAGATCTCCAGGACGCAGAAGGCCGGGTTGAGCTCCATCGCGGCGAGGGCCTTGGGGTGGGTGACCCACCGGTCGATGGAGTACATCACCCCCGAGCCGTACATCCAGAACCGCGAGGCGAACCCGATGACCATCCGCAGGTCGGGCAAGGCGCTCATGAGCCTCGCGGCATACAGGATGACCCCGGTGTTGAAGGACAGCTGAAGGAGGAAGACCAGCGGGAACAGCGCCCACAACCACGTGAACCTCGCGTGCGGCGGGATCACGGCAATCATGACCAGCATGGCCATCACGACAGGGCCCATGGTGATGGCTTGACGCACCGCCAGGGCAAGCGGGATCGATGCACGGGGGAACGAAAAGGCCCTGATGAGGTTCTTGCCCGCGGACATCACCGTGGCACCGGCGGTCAGTGACCCAGCCGTGAACGAGAACATGAACACGCCGATGAGCAGGAAGCCGATGTAGTTGTCGATCCCACGCGCCGTGCCGAGGAGCAGGCCGAAGATGAGGAAGTAGGTCAGGCCGTCGAGGACGGGCTTGCCCACGAGCCAGAACCGACCGAGCAGGGTGTCCCGGTTGCCAGAGAACGCGCGGGCCCGGGAGTCGGCCCAGATGAAGTAGCGGCGCTTCCAGAGCTGGTGGACGTAGGTGCCCAGCGGTGGGCGCTGACCGACCGGCTTGAGCCGGCTGATGTCGACGACCTCCACCTGGACGTCGCCGAGCTCCGACCGGGGCGAAGGGGAGGGAGCCCGTTCGCTCACGGTCTGCTCCCCAAGGTCTCGTAGATGTGGTGGTACCGCGCTGCCATGGCCTGCCACGTCCTCGTGGCGGCGAACTCACGGCC
>JBDSKZ010000167.1:0-41448 GCA_039916625.1 Pedococcus sp.
GGCGTCTCGGGGGCCAAGGGCACGGGGCTGTTCGAGCCGCCGTCGTTCGAGGGCACGCTCAACGCCTCGATCGCCGGCGTCACCGGCACGGTCGAGGTGGTCGCGGTCGAGCAGGACGTCTACATGAAGTTCTTCACCCCGACCTACAACAAGATCGACCCGGCAACCTACGGAGCCCCCAACCCCGCCCAGCTGTTCAACACCGAGACCGGCATCACCAGCCTGATCACCAGGACGCAGAGCCCGGCCAAGGCCTCCACGGTCCGGGACGGCTCCGACGTCCTCAACACGTTCACCGGCACGCTCCCCGGTGACGCGGTGGCCGACCTGCTCGTCGTCGGCGACCGCAAGGGCACCTTCGACGTGACCTACGGCGTCACCCAGACGGGCAAGGAGCTGCGCAGCGTCGTCATCAAGGGCCCGTTCTATGCCGGCGCCACCTCGACCTACACCCTGCGCCTCACGAGCCTGGCCAACCCCGTTGTCATCACCCGCCCCTAGGGCGCTGCTCGCCACGGCATCGGTGGCGGTGGCGCTCGCCGCGGCCGACACGTACGTCGTGGTGCTCGCGCTCACCGACATGATGACCGGCGTCGGCCTCGGCATCGACGCCCTGCAGAAGGCGACCCCGATCATCTCCGGCTTCCTGCTCGGCTACATCGCCGTGCTGCCGCTGATCGGCCGCCTAGCGGATCTCGTTTCGCGCCAACAGATCCTGTTGGCCTGCTTGGCCATCTTCGTCGTGGGTTCGGCCGTGACCGCCCTCGCGGTGGAGCTGCCGGTGCTCGTGTCCGGCCGCGTCCTGCAGGGCGTCGGTGGCGGTGGCCTCGTGCCTGCGACCCTGGCGATCGTGGCCGACCTCTGGCCGGCAGACCGGCGGGGTACGCCGCTCGGTGTCGTCGGCGCCGTGCAGGAGCTGGGCAGCGTGCTGGGTCCGGTGCTCGGTGCGGTGGTCCTGGCCGTCTCGGACTGGCGGATGATCTTCTGGCTCAACGTGACTGCCGGACTGGTCCTGGCCGCGGCCGTCGTCGTGGCAGGGGGGGAGCGGCCGAGCCGGCCACGCGCCATACCCCTCGTCCTCGGGGTCGGCGCCCTCCTCGTGACCGGACTCGCGCTCGCTGCCCCGGCGCGCCTGGTCACCGACATCTCGCTCGGGGTCCCGTTCGTCCCGCTCGGTGCCTCGACGTCGCGGTTGGCGACACCGATCGGGGTCGTCGCGCTCCTGTTCGTCCTCGCGTGGCTCGCTGTGAGCGCCCCGGGCTGGTGGAGGGTGTTGGGGCGTGCCGACCTGCTGGGGGCGTTGCTGCTCGCGGTCGCGCTCGGCAGTGTGGTGCTGACCTTTGCGGCCAGCGACCCCGAGCGGGAGGTCGTCGGGCCGCTGGGGTTGGCGCTGCTGCCCGTGGGTGTGTTCGCCTTCGCGCTCTACCTGTGGCGGCACCGGCGGGCCCCGGAGCCGCTCATCGCCCGTGGGGTCGTCCGTGGGCGCGCCCGGTACGCACTGCTGGTCAGTGTCTTCGTGGGCGCGGCCCTCGTCTCGGTCGTCGTGAACGTGCCGGTACTGGCGCGGCTGACGTTGACCGACTCCCAGACCGAGGCAGCGCTGGTCCTCGTGCGGTTCCTCGTCGCGGTGCCCGTCGGCGCCCTGCTCGGCGGTTGGTCCCTGCGGCGTCTTGCCGACGGCCTCGTCAGTGGCGTCGGCCTCGCGCTGACCGCGGTGGGCCTGTTCGTCATGAGCCGCTGGGGCGAGGGGTCGCTCGAAGGCTTCTCGGCGACGATGGTCCTCGCTCTCGTCGGACTCGGGATCGGCCTGGCCCTGGCGCCGGTCAACAACGCAGCCCTGGCGGCTGCCCCGGACGACGCCCACGGTGTCGCATCGGCCCTGGTCGTCGTCGCCCGGATGGTCGGCATGGTCGTCGGGCTGGCCCTGCTCACCGCGATCGGGCTGCACCGCTACTACGACACCGTCGCCGCACTGCCCGACCAGACCGATACCACGGCCCTGGTCGCCGCAGGCGTGGTCCAGGTGCAGACCGTCTTCACGGGCGCAGCCGTCGCCGCAGTTCTCGGGGCCCTCGCCTCGATCGGCCTGGGCCTGCGGCGGAGCCACCAGCACGTCGGCAGCAGCACGGCAAAGCGGGCGTTGCTCGGCAACACCTGACTTGTCGGTGCCGGTATTGCCGAACAACCCCCGCTTTGTCGGCGTGGCGACCCGGCGTGGCGCGCCGGGATGGCGTGGAGAGCCGGCGTGGCGGCGTGCCTCGCCCGCGACCGCTCACCAGGAGCGGGTCAGCACCGTCCTGAAGGCGTCGACGACCTCGTCGGTGGCCTCGTAGGCGAGCATGTGGCCGTGCCCCGGCAGGATGCGCAGTTCGGCATGAGGAGCCAGCTCGGCGAGGCGCGCTGCTTCGCCAGGGGGAGTGAGCCGGTCGTTCTCGCCGGCCAGGACGACCATCGGTATGCCGCCGAAGTGGCTCAGTGCGAGCGTCTCGTCGTGCTCGGCGAGGGCCTGGTAGAACCGGCCCATCGTGGGGAGCGTCGTCGCCGCGACCTGGTCACGGGTGAGCGAGACCTGGGCTGCGTCGGCCTCCGGCCCGAACAGCAGCCGCCGCTGAGCCTTGAGGGTCACGAACCGCCCCGCATGGATCCCCGGGAGGCGAGCCGCGAGCTTCATCGCCCGGCCTTGGCGGACCGGCAGTCGCCGCTGCGACGAGCCGGCCGTCGTCGAGACGAGCACGACTCCGGCCACGTGGTCGGTGAAGGCCTGAGGGTGCAGCCCGGCGTAGGCCATCACCGTCATGCCACCCATCGAGTGGCCGCCCAGCACGAGGGGTCCCCCGGGTGCCACCGCCGCGATCACTGCCGCCAAGTCGTCGCCCAGCGAACGCACCGAGGCCGGACCACGCAGTGCTCCGGAGCGTCCGTGCCCGCGCTGGTCCCACGTCACGACTCGCAGTCCCCGCTCCGTCAGCCGGTCGACGACGGGTAGCCACGAGGCGTGGGTGAGGGTCCAGCCGTGCGCGAGCACGACGGTCGGGACCCTCGCCCCGGAAGGCTCGGTGGCGGCATGCACCTGGACGCGCAGACGGACCCCGTCGGGAGCGGCGACGGTGAGGATCGAAGGGGTCGGCACGTCAGTCGGACAGCTCGACCACGACGGGCGCGTGGTCGGACGCGCCCTTGCCCTTGCGCTCCTCGCGGTCGACAGCCGCGCCCAGCACCCGGTCGGCGAACGGCTGCGTGCCGAGGATGAAGTCGATCCGCATGCCGCGGCGCTTCTGGAACGACAGCCGCGTGTAGTCCCAGTAGGTGAAGGTGCCGGGCTCGGAGGTGTGCGGACGCACCACGTCGACGTAACCGGCGTCGAGGACCCCCTGGAAGGCGGCGCGCTCGGGCGGGGAGACGTGGCTCTTGTCGAGGTAGTACTCCATCGACCAGACGTCCTGGTCATGCGGTGCGATGTTCCAGTCGCCCATGATCGCGGCGGTCTCGCCGGCGTCGGCGGACTGCTGCGCCTGGTCGCTCAGGCGCGAGAGCCACTCGAGCTTGTAGACCATGTGCGGGTCCTCGAGCTGGCGGCCGTTGGGGACGTAGACAGAGGTGACCTTGACCCCACCGCAGGTGGCGGTGAGGGAACGCGCCTCGACCACGGCCGGGTCGCCCCAGCCGGGTGCGCCGGCGAACGACGCGACGACATCGTCCAGACCGACCCGAGACACGATGGCGACGCCGTTCCAGTGGTTGAGCCCGTGGTGGGCCACCTCGTACCCGAGCGCCTGCAGCCGGTCGAACGGGAACTGTGCGTCGGTCGCCTTGGTCTCCTGGATGGCCAGCACGTCGACGTCGCTGCGTTGCAGCCAGGCCTCCACGCGGTCGATCCGGGATCGGATGGAGTTCACGTTCCACGTCGCAATTCGCACGGGTCAACCCTAGGGGGCGCACCTAGAATGGGCTCCATGAGCACCGCCCTCGTCACCGGCGCCACCGCCGGCATCGGACTGTCCTTCGCCCACCAGCTCGCCGAGCGTGGCCACGACGTCGTCCTCGTGGCCCGCGACCGTGCGCGCCTGGAGAACCTGTCCGACGAGCTGTGCGCGAAGTACCGCGTCGGGACCGAGATCCTCGTCGCAGACCTGTCCGACCGGGCCGACACGGGCAAGGTCGCCGAACGCCTCTCCGACGCGGCGCGACCGGTGGACCTGCTCGTCAACAACGCCGGGTACTCGCTGAAGAAGAGGTTCCTCGACAACGACATCAGCCAGGAGGAGGCGTTGTTCGACGTGCTCTGCCGCGCTGTCCTCGTCCTGTCCCACGCGGCGGCCTGCGCCATGCGCGAACGCGGTCGCGGCGGCATCGTCAACGTCTCGTCCGTGGCCAGCTTCATCACCTCGGGCACCTACTCCGCTGAGAAGTCCTTCGTCACGGTGTTCACCGAGGGCCTGTCCGGTGAGCTCGCAGGCTCTGGCGTCACCGCCACGGCGCTCTGCCCGGGGTTCACCCACACCGAGTTCCACGACCGCGCCGGCGTCAACATGTCAGGCATCCCCAAGTTCATGTGGCTCGATGCCGACCGCCTCGTGCGCGACTGCCTCGACGACGTGGGCAGGGGCAAGGTCGTGTCGGTACCCGGCGCGCAGTACAAGGCCATCGTGGCCGGCCTGCGGGTCCTGCCCCGTGCCCTGGTCCGCTCGCGGGCTCGGACCGCGCACCGCCCGAAGGACTGGTCGCAGGGCAGCCGCTGACGCGGGGCTAGGCTGCTGAGCCGTGACCGACTCCTCCGCCGCCCGTGCCCGCCTGCTCGAGATCGTCAAGGACAAGGCCGTCGTCCACGGCCGCGTCACGCTGTCCTCCGGCAAGGAGGCCGACTACTACGTCGACCTGCGCCGCATCACCCTGCACGGTGAAGGCGCACCGCTCGTCGGGATCGTCATGCGTGACCTCATCAGCGACCTCGACTACGACGCGGTCGGTGGGCTGACGCTCGGTGCCGACCCGGTCGCCACCGCGATCCTGCACGCCTGCTCGGCCGCCGGTGACCGCAAGGACGCGTTCGTCGTGCGCAAGTCCGGCAAGGCGCACGGGCTCCAGCAGCGCATCGAGGGGCCGTCGGTCAAGGGTCGCCGGGTCGTCATCGTGGAGGACACCTCGACCACCGGTGCCTCGCCCCTCGACGCGGCGAACGCCGCCCGCGAGGCTGGCGCCGAGGTCGTCGCCGTCGCCACGATCGCCGACCGCGCGACCGGCGCCGCCGAGAAGTTCGCCGACGCCGGGCTCGAGTACCGCTTCGTCTACGGCCTCCAGGAGCTCGGGCTCGCCTGAGCCGCCCGAGGGCGCAGCGGACCGGTGCACGCCGCGCCCCTGACCGCCTACGAGTGGACCTTGATCTGACCGGAGGCGACGCGCTCCTTGTAGCCGCGGATCTCGCGTCGCAGGACCTTGGCCAACAGGTAGAGGCCGGTCACGTTGGCCACCGACATCAGGAAGATCATCGAGTCGGAGAAGTCGATGACCGGTCCGAGCGCCATGGTGCTGCCGATGACGGTGAAGACGCAGAACACGACCTTGAAGACCGTCTCGGCCTTGGCGCTGTCGCCGAAGAGGTAGCCGGTGGCCTTCATGCCGTAGTAGCTCCAGCTGATCATCGTCGAGAAGGCGAACATGATCACGGCGAAGGCGAGCACGAGCGGGAACCACGGGATCACCGACTCGAAGGCGCGCGACGTGAGCTTCACGCCACCGAGCTCACTGGCATCGGGGTCGTTCCACGCGCCGGTGATGACGATGGTCAGGGCCGTCATCGTGCAGATGACGATCGTGTCGATGAACGGCTCGAGGAGTGACACGAAGCCCTCGGTGGCGGGCTCGTTGGTCTTGACGGCCGAGTGCGCGATGGACGCCGACCCGATACCGGCTTCGTTCGAGAAGGCCGCACGCTGGAACCCCACGATCAGCACGCCGACGAGTCCGCCGCTGATGCTCTGCGGGTTGAACGCACCGCTGACGATCTCGCCGAAGGCGCTCGGGACGGATCCGATGTTGGCCAGCAGCACGATGAGGCAGGCGACGATGTAGAGCCCCGCCATCAACGGGACGATCTTCTCGGTGACCTTGGCGATGCTCTTGATGCCGCCGATGATGACCATGCCGACGAGTCCGGCGAAGACGAGACCGATGATGAAGCGGGCCCCGGCCAGCGGACTGTCCTCACCACCGGTGACGTTGATGATCTGCGCGGTGGCCTGGTTGGCCTGGAACATGTTGCCGCCACCGAGGGACCCGCCGATGCAGCAGACGGCGAAGAAGGCCGCGAGGAAGGTGCCGAGCCGCCGCTTGCCGAGCGCCCCGACGCCTTCGCGCAGGTAGTACATCGGACCGCCCGACACGCTGCCGTCAGGGTGCTCGTGCCGGTACTTCACGCCGAGGGTGCACTCGGCCATCTTGGTGCTCATCCCGAGGAAGCCCGCGAGGATCATCCAGAAGGTCGCACCCGGACCACCGAGGGAGATGGCGACGGCAACCCCCGCGATGTTGCCCAGCCCGACAGTGCCGGAGACCGCGGTGGCCAGGGCCTGGAAGTGCGAGACCTCACCGGCGTCGTCGGGGTCGTCGTACTTGCCCCGGACGAGGTCGATCGCGTGCTTGAAGCCGAAGATGTTCTGGAAGCCCAGCCAGACCGTGAAGAAGCACCCAGCAACGATCAGCCAGACCACGATGAGCGGGAGCTCGGCCCCACCGAGGGGCACCGCGAAGAAGACCACCTCGACGATGACGCTGGAGATGGGTGCGAACAGGTCGGCCACGGTCTCGTCGACACCGCTCGGTGCGAGGACCGGGTTGAGGGCCGAGCTGAGCGTCGGCGCAAGGGCCTGCTCCAGCACCAGGGCGCTCACGGGATCACCGTCACTGGCACAGGGGCCGCTTGGGCCAGCCGGTTGGCGATGCTGCCGAAGATGGTCTGCTTGAGCATCGAGTCCCCGGTCCGGCCCACCACGATGTGACTCACGTTGCGCTCCTCGGCGAGGTCGATGAGCATCTCCGCGGGGTGGCCGTGCCGCACGATGGCCTCGGCCTTCACCCCGGTGGCCCGCACGAGCTCGACCAGGGGGTTGACGATCTGCTCGCTGGCAGCAGCGAGCTCCTCCTTCTTGTGCACGTGCCGCTGCTCGTTCTCGGAGGGGGTGTTGAACGAGAACGGGGACCACGGGATCACGTGGGCGATCAGGACCTCCCGGTGGAGCACCTCCGCTCGCGCGGCCGCGAACTCCACGGCTCTTCGACTGGCGTCGCTGGCATCCACGCCGACGAGGATGGAATCCACGGGTCTCTCCTTCGGTTGGGCTCAAAAGCTTGCGCCGAGTGTGACCCGCGTCACCCTCCCACGGATCGGCCTGACACGCACGCCCCCCTGACCGGCATGCGGGACAAGGGGTTTGACAGGCGGCTACCAGATCGTCCCGCGGACGTTTCGTGAGCTCGAGGATCGATAGGATCGTCGCCACTGACCCAAGGGGAGTTTCATGATCTGGTTGATCGTCGTTGTCGTCGTCCTCGTCGTCGTGTTGGTCCTGTGGGCCGTCGGCGTCTACAACGGCCTCATCAAGCTGCGCAACCTCGTGCAGGAGGCCTGGCGCCAGATCGACGTCGAGCTCACGAGGCGCCACGACCTCATCGGCAACCTCGTGGAGACGGTCAAGGGCTACGCCGCCCACGAGCGGGGCACCCTCGAGGACGTCATGTTGGCCCGGTCCGCGGCGATGGCCGGCGGCCAGTCCCCGGCCAAGCAGGCGCAGAGCGAGGGCCTGCTCAGCCAGGCGCTCGGCCGCCTCATCGCCGTCGCCGAGGCCTACCCCGACCTCAAGGCCAACCAGAACTTCCTTGCCCTCCAGCAGGAGCTCACCTCGACCGAGGACCGCATCGCCTCGGCCCGGCGCTACTACAACGCCAACGTCCGCGAGCTCAACACCAAGGTCGAGACCGTCCCCTCCAACATCGTCGCCGGGATGTTCAAGATCGGTCGTGAGGAGTACTTCGAGGCGCAGGGTGCCGAGCGCGACCCGGTGAAGGTCGACTTCGGCCAGCGCGACGCGACCATCCCCCCGCCGAGCGGGTATGCCGCCGGCACCGGGGCCGGCGTCCCCGCGGCTCCGCCCGTGGTCGCCCCCGACCCCGCACGCCCCGCACCAGCCGCGCGTGCCGAACCGGCCGAACCCGGCTGGACGACCCCGCCGACCCCGCCGGCTCCGCCGACGCAGCCGCCCGCCCAGCCCTGACCCGCGCCCCGTCCTGGTCCACGCGTGGCTCCGGGTCCACGCGTGGCTCCGGGTCCACCGGTCGGTGGACGCAGGATCAACCAGCTGACGCTGTCCCGCACAGGCGTCCGCGCGGGAGGGTGGTCCCATGGACGCACCGATCACCGTCACCGGACTGCGCAAGACCTACGGATCCCGTGAGGCCGTCGACGGCATCGACCTGAGGATCGAGGCGGGCGAGGTGTTCGCCCTCCTCGGCCCGAACGGTGCCGGCAAGACGACCACGGTCGAGATCCTCGAGGGGTTCCGCCGCCGCGACGGGGGCGAGGTGACGGTGCTCGGCGTCGATCCCGAGGCGGGCGGCCTCGCCTGGCGCAACCGGATCGGCATCGTGCTGCAGAGCTCCACGGGCCTCGACCTGATCACCCCGCGCGAGGCGATCGCCAGTACCGCCAAGGTCTACCGCACTCCGCGCGACGTCGACGAGGTGATTGCCGCCGTGGGTCTCGACGACAAGGCCGACGACCGGGTCGGCAAGCTCAGCGGCGGCCAGCGTCGGCGCCTCGACGTCGGCCTAGGCATCGTCGGGCGCCCTGAGCTGTTGTTCCTGGACGAACCCACCACCGGCTTCGACCCGCAGGCCCGGCGCGACTTCTGGGACCTCATCCGGTCGCTCGCCGACGGCGGGACGACGATCCTGCTCACCACCCACTACCTCGACGAGGCCGAGCAGCTCGCCGACCGGGTCGGCGTCATCGCCGCGGGCCGGATGCTCGCCCTCGACACCCCTGCCAACCTCGGCGGCCGTGCCTCGTTGGAGGCCACGGTCTCCTGGGAGGAGGGCGGCACCCGCCGCAGCGAGAGGACCAGCATGCCCACGCAGTACGTCACCGCCCTGTCGGCACGGCTGGGCGGCGAGGTGCCCAAGCTGACGGTCGCGCGGCCGTCGCTCGAGGACACCTACCTCTCACTCATCGCACCGCACCTCGACGCCGACCTCGCGAAGGTGTCGTCGTGAACGCCGCAGCGATCGGCTGGGACCGTACGGTCCTGGAGCTGAAGATGTACTTCCGCGAGAAGGAGGCGGTCTTCTTCTCCTTCTCCTTCCCGATCCTCATGCTGTCGATGTTCGCGGTGATCTTCGGCGACTCGTTCGGCACGGGCGACGCTGCTGATGCAGGCGTCAACGCGGCGCGGTTCTTCCTGCCCGGCATGGTGGCTGCAGGCGTCATGCTCACGAGCTTCCAGTCGATGGCCCTGAGCGTTGCGGTCGAGCGCGACGACGGCACCCTGAAGCGGCTGCGCTCGACACCGATGCCCCCCGTCGCCTACTTCCTCGGCAAGGTCGGCCTGGTCGCCAGTACGTCGCTCGCGCAGTTCATCCTGCTCATCGCCATCGCGAAGGTGGGGTTCGGGGTGCAGCTCCCCACCAACGCCGGCAACTGGGTGACCTTCGTATGGGTGTTCCTCCTCGGGGTGGCCAGCGGCACGGTGCTCGGGATCGCCTACTCCTCCATGGCGTCCTCGTCGCGGTCCGTCGGGGCAATCGTGATCGCCCCGACCCTTGTCCTGCAGTTCATCTCCGGGGTCTACTTCGCCTTCACGGACCTGCCCGACTGGCTCAAGCAGGTGGCCTCGCTGTTCCCGCTCAAGTGGATCGCCCAGGGGATGCGGTCGGTGTTCTTCCCCGACGACTGGCAGACCCAGGAGATGGCCGGGGTGTGGGAGCACGGCCGGACCGCCCTCGTCCTCGGACTCTGGCTCGTGGCCGGTCTGGTGATCTGTGCCCGCACCTTCCGCTGGACCAAGCGCGGCACGACATGATGGGGCGATGAGCGCCGACCAGCCCTCGGACTGCAGGCCCCACTCGGTGACCTCGTCCGGCGAGCTCGCGCAGATGTGGCGCCGCCAGCTCGTCTGGTGGCACGTGTTCTTCGCGGTGCTCGTCGCAACCACGGCGGGGGTCCTGTTGGCCGAGCGCCCCAGCCACCTCGGGTGGTCGCTGGTCGGGGTCGGGGTCATCGCCGCGGCATACGCCGTCTGGGGCCGTCGCGCGTTCGGCGAGCAGGACCTGCGCGCAGGAGCCCTCTACGTCTTCGTCGCCTGGACCGCCCTCGTGGGGCTGATGGCCCTCGACGGCACGGGGACGGCGTGGGTCCTCACCTTCGGGCTCTTCCCTCAGACGTGGGCGATGTTGCGTCGCAACCAGGCGGTGACCGCGGTGGTCGCTGCCGTCGTGTCGATCGGTGCGGTGCGGCTGTGGCAGGCGCCTCGCACCGGCGACGATGCTGCGGGCATCGCGGTCAGCACGGTCATCACCCTGTCCCTGTCCTTGGCACTCGGGCTGTTCATCCACAGGATCATCGGCGAGGCCGACACCCGTGCCTTCACCATCGACGAGCTGCGGCGCACGCAGGCCCAGCTCGCCGTCGCCGAACGCGCCCAGGGCGTCGCAGGGGAACGCGAGCGCATGTCTCGCGAGATCCACGACACCCTCGCGCAGGGGTTCACCTCGCTGGTCACCCTGGCTCGCGCGACCGAGGCTGCCCTCGACCGCGGCGACCTCGAGGTGGTGCGCGAGCGGGTGCGGCTCATCGAGCAGACCGCCGCCGACAACCTCTCCGAGGCGCGCCTCATCGTCACGGAGATGACGCCCGGGCACCTGCAGTCACGGACCCTGTCCGAGGCCCTGGGTCGCCTCGTCGACGCGGTCGCCGCCGAGTCGGGCCTGCAGGGCAGTCTCGTGGTGCAGGGCGAGCCGACGGTGCTGCCTGCCAACTCCGAGGTGGTCCTGCTGCGTACCGCCCAGGAGGGGCTGGCCAACGTCCGACGGCACGCGCAGGCGAGCACCTTCGAGGTCCGGCTCACGTATGCCGCCGGCGCAGCGGTGTCCCTCGAGGTCGCCGACGACGGGGTCGGGTTCGCCACCGACGCCCCGGAGCGGGGCTACGGCCTGGACGGTGCCACGGCCCGCGCCGACGAGGTCGGGGGCCGGTTCGAGGTGCACAGCGCACCGGGATCGGGAACGCGCCTGCGGATGGAGGTGCCCGGATGACCCTGCGGCTGCTGGTCGTCGACGACCACCCCGTCGTCCGGATGGGGCTCGTCGCGATGCTGTCCGAGCACGCCGACTTCTTGGTCGTCGGCGAGGCCGCCGACGGCGCCGAGGCGGTCGTCCTCGCTGAGCGGCTCTCGCCGGACGTGGTCCTGATGGACCTGCGGATGCCCGTGCTCGACGGCGCTGCAGCCACGGCCCGGCTGCGCGCGAACGCGCACGCCCCGGCCGTCCTGGTCCTCACCACCTATGACACCGATGCCGACATCGTCCGGGCAGTCGAGGCCGGGGCGAACGGCTACCTGCTCAAGGACTCGCCGCGCGAGGTCCTCGCCGACGCCATCCGCCGGGCCGCCCGGGGCGAGACGGTGCTGGCGCCCCCGGTGGTGGCCCGACTGGCCAGCCGGCTGAGGGCGCCGGCCGGCCCGTCACTGACCGAGCGCGAGACCGACGTCCTGCGGTGCGTGGCACGGGGGCTGTCCAACGCCGCTGTGGGTCGCGAGCTGCACATCGGTGAGGCCACCGTGAAGACGCACCTGCTCCGGGCGTTCGAGAAGCTCGGCGTCGCCGACCGCACCGCCGCGGTCACGGCGGCCCTGCGCGCCGGCCTGATCGAGCTCTAGCCGCCGACGCGGCGCGGCTCGGCGGGACCTCGCTCACCATGGGGCGAGTCCGGGCACCTGGCTGGCAAGCGGGGTCGCCCTGAGGTGCCCGAAGTCGACTGCGCGCACCCCTGACCGTGGCGGGAGCCCTCAGGCGCGGTCGTCCCGGACGTCCTCCAGCGCCTCACCGGTCTCTTCGAGGATGACCTCGCTCGCGGTGTGGCCGCGGCGGGCGCGGAAGACCTCGATGACCATCGGCAGCACCGACACCGCGACGATCGCGAGGATCGCGAGCTCGAGGTGGTCCTTCAGGGCAGGGAACGCGTTGCCCACGAAGTAGCCGAGCAGGGTGACGACCCACACCCACAGCACCGCGCCGACGCCGCTCCAGACGAAGAAGTGGCGACGGTCCATCCGGCTCACCCCGGCCACCACGGTGATGAAGGTGCGCACGATGGGCACGAAGCGGCCGATCACCAGGGCCTTGGCGCCGTGCTTCTCGAAGAAGGCGTGGCTCTGGTCGAAGTACTTCTTCTTGAGGAAGCGCCCGTCCCGCTCGTACAACGGTCGGCCCACCGCCCGGCCGATCTCGTAGCCCGTGACGTTGCCGGCGAAGGCCGCGATGCTCAGCAGCAGCAGCGCCACCACGAGGTTCATGCTGAAGTCGCCGGTGCTGATGAACAGCCCGATCGCGAACAGCAGCGAGTCACCGGGCAGGATCGGGAAGAGCAGGCCGCACTCCACGAAGACGATGGCGACGCTCACCCAGAAGAACTGCGATCCGAATTGGTCCAGGAGCCACTGGGGGTCCATCCAGTTGGTGCTGAGTGAGTGCATGGAGCCAAGGGTACGGGGCGGGGGTGTGTGCTCTCTGTCAAACAGTTGGGGACGTACAGGGGGCGGCCCACGCCCCTCGGTGAGCTGGCCGGCTGACGGTCGACCGCGGCCGCCGGCCGCCTAGGGTGGCCCCCGTGAGCGAGGAGATCGGTGTGGGGCCCTGGGTGGGCGACTGGCCGTCCGGGGACCACTGGGACCCCGAGCTCCTGCGTGAGGGCGACCGCCGGAACGTCGTCGACACGTACCGCTACTGGCGGCACGACGCGATCGTCGCCGATCTCGACGGCCGCCGCCACGAGTTCCACGTCGCCGTCGAGAACTGGGGACACGACTTCAACATCGGATCGGTCATCCGGACCGCGAACGCCTTCAACGCCAAGGCGTTCCACATCGTCGGCAGGCGTAGGTGGAACCGCCGCGGTGCCATGGTGACCGACCGCTACCAGCACGAGCACCACCACCCGACCGTCGAGGACCTCGTGACCTGGGCCGCGACCGCCGGCCGGGACGACGGCGGGCGACCCCGCGCCATACCTCTCATCGGCATCGACAACCTCCCCGGCTCGGTGCCCCTGGAGACCCATGACCTGCCCCGTGAGTGTGTCCTCGTCTTCGGGCAGGAGGGCCCCGGGCTGTCGCAGGTGATGCGCGAGGCCTGCGCGGTGGTGCTGCACATCGAGCAGTTCGGCTCGACGCGCTCGATCAACGCAGGCGCCGCCGCGGCGGTCGCGATGCACGCGTGGATCCGCAGGCACGTCTTCGGGCAGGCTGTCGATCTGGGGCCGGCTCGATCGTCACGTTGATGAGGTCGCGTCCGCGGCCCGACGAAGGAAGGACAGACCGATGACCGAGTACGTCGTGCTGATCGTGGGGGACGCCGACCGCTGGTGGACCACCATGACCGAGGACCGCCGCCAGGCCGGGTATGCCGAGTACAACCGGTTCGGCGAGGAGCTCGCCAAGCGAGGACACAAGATCACCGGCGGTGCCGAGCTGCACGCCACGAGCGAGGGTCGACGCATCCCGGGCGGTGGTGGCGCAGTGACCGAGGGACCGTTCGCCGAGGTGACCGAACAGGTGGGTGGCTTCTACCAGGTCGAGACCGAGGACCTCGACGACCTCATGGACTGCTGCCAGATCATCGCCGCCCTGGGCGACGGCATCGAGGTGCGGCGCGTGGTCAAGCCCGAGGACCGGGCGTCATGAGGTACTTCGTCACGATCGCCTACGAGCCGAGCATCTGGTCCGATGCCAGCCCCGAGGTGCAGGAGCGCTACCACGCCGAGCACCTCGCGTTCCACGAGGCGGCGAACCAGCGGGCCACGATCATCGCCGGTGAGGCGCTGGCGGGACCGGAGACTGCAACGACGCTGCGGCACACGGACGGGCGGCCCATGCTCACCGAGGGGCCGTTCGCCGAGACGGCGGAGGTCGTCGGTGGGTTCTACCTCGTCGACGCCGACAACCTCGACGTCATGACGGGCCTGTGCGAGCTGCTGCCCAAGGCGTACTCGCTGGAGATCCGCCCGGTGGTTCAGATCGAGGGGTTCGAGACCCACTGATGGGCGGCGGTGGGACGGGGGCAGCCGGCGTCGTCGACGCGGTGTTCCGCGACGAGTGGGGGCGGCTGCTGGCCCTGCTCGTCGCACAGTTCCGCCGCCTCGACCTGGCCGAGGACGGTCTCGCAGACGCGTTCGAGGCCGCCGCACGCAGGTGGCCGGACGACGGGGTGCCGGACAACCCCCCGGCGTGGCTGCTGACCACGGCCCGCCGCCGGGTCCTGGACCGGCTGCGTGCCGAGGCGGTCGCGGCGCGCAAGGAGCCGATGCTCGTCGTCGCCGCCGAGGTCAGCCAGCAGGCTGCCGCCGTGCTCGCCGACCCCGGCGGCCTCATCGGCGACGAGCGCCTCCGCCTCGTGTTCCTCTGTGCCCACCCGGCACTGGCGCCCGGCTCGGCCGCAGCCCTCTCGCTGCGCCTCGTCCTCGGCATCGCCACGGTGGACGTGGCCAGGCTGTTCCTCGTGCCCGAGCCGACGATGGCAGCCAGGCTCACCAGGGCCAAGCGGCGGCTGGCCGCGACCGGCGCTCCGTTCGAGGCGCCGGTCGGGGACGCGCGCAGGGCCCGACTCGTCACGGTGGCGGAGGTGGCCTACCTCGCCTTCACCGCCGGGTACGCGCCCGGCACCGGACCGGACGTGACCCGGGTCGAGGTGGCCGGGGAGGCGATCCGCCTGACCCGGGTCCTGTGCGAGCTCATGCCCGGCGAGCCGATGCTCGAGTCGCTCCTGGCGCTGATGCTCCTGCAGCACTCCCGTCGCGACCAGCGCAGCGACGAGCTCGGGCGCCCGGTGCTGCTGCCCGACCAGGACCGGTCGGCCTGGCACCACGACGAGATCCGCGAGGCGCTCGCGCTGCTGGCGCCGCTGGCGAGGCGGGTGCTCGATGCCCCGGCGGCGGTGTACCAGCTGCAGGCCCTCATCGCCGCTGAGCACGCCATCGCGCCGGATGCCGCGGCCACCCGGTGGGACCGGATCGCCGAGCGGTATGCCGAGCTCGAGGCGCTGAGCCCCTCACCCGTCGTCCGGCTCGCCCGTGCCGTCGCGGTGGCCGAGGCGCAGGGACCTCGTGCCGGCCTGCACCTGCTCGACGGCCTGGACGACCAGCTGTCGCACAGCCACCGGCTCCCGGCCGTGCGAGCCGAGCTGCTGAGCCGCGCCGGTGACATCGACGGCGCCGATGCGGCATACGTGCTCGCGATCGAACGGTGCGCCAACGACGCCGAGCGGGCGTTGCTGGTGCAACGCCGAGCCGACCTGTCCCCCGAGGCGCACCCGTCGCCCTGAGGTGAACCCGTCCCGCGTCGCCGGCGACACGGGAGTGAGTCGTCCTACTCAGGCGGTCCGGCATCGCCGCGCCCTATCTTCGGGCCATGCCGACCGACCTGCTCACCCCATCGCGCTTCGCCCACGGGCGTCGTGCTGTCACCATCGCCCTGGCCTACGTCGCGCTCGTCGCCGTCTCTGTCGCCTATGCGGCGTACTACGACGCCACCACACCGTCGGTAGGTGCCTCGTTCTCCCTGATGGGCGGCATCCTGCTCACCGCGCCGCTCTCGCTCACCCTGGGCGGTCTGCCCATGGCGATGGGCGCTGCGATCCCGTACTTCGGCCACGCGTTGGTGATGGCCTACGGCATCGTGCTCGGCCTCGTGGCGTGGCGGGTGCTGCGGGGTAGCCGCCTCGACGTGTCGCCGGTTGCGGCTCAACCGGCACCCTGCTGACCCGCGCCGAGACGGGGTGTCGCTCGTGGGGGCGGGCATGGAAGTATCGGTGACGACGCCCGGCCCCCCTCAAAGGAGAGACCATGCCCATCGCCACCCCTGAGGTGTATGCCGACATGCTGGACCGCGCGAAGGCTGGCTCCTTCGCGTACCCCGCCATCAACGTGTCGTCCTCGCAGACGCTCAACGCCGCGATCCGCGGGTTCGCCGAGGCCGGTAGCGACGGCATCGTCCAGGTCTCGACCGGTGGTGCGGAGTACCTCTCCGGGCCCACCGTCAAGGACATGGTCTCCGGCTCGCTCGCGCTCGCCGCCTACGCGCACGAGGTCGCCAAGAACTTCGACGTCAACATCGCGCTGCACACCGACCACTGCCCCAAGGACAAGCTCGACGGGTTCGTCCGGCCCCTGCTCGCCGCGTCGGCCGAGCGGGTCAAGGCCGGTGGCGAGCCATGGTTCCAGTCGCACATGTGGGACGGCTCGGCCGTGCCGCTCGACGAGAACCTCGAGATCGCGCGCGAGCTGCTCGACGCGTGCAAGGCCGCCCACGTCATCCTCGAGATCGAGGTCGGCGTCGTCGGCGGGGAGGAGGACGGTGTCGCCCACGAGATCAACGACAAGCTCTACTCCACGCCCGAGGACGCCATCGCCACGGCCAAGGCCCTCGGCACCGGCGACAACGGCTACTTCATGACGGCCCTGACCTTCGGCAACGTCCACGGGGTCTACAAGCCGGGCAACGTCAAGCTCAAGCCCCAGGTGCTCAAGGCCGCCCAGGACGCGGTGCACCGCGAGTTCGGCACGGCCGACGCCAAGCCCTTCCACCTCGTCTTCCACGGTGGCTCCGGCTCGACGGCCGAGGAGATCGCCGAGGCCGTCGACTACGGCGTCGTGAAGATGAACATCGACACCGATACGCAGTACGCCTTCACGCGTCCCGTGGCCGGCTACATGCTGACCAACTACGAAGGGGTGTTCAAGGTCGACGGCGAGGTCGGCAACAAGAAGCAGTACGACCCGCGCGCCTGGGGCAAGGCGGCCGAGGCCGGCATGGCTGCGCGCATCGTCGAGGCCTGCGAGAACCTGCGGTCGGCCGGGACCCACGCGTGAGCGACAACCTGCTCGGCATCCCTGAGACCCGGCTCCCCGTGGACCCCGCCGCAGCCATGTTGGACCAGGGTGTCGCAGCGGACGAGGTGGCAGCGGCACACCCGACGTCGTCGCTGGCCTGGGCGACGTTGGCGCAGGATGCGCTCGCCGACGACCGCACCGTCGAGGGCTATGCCTACGCGCGCACCGGCTACCACCGCGCCCTGGACTCGTTGCGCAAGAACGGCTGGCGCGGCCAGGGACCGGTGCCGTGGGAGCACGAGCCCAACCGCGGCTTCCTGCGCGCGCTCGCCGCGCTGGCCAAGGCTGCTGGCGCGATCGGCGAGACCGACGAGGAGCGTCGCTGCACCGAGTTCCTGCGCGACTCCTCGACCGTCGGCGCCCGCGAGCTCGGTCTGTAGGCCGCGCACCTGCGGGTCAGTGCTGGAAGACCACCTCGGCAACGGCGTGGGGCTGGCCCAGCGAGGCCATCTCGTTGCGGAGCCGCAGGCGCATCGTGTACTCGTCGCCCTCCCAGGTGCAGTAGCTCGAGCCTGCGGCGCCCTCGCAGCGCGCGAACCGCGGCATCGTGGCGACGCTGCTCGCGAAGGCCGCCTTGACGGCTGCCTCGGTGCCGAGCTGGGTGGCCCGGGTGCGGTCGCGCTCGACCCACGCCTTGACGAAGGCCGTGCCGTAGTCCTGCGCCGCGCGTGGGATGGCCGGGGCGTCCTTGCCAGGAGGCGGCGTGGTGAGCGACGGGTCGATCTGTGGTGTGCGGCTCGTCGGGGTCGCGGTGACCGTCGTCGTCACCGTGGCGGTGGGGGGCGAGGGTGACGGGGTCGAGCTCGCGGGCGTTGTCGAGGCGGAGGAGTCGACCGCCGCGTCGGAGCCGCAGCTGCTGAGCACCCCGAGGGCGAGCAGGCCGGCCGTGGCACTCAGTGCGGTGGACGTGCGCAGGCTGGTCATCGAACTCCCCTGTCGTGTGGTGCCCGGGCTGGTGCCCCTCACCCTTGCCGACGCCGTACGGCCGTGTCGGGTTGGGTCCGTCGGGGCAGTTCGCGCCGCGCGGCGACCGCAGGCCCGGCCGGTGACACAGTGAAGCCGGGGGGAGGGGATCTCAAGGATCCACTCCCCCCGGCGTCGCCCCCCTGCGAGCCGGCGTAAACGCCTGCCCTGCATGCCGCTCGTCTGCTCGTCCCCTGCCGAGGCGACAAGCCGGCGCGTCACATTGTGCCTTGCCCGACAGCCATAAAGTGGCACTATGGTGACATTGGCCAGATGATGACCGCGCCGCGGGAGGCAACTGTGATGACCAGCGACTCATGACCAGCAGCGACGTGCCGACCCACGAGCTCGAAGCCTTGTTCGTCGACCCTCTGGAACGCATGCGCCGCATCGTCGAACGCGGCGAGCGCAGCCTCGAGAGCCGGCGGGCCGAGCTCGCCGAGGTGCGCTACGCGCTCTATGAGCTCTCCTCCCAGTGGACCGCCGCGAAGCCGCGCGGAGAGGTCGTCCTCGAGGCCCTCCCGGCGGACCTTGCGCCACCGTTGCTGCGCCACCTCATCGACACCACGACGACCATCGCCCGCAACTGCGCACTGAGCATCGATGTGGGCTCGGGCACCGACATGGACAACATCCGCAACTCGCAGGAGCTGATCCGCAGAGGGGCCTACCGGCAACAGACGATCTACCCGATCGACATCCTCGACAGCGACTCCGGTCGCGCGTGGGTGCGGTCCTGGGCCGAGGCGGGGGAGGAACAACGGGTCAGCCTCGTGCCGCCGAGCGAGTTCGCCGTCTTCGACGACCACGCCGTGGTGGCGGTCGCCGAGTGGGGCAACCCCGCGGCCGACTACGTGCTCATCCGTGACCCCATGGTCATCGCGGCCTTCACTGCCCTGTTCGACCGCTCCTTCGCCCGCGCGCTGCCGATAGCGCAGGAGGCGCCCGGCACCCACGAGGATGCCGAGCTGGTCCGCCTCCTCGAGCTCGGCCTCAAGGACGAGTCCATCGCCCGCTACCTCGGCTGCAGCCTGCGCACGGTGCGGCGCCGGGTCGCCCAGCTGATGGACCGGTATGGCGTGCAGACTCGGTTCCAGCTCGGTGTCGCCGCTGCGCATGCCGGGCTCATCGCCCGCGACCAACCCTTCGACCGGTAGCCTTGACCGGTACGGGCCCCGCGCAGGACAGCGAGGGGCTCGCTGCATGACCGATGGACAACCGTGGTGATCGGAAGGTGCTGGTATGCCGGCAATCGTGCTCGTGGGCGCGCAGTGGGGCGACGAGGGCAAGGGCAAGGCGACCGACCTCCTGGGGAGCGACGTCGACTATGTCGTGAAGTTCAACGGTGGCAACAACGCCGGCCACACCATCGTCATCGAGAAGGACGGCAAGCGCGAGAAGTACGCGCTGCACCTGCTTCCCTCGGGGATCCTGACGCCGACCTGCACCCCGGTCATCGGCAACGGCGTCGTCGTCGACCTCGCAGTCCTCTTCGAGGAGCTCGACGGTCTCGAGGCGCGCGGCGTCGACACGTCCCGGCTGCTGGTGAGCGCCAGCGCGCACATCATCGCGCCATACAACCGGGTGCTCGACAAGGTGACCGAGCGCTTCCTCGGCTCGCGCAAGATCGGCACCACCGGTCGCGGTATCGGCCCGACCTACGCCGACAAGATGTCGCGCAACGGTATCCGCGTGCAGGACCTCTTCGACGAGAAGATCCTGCGCCAGAAGGTCGAGGCTGCCCTGGACTTCAAGAACCAGATCCTCGCCAAGATCTACAACCGCCGCGCGGTCGAGGTCGACGAGGTGATGGACGAGCTGCTCGGGTACGTCGAGCGGTTGCGGCCCATGGTCGCCGACACCTCCCTCGTCCTCGAGAAGGCCCTGAACGAGGGTAGGACGGTGCTGCTCGAGGCCGGCCAGGCGACGCTGCTCGATGTCGACCACGGCACCTACCCGTTCGTCACGTCGTCCAACGCGACCGCTGGCGGCGCCTGCACCGGGTCGGGCATCCCACCGACCCGCGTCGACCGGGTCATCGCGATCCTCAAGGCCTACTCGACCCGCGTCGGCGAGGGCCCGTTCCCCACTGAGCTGTTCGACGCTAATGGCGAGTTCCTGCGCAGGACCGGGGCCGAGTTCGGCACCACCACGGGTCGTCCGCGCCGCTGCGGCTGGGTCGACACGGTGGTCGGCCGCTATTCCACACGGATCAACGGCACGACCGACTTCGTCATCACCAAGCTCGACGTCCTCACGGGGCTGGACACGGTGCCGGTCTGCGTGGCCTACGACATCGACGGGGTCCGTCACGACGAGATGCCGGTCAACCAGACCGACTTCCACCACGCGAAGCCGATCTACGAAGAGCTGCCGGGCTGGCCCCAGGACATCACCACCTGCCGCACCTTCGAGGAGCTGCCGAAGAACGCGCAGGACTACGTCCTGCGGCTGGAAGAGCTCATCGGCGCCCGCGTCTCGGCGATCGGCGTCGGCCCCGGCCGCGACGAGATCATCAGCCGTCACTCGCTGCTCGGCGACTGAGCCGACTCAGCACACGTTGCACAACTGAGGACACGTTGCAACCTGTCCCCTCTTCGGCAACCTTTGCTAGCAAAGGTTGCCGAAGAGGGGACAGGTTGCAACGTGTCCTCAGTTGTGCAACGTGTGCTGAGTCGGCTCAGTCGCCGAGCAGCGAGTGACGGCTGATGATCTCGTCGCGGCCGGGGCCGACGCCGATCGCCGAGACGCGGGCGCCGATGAGCTCTTCCAGCCGCAGGACGTAGTCCTGCGCGTTCTTCGGCAGCTCCTCGAAGGTGCGGCAGGTGGTGATGTCCTGGGGCCAGCCCGGCAGCTCTTCGTAGATCGGCTTCGCGTGGTGGAAGTCGGTCTGGTTGACCGGCATCTCGTCGTGACGGACCCCGTCGATGTCGTAGGCCACGCAGACCGGCACCGTGTCCAGCCCCGTGAGGACGTCGAGCTTGGTGATGACGAAGTCGGTCGTGCCGTTGATCCGTGTGGAATAGCGGCCGACCACCGTGTCGACCCAGCCGCAGCGGCGCGGACGACCCGTGGTGGTGCCGAACTCGGCCCCGGTCCTGCGCAGGAACTCGCCATTAGCGTCGAACAGCTCAGTGGGGAACGGGCCCTCGCCGACGCGGGTCGAGTAGGCCTTGAGGATCGCGATGACCCGGTCGACGCGGGTCGGTGGGATGCCCGACCCGGTGCAGGCGCCGCCAGCGGTCGCGTTGGACGACGTGACGAACGGGTAGGTGCCGTGGTCGACATCGAGCAGCGTCGCCTGGCCGGCCTCGAGCAGCACCGTCCTACCCTCGTTCAGGGCCTTCTCGAGGACGAGGGAGGTGTCGGCGACCATGGGCCGCAACCGCTCGACGTACCCGAGCAGCTCGTCCATCACCTCGTCGACCTCGACCGCGCGGCGGTTGTAGATCTTGGCGAGGATCTGGTTCTTGAAGTCCAGGGCAGCCTCGACCTTCTGGCGCAGGATCTTCTCGTCGAAGAGGTCCTGCACGCGGATACCGTTGCGCGACATCTTGTCGGCGTAGGTCGGGCCGATACCGCGACCGGTGGTGCCGATCTTGCGCGAGCCGAGGAAGCGCTCGGTCACCTTGTCGAGCACCCGGTTGTATGGCGCGATGATGTGCGCGCTGGCGCTCACCAGCAGCCGGGACGTGTCGACGCCGCGCGCCTCGAGACCGTCGAGCTCCTCGAAGAGGACTGCGAGGTCGACGACGACGCCGTTGCCGATGACCGGGGTGCAGGTCGGCGTCAGGATCCCCGAGGGAAGCAGGTGCAGCGCGTACTTCTCGCGCTTGCCGTCCTTCTCGATGACGATGGTGTGGCCGGCGTTGTTGCCACCGTTGAACTTCACGACATAGTCGACGTCGCTCCCCAGGAGGTCGGTCGCCTTGCCCTTGCCCTCGTCGCCCCACTGCGCGCCCACGAGCACGATTGCCGGCATACCAGCACCTTCCGATCACCACGGTTGTCCATCGGTCATGCAGCGAGCCCCTCGCTGTCCTGCGCGGGGCCCGTACCGGTCAAGGCTACCGGTCGAAGGGTTGGTCGCGGGCGATGAGCCCGGCATGCGCAGCGGCGACACCGAGCTGGAACCGAGTCTGCACGCCATACCGGTCCATCAGCTGGGCGACCCGGCGCCGCACCGTGCGCAGGCTGCAGCCGAGGTAGCGGGCGATGGACTCGTCCTTGAGGCCGAGCTCGAGGAGGCGGACCAGCTCGGCATCCTCGTGGGTGCCGGGCGCCTCCTGCGCTATCGGCAGCGCGCGGGCGAAGGAGCGGTCGAACAGGGCAGTGAAGGCCGCGATGACCATGGGGTCACGGATGAGCACGTAGTCGGCCGCGGGGTTGCCCCACTCGGCGACCGCCACCACGGCGTGGTCGTCGAAGACGGCGAACTCGCTCGGCGGCACGAGGCTGACCCGTTGTTCCTCCCCCGCCTCGGCCCAGGACCGCACCCACGCGCGACCGGAGTCGCTGTCGAGGATGTCGATCGGGTAGATCGTCTGTTGCCGGTAGGCCCCTCTGCGGATCAGCTCCTGCGAGTTGCGGATGTTGTCCATGTCGGTGCCCGAGCCCACATCGATGCTCAGTGCGCAGTTGCGGGCGATGGTCGTCGTGGTGTCGATGAGGTGGCGCAGCAACGGTGGCGCAAGGTCCGCCGGGAGGGCCTCGAGGACGACCTCTCCGCGCGGCTTCGCGGCGGTCCACTGGGAGGAGAGCTCATAGAGCGCGTAGCGCACCTCGGCGAGCTCGGCCCGCCGGCTCTCGAGGCTGCGCTCGCCGCGTTCGACGATGCGGCGCATGCGTTCCAGAGGGTCGACGAACAAGGCTTCGAGCTCGTGGGTCGGCACGTCGCTGCTGGTCATGAGTCGCTGGTCATCACAGTTGCCTCCCGCGGCGCGGTCATCATCTGGCCAATGTCACCATAGTGCCACTTTATGGCTGTCGGGCAAGGCACAATGTGACGCGCCGGCTTGTCGCCTCGGCAGGGGACGAGCAGACGAGCGGCATGCAGGGCAGGCGTTTACGCCGGCTCGCAGGGGGGCGACGCCGGGGGGAGTGGATCCTTGAGATCCCCTCCCCCCGGCTTCACTGTGTCACCGGCCGGGCCTGCGGTCGCCGCGCGGCGCGAACTGCCCCGACGGACCCAACCCGACACGGCCGTACGGCGTCGGCAAGGGTGAGGGGCACCAGCCCGGGCACCACACGACAGGGGAGTTCGATGACCAGCCTGCGCACGTCCACCGCACTGAGTGCCACGGCCGGCCTGCTCGCCCTCGGGGTGCTCAGCAGCTGCGGCTCCGACGCGGCGGTCGACTCCTCCGCCTCGACAACGCCCGCGAGCTCGACCCCGTCACCCTCGCCCCCCACCGCCACGGTGACGACGACGGTCACCGCGACCCCGACGAGCCGCACACCACAGATCGACCCGTCGCTCACCACGCCGCCTCCTGGCAAGGACGCCCCGGCCATCCCACGCGCGGCGCAGGACTACGGCACGGCCTTCGTCAAGGCGTGGGTCGAGCGCGACCGCACCCGGGCCACCCAGCTCGGCACCGAGGCAGCCGTCAAGGCGGCCTTCGCGAGCAGCGTCGCCACGATGCCGCGGTTCGCGCGCTGCGAGGGCGCCGCAGGCTCGAGCTACTGCACCTGGGAGGGCGACGAGTACACGATGCGCCTGCGGCTCCGCAACGAGATGGCCTCGCTGGGCCAGCCCCACGCCGTTGCCGAGGTGGTCTTCCAGCACTGACCCGCAGGTGCGCGGCCTACAGACCGAGCTCGCGGGCGCCGACGGTCGAGGAGTCGCGCAGGAACTCGGTGCAGCGACGCTCCTCGTCGGTCTCGCCGATCGCGCCAGCAGCCTTGGCCAGCGCGGCGAGCGCGCGCAGGAAGCCGCGGTTGGGCTCGTGCTCCCACGGCACCGGTCCCTGGCCGCGCCAGCCGTTCTTGCGCAACGAGTCCAGGGCGCGGTGGTAGCCGGTGCGCGCGTAGGCATAGCCCTCGACGGTGCGGTCGTCGGCGAGCGCATCCTGCGCCAACGTCGCCCAGGCCAGCGACGACGTCGGGTGTGCCGCTGCCACCTCGTCCGCTGCGACACCCTGGTCCAACATGGCTGCGGCGGGGTCCACGGGGAGCCGGGTCTCAGGGATGCCGAGCAGGTTGTCGCTCACGCGTGGGTCCCGGCCGACCGCAGGTTCTCGCAGGCCTCGACGATGCGCGCAGCCATGCCGGCCTCGGCCGCCTTGCCCCAGGCGCGCGGGTCGTACTGCTTCTTGTTGCCGACCTCGCCGTCGACCTTGAACACCCCTTCGTAGTTGGTCAGCATGTAGCCGGCCACGGGACGCGTGAAGGCGTACTGCGTATCGGTGTCGATGTTCATCTTCACGACGCCGTAGTCGACGGCCTCGGCGATCTCCTCGGCCGTCGAGCCGGAGCCACCGTGGAAGACGAGGTGGAAGGGCTTGGCGTCGGCCGTGCCGAACTCGCGGTGCACCGCGTCCTGGGCGGCCTTGAGCACCTGGGGCTTGAGCTTGACGTTGCCCGGCTTGTAGACCCCGTGGACGTTGCCGAAGGTCAGGGCCGTCATGAAGTAGCCGTTGTCGCCGGTGCCGAGGGCCTTGGCCGTGGCGATGGCGTCCTCGGGCGTGGAGTAGAGCTTGTCGTTGATCTCGTGGGCGACACCGTCCTCCTCCCCGCCGACGACGCCGACCTCGATCTCGAGGATGACGTGGGCGGCCTTGCACGCGTCGAGCAGCTCGCGCGCGATCTCGAGGTTCTCGTCGAGCGGCACGGCCGAGCCGTCCCACATGTGCGACTGGAACCATGGCTCGCCACCGGCCTTGACCCGCTCGGCCGACGCGGCGAGCAGGGGCCGGACGAACCCGTCGAGCTTGTCCTTGGGGCAGTGGTCGGTGTGCAGCGCGATGTTGACGTCGAAGTTCTTGGCGACCTCGTGCGCGTAGGCGGCGAGCGCGAGCGAGCCGGAGACCATGTCCTTGACGGTGGGCCCGGAGAGGTACTCCGCACCACCGGTCGAGACCTGGACGATGCCGTCGCTACCGGCCTCGGCGAACCCGCGGATCGCGGCGTTGAGCGTCTGCGAGGACGACACGTTGATGGCGGGGTACGCGAAGGAGCCAGCCTTCGCGCGGTCCAGCATGTCGGCATACACCTCAGGGGTGGCGATGGGCATGGTCTCTCCTTTGAGGGGGGCCGGGCGTCGTCACCGATACTTCCATGCCCGCCCCCACGAGCGACACCCCGTCTCGGCGCGGGTCAGCAGGGTGCCGGTTGAGCCGCAACCGGCGACACGTCGAGGCGGCTACCCCGCAGCACCCGCCACGCCACGAGGCCGAGCACGATGCCGTAGGCCATCACCAACGCGTGGCCGAAGTACGGGATCGCAGCGCCCATCGCCATGGGCAGACCGCCCAGGGTGAGCGAGAGCGGCGCGGTGAGCAGGATGCCGCCCATCAGGGAGAACGAGGCACCTACCGACGGTGTGGTGGCGTCGTAGTACGCCGCATAGGCGACAGAGACGGCGACGAGCGCGACGTAGGCCAGGGCGATGGTGACAGCACGACGCCCGTGGGCGAAGCGCGATGGGGTGAGCAGGTCGGTCGGCATGGCCCGAAGATAGGGCGCGGCGATGCCGGACCGCCTGAGTAGGACGACTCACTCCCGTGTCGCCGGCGACGCGGGACGGGTTCACCTCAGGGCGACGGGTGCGCCTCGGGGGACAGGTCGGCTCGGCGTTGCACCAGCAACGCCCGCTCGGCGTCGTTGGCGCACCGTTCGATCGCGAGCACGTATGCCGCATCGGCGCCGTCGATGTCACCGGCGCGGCTCAGCAGCTCGGCTCGCACGGCCGGGAGCCGGTGGCTGTGCGACAGCTGGTCGTCCAGGCCGTCGAGCAGGTGCAGGCCGGCACGAGGTCCCTGCGCCTCGGCCACCGCGACGGCACGGGCGAGCCGGACGACGGGTGAGGGGCTCAGCGCCTCGAGCTCGGCATACCGCTCGGCGATCCGGTCCCACCGGGTGGCCGCGGCATCCGGCGCGATGGCGTGCTCAGCGGCGATGAGGGCCTGCAGCTGGTACACCGCCGCCGGGGCATCGAGCACCCGCCTCGCCAGCGGCGCCAGCAGCGCGAGCGCCTCGCGGATCTCGTCGTGGTGCCAGGCCGACCGGTCCTGGTCGGGCAGCAGCACCGGGCGCCCGAGCTCGTCGCTGCGCTGGTCGCGACGGGAGTGCTGCAGGAGCATCAGCGCCAGGAGCGACTCGAGCATCGGCTCGCCGGGCATGAGCTCGCACAGGACCCGGGTCAGGCGGATCGCCTCCCCGGCCACCTCGACCCGGGTCACGTCCGGTCCGGTGCCGGGCGCGTACCCGGCGGTGAAGGCGAGGTAGGCCACCTCCGCCACCGTGACGAGTCGGGCCCTGCGCGCGTCCCCGACCGGCGCCTCGAACGGAGCGCCGGTCGCGGCCAGCCGCCGCTTGGCCCTGGTGAGCCTGGCTGCCATCGTCGGCTCGGGCACGAGGAACAGCCTGGCCACGTCCACCGTGGCGATGCCGAGGACGAGGCGCAGCGAGAGGGCTGCGGCCGAGCCGGGCGCCAGTGCCGGGTGGGCACAGAGGAACACGAGGCGGAGGCGCTCGTCGCCGATGAGGCCGCCGGGGTCGGCGAGCACGGCGGCAGCCTGCTGGCTGACCTCGGCGGCGACGACGAGCATCGGCTCCTTGCGCGCCGCGACCGCCTCGGCACGCAGCCGGTCCAGGACCCGGCGGCGGGCCGTGGTCAGCAGCCACGCCGGGGGGTTGTCCGGCACCCCGTCGTCCGGCCACCTGCGTGCGGCGGCCTCGAACGCGTCTGCGAGACCGTCCTCGGCCAGGTCGAGGCGGCGGAACTGTGCGACGAGCAGGGCCAGCAGCCGCCCCCACTCGTCGCGGAACACCGCGTCGACGACGCCGGCTGCCCCCGTCCCACCGCCGCCCATCAGTGGGTCTCGAACCCCTCGATCTGAACCACCGGGCGGATCTCCAGCGAGTACGCCTTGGGCAGCAGCTCGCACAGGCCCGTCATGACGTCGAGGTTGTCGGCGTCGACGAGGTAGAACCCACCGACGACCTCCGCCGTCTCGGCGAACGGCCCCTCGGTGAGCATGGGCCGCCCGTCCGTGTGCCGCAGCGTCGTTGCAGTCTCCGGTCCCGCCAGCGCCTCACCGGCGATGATCGTGGCCCGCTGGTTCGCCGCCTCGTGGAACGCGAGGTGCTCGGCGTGGTAGCGCTCCTGCACCTCGGGGCTGGCATCGGACCAGATGCTCGGCTCGTAGGCGATCGTGACGAAGTACCTCATGACGCCCGGTCCTCGGGCTTGACCACGCGCCGCACCTCGATGCCGTCGCCCAGGGCGGCGATGATCTGGCAGCAGTCCATGAGGTCGTCGAGGTCCTCGGTCTCGACCTGGTAGAAGCCACCCACCTGTTCGGTCACCTCGGCGAACGGTCCCTCGGTCACTGCGCCACCACCGCCCGGGATGCGTCGACCCTCGCTCGTGGCGTGCAGCTCGGCACCGCCGGTGATCTTGTGTCCTCGCTTGGCGAGCTCCTCGCCGAACCGGTTGTACTCGGCATACCCGGCCTGGCGGCGGTCCTCGGTCATGGTGGTCCACCAGCGGTCGGCGTCCCCCACGATCAGCACGACGTACTCGGTCATCGGTCTGTCCTTCCTTCGTCGGGCCGCGGACGCGACCTCATCAACGTGACGATCGAGCCGGCCCCAGATCGACAGCCTGCCCGAAGACGTGCCTGCGGATCCACGCGTGCATCGCGACCGCCGCGGCGGCGCCTGCGTTGATCGAGCGCGTCGAGCCGAACTGCTCGATGTGCAGCACCACCGCGCAGGCCTCGCGCATCACCTGCGACAGCCCGGGGCCCTCCTGCCCGAAGACGAGGACACACTCACGGGGCAGGTCATGGGTCTCCAGGGGCACCGAGCCGGGGAGGTTGTCGATGCCGATGAGAGGTATGGCGCGGGGTCGCCCGCCGTCGTCCCGGCCGGCGGTCGCGGCCCAGGTCACGAGGTCCTCGACGGTCGGGTGGTGGTGCTCGTGCTGGTAGCGGTCGGTCACCATGGCACCGCGGCGGTTCCACCTACGCCTGCCGACGATGTGGAACGCCTTGGCGTTGAAGGCGTTCGCGGTCCGGATGACCGATCCGATGTTGAAGTCGTGTCCCCAGTTCTCGACGGCGACGTGGAACTCGTGGCGGCGGCCGTCGAGATCGGCGACGATCGCGTCGTGCCGCCAGTAGCGGTACGTGTCGACGACGTTCCGGCGGTCGCCCTCACGCAGGAGCTCGGGGTCCCAGTGGTCCCCGGACGGCCAGTCGCCCACCCAGGGCCCCACACCGATCTCCTCGCTCACGGGGGCCACCCTAGGCGGCCGGCGGCCGCGGTCGACCGTCAGCCGGCCAGCTCACCGAGGGGCGTGGGCCGCCCCCTGTACGTCCCCAACTGTTTGACAGAGAGCACACACCCCCGCCCCGTACCCTTGGCTCCATGCACTCACTCAGCACCAACTGGATGGACCCCCAGTGGCTCCTGGACCAATTCGGATCGCAGTTCTTCTGGGTGAGCGTCGCCATCGTCTTCGTGGAGTGCGGCCTGCTCTTCCCGATCCTGCCCGGTGACTCGCTGCTGTTCGCGATCGGGCTGTTCATCAGCACCGGCGACTTCAGCATGAACCTCGTGGTGGCGCTGCTGCTGCTGAGCATCGCGGCCTTCGCCGGCAACGTCACGGGCTACGAGATCGGCCGGGCGGTGGGCCGACCGTTGTACGAGCGGGACGGGCGCTTCCTCAAGAAGAAGTACTTCGACCAGAGCCACGCCTTCTTCGAGAAGCACGGCGCCAAGGCCCTGGTGATCGGCCGCTTCGTGCCCATCGTGCGCACCTTCATCACCGTGGTGGCCGGGGTGAGCCGGATGGACCGTCGCCACTTCTTCGTCTGGAGCGGCGTCGGCGCGGTGCTGTGGGTGTGGGTCGTCACCCTGCTCGGCTACTTCGTGGGCAACGCGTTCCCTGCCCTGAAGGACCACCTCGAGCTCGCGATCCTCGCGATCGTCGCGGTGTCGGTGCTGCCGATGGTCATCGAGGTCTTCCGCGCCCGCCGCGGCCACACCGCGAGCGAGGTCATCCTCGAAGAGACCGGTGAGGCGCTGGAGGACGTCCGGGACGACCGCGCCTGAGGGCTCCCGCCACGGTCAGGGGTGCGCGCAGTCGACTTCGGGCACCTCAGGGCGACCCCGCTTGCCAGCCAGGTGCCCGGACTCGCCCCATGGTGAGCGAGGTCCCGCCGAGCCGCGCCGCGTCGGCGGCTAGAGCTCGATCAGGCCGGCGCGCAGGGCCGCCGTGACCGCGGCGGTGCGGTCGGCGACGCCGAGCTTCTCGAACGCCCGGAGCAGGTGCGTCTTCACGGTGGCCTCACCGATGTGCAGCTCGCGACCCACAGCGGCGTTGGACAGCCCCCGTGCCACGCACCGCAGGACGTCGGTCTCGCGCTCGGTCAGTGACGGGCCGGCCGGCGCCCTCAGCCGGCTGGCCAGTCGGGCCACCACCGGGGGCGCCAGCACCGTCTCGCCCCGGGCGGCCCGGCGGATGGCGTCGGCGAGGACCTCGCGCGGCGAGTCCTTGAGCAGGTAGCCGTTCGCCCCGGCCTCGACTGCCCGGACGATGTCGGCATCGGTGTCATAGGTGGTGAGGACCAGGACGGCCGGGGCGTGCGCGTTCGCGCGCAGCCGGGCCGTGGCTGCAGCGCCGTCGAGCACGGGCATCCGCAGGTCCATCAGGACCACGTCCGGCGAGAGCCGCTCAGCGAGGACGACCGCCTCGGCGCCGTCGGCGGCCTCGCCGACGACCAAGAAGTCGGCGTGCTCGGACAGCATCGCGACGAGCCCCATCCGGACGACGGGGTGGTCGTCGACGACCAGCAGCCGCAGGGTCATCCGGGCACCTCCATCCGCAGGCGCGTTCCCGATCCCGGTGCGCTGTGCACCTCGAACCGGCCCCCGACCTCGTCGGCGCGGGCCGTGGCACCGTCCAGGCCGTAGCCCCGCTCCGGGGCGTCGGTGGCGAACCCGACCCCGTCGTCGGCGACCTCGAGGGACACCGCTGCGCCGGCGGCATACGTGAGCCGGACCTCGAAGGTGCTCGCCTGCGCGTGCCGTCGGACGTTGGCCAGCCCCTCCTGGGCGGTACGCAGCAGGACCACCTCGGAGTTGGCAGGCAGCACCGTCGGCTCGCCCTGCACCACGAGACTGCCCTGCAGGCCCGACTCGGCGGCGACCGCGTCGACGAGGCGACCCAGGGCCTCGGACAGGGTCCGTGACTGCAGGTGCCCGGGCGTCATCTCCGTGACGATGAGGCGCGCCTCGGAGAGGTTGTCGGCGGCGGTCTGCTCGATGAGCCGCACCCGCTCGCGCACCACCTCGAGGTCGCCGCGGTCGAGGGCAGCCTCGGTCGCGCGAGCCAGGGTGACCAGCGAGGTGAACCCCTGCGCGAGGGTGTCGTGGATCTCGCGAGACATGCGCTCGCGTTCCCCTGCGACGCCCTGGGCGCGTTCGGCGACGGCGAGCTGGGCCTGCGTGCGCCGCAGCTCGTCGATGGTGAAGGCACGGGTGTCGGCCTCGCCGATGATCCTGTGGATGAACAGCCCGAGTGCCAAGGACAGGGACAGGGTGATGACCGTGCTGACCGCGATGCCCGCAGCATCGTCGCCGGTGCGAGGCGCCTGCCACAGCCGCACCGCACCGATCGACACGACGGCAGCGACCACCGCGGTCACCGCCTGGTTGCGACGCAACATCGCCCACGTCTGAGGGAAGAGCCCGAAGGTGAGGACCCACGCCGTCCCCGTGCCGTCGAGGGCCATCAGCCCCACGAGGGCGGTCCAGGCGACGAAGACGTAGAGGGCTCCTGCGCGCAGGTCCTGCTCGCCGAACGCGCGACGGCCCCAGACGGCGTATGCCGCGGCGATGACCCCGACCCCGACCAGCGACCACCCGAGGTGGCTGGGGCGCTCGGCCAACAGGACCCCCGCCGTGGTTGCGACGAGCACCGCGAAGAACACGTGCCACCAGACGAGCTGGCGGCGCCACATCTGCGCGAGCTCGCCGGACGAGGTCACCGAGTGGGGCCTGCAGTCCGAGGGCTGGTCGGCGCTCATCGCCCCATCATGTCGTGCCGCGCTTGGTCCAGCGGAAGGTGCGGGCACAGATCACCAGACCGGCCACGAGCCAGAGTCCGAGGACGAGGGCGGTCCGGCCGTGCTCCCACACCCCGGCCATCTCCTGGGTCTGCCAGTCGTCGGGGAAGAACACCGACCGCATCCCCTGGGCGATCCACTTGAGCGGGAACAGCGAGGCCACCTGCTTGAGCCAGTCGGGCAGGTCCGTGAAGGCGAAGTAGACCCCGGAGATGAACTGCAGGACAAGGGTCGGGGCGATCACGATTGCCCCGACGGACCGCGACGAGGACGCCATGGAGGAGTAGGCGATCCCGAGCACCGTGCCGCTGGCCACCCCGAGGAGGAACACCCATACGAAGGTCACCCAGTTGCCGGCGTTGGTGGGGAGCTGCACCCCGAACCCCACCTTCGCGATGGCGATGAGCAGGATGAACTGCGCGAGCGACGTACTGGCGACCAGGCCGACCTTGCCGAGGAAGTAGGCGACGGGGGGCATCGGTGTCGAGCGCAGCCGCTTCAGGGTGCCGTCGTCGCGCTCGACCGCAACGCTCAGGGCCATCGACTGGAAGCTCGTGAGCATGACGCCTGCAGCCACCATGCCGGGCAGGAAGAACCGCGCCGCGTTGACGCCTGCATCAGCAGCGTCGCCCGTGCCGAACGAGTCGCCGAAGATCACCGCGAACATCGACAGCATGAGGATCGGGAAGGAGAAGGAGAAGAAGACCGCCTCCTTCTCGCGGAAGTACATCTTCAGCTCCAGGACCGTACGGTCCCAGCCGATCGCTGCGGCGTTCACGACGACACCTTCGCGAGGTCGGCGTCGAGGTGCGGTGCGATGAGTGAGAGGTAGGTGTCCTCGAGCGACGGCCGCGCGACCGTCAGCTTGGGCACCTCGCCGCCCAGCCGTGCCGACAGGGCGGTGACGTACTGCGTGGGCATGCTGGTCCTCTCGCTGCGGCGGGTGCCGCCCTCCTCCCAGGAGACCGTGGCCTCCAACGAGGCACGGCCGCCGAGGTTGGCAGGGGTGTCGAGGGCGAGCATCCGGCCCGCGGCGATGACGCCGACCCGGTCGGCGAGCTGCTCGGCCTCGTCGAGGTAGTGGGTGGTGAGCAGGATCGTCGTCCCGCCGTCGGCGAGCGACCGGATGAGGTCCCAGAAGTCGCGCCGGGCCTGCGGGTCGAAGCCGGTGGTGGGTTCGTCCAGGAACAACAGCTCAGGGCGCCCGACGATGCCTAGGCCGACGTCGAGGCGCCGACGCTGGCCGCCGCTGAGCTTGCCGACCCGGTCGTCGGCCTTGTCGTCGAGACCCACGGCGGCAATCACCTCGTCGACGTCGCGCGGAGTGCGGTAGACCTTGGCGGTACTGGCGATCGCCTCGCGCGGGGTGATCAGGTCGAGGCCCGTGGAGCTCTGCAGCACGATGCCGATCCGGTTGCGCCAGGCGAGGCCGCCCGCCTCGGGATCGACGCCGAGCACCGTCACCTCGCCCCCGTCGCGGCGGCGGAACCCCTCGAGGATCTCGACCGTGGTCGTCTTGCCGGCACCGTTCGGGCCGAGGAGGGCGAACACCTCGCCCGCCTCGATCCTCAGGTCGATGCCGTCGACGGCCTCACGGGATCCGTAGGTCTTGCGCAGTCCGGTGACGGTGATCGGTGCGTCCATGGGACCACCCTCCCGCGCGGACGCCTGTGCGGGACAGCGTCAGCTGGTTGATCCTGCGTCCACCGACCGGTGGACCCGGAGCCACGCGTGGACCCGGAGCCACGCGTGGACCAGGACGGGGCGCGGGTCAGGGCTGGGCGGGCGGCTGCGTCGGCGGAGCCGGCGGGGTCGGCGGGGTCGTCCAGCCGGGTTCGGCCGGTTCGGCACGCGCGGCTGGTGCGGGGCGTGCGGGGTCGGGGGCGACCACGGGCGGAGCCGCGGGGACGCCGGCCCCGGTGCCGGCGGCATACCCGCTCGGCGGGGGGATGGTCGCGTCGCGCTGGCCGAAGTCGACCTTCACCGGGTCGCGCTCGGCACCCTGCGCCTCGAAGTACTCCTCACGACCGATCTTGAACATCCCGGCGACGATGTTGGAGGGGACGGTCTCGACCTTGGTGTTGAGCTCGCGGACGTTGGCGTTGTAGTAGCGCCGGGCCGAGGCGATGCGGTCCTCGGTCGAGGTGAGCTCCTGCTGGAGGGCAAGGAAGTTCTGGTTGGCCTTGAGGTCGGGGTAGGCCTCGGCGACGGCGATGAGGCGGCCGAGCGCCTGGCTGAGCAGGCCCTCGCTCTGCGCCTGCTTGGCCGGGGACTGGCCGCCGGCCATCGCCGCGGACCGGGCCAACATGACGTCCTCGAGGGTGCCCCGCTCGTGGGCGGCGTAGCCCTTGACCGTCTCCACGAGGTTGCCGATGAGGTCGTGGCGCCTCGTGAGCTCGACGTCGATCTGGCGCCAGGCCTCCTGCACGAGGTTGCGCAGCTTGATGAGGCCGTTGTAGACGCCGACGGCCCACAGGACCAACACGACGACGAGGACGACGACAACGACGATCAACCAGATCATGAAACTCCCCTTGGGTCAGTGGCGACGATCCTATCGATCCTCGAGCTCACGAAACGTCCGCGGGACGATCTGGTAGCCGCCTGTCAAACCCCTTGTCCCGCATGCCGGTCAGGGGGGCGTGCGTGTCAGGCCGATCCGTGGGAGGGTGACGCGGGTCACACTCGGCGCAAGCTTTTGAGCCCAACCGAAGGAGAGACCCGTGGATTCCATCCTCGTCGGCGTGGATGCCAGCGACGCCAGTCGAAGAGCCGTGGAGTTCGCGGCCGCGCGAGCGGAGGTGCTCCACCGGGAGGTCCTGATCGCCCACGTGATCCCGTGGTCCCCGTTCTCGTTCAACACCCCCTCCGAGAACGAGCAGCGGCACGTGCACAAGAAGGAGGAGCTCGCTGCTGCCAGCGAGCAGATCGTCAACCCCCTGGTCGAGCTCGTGCGGGCCACCGGGGTGAAGGCCGAGGCCATCGTGCGGCACGGCCACCCCGCGGAGATGCTCATCGACCTCGCCGAGGAGCGCAACGTGAGTCACATCGTGGTGGGCCGGACCGGGGACTCGATGCTCAAGCAGACCATCTTCGGCAGCATCGCCAACCGGCTGGCCCAAGCGGCCCCTGTGCCAGTGACGGTGATCCCGTGAGCGCCCTGGTGCTGGAGCAGGCCCTTGCGCCGACGCTCAGCTCGGCCCTCAACCCGGTCCTCGCACCGAGCGGTGTCGACGAGACCGTGGCCGACCTGTTCGCACCCATCTCCAGCGTCATCGTCGAGGTGGTCTTCTTCGCGGTGCCCCTCGGTGGGGCCGAGCTCCCGCTCATCGTGGTCTGGCTGATCGTTGCTGGGTGCTTCTTCACGGTCTGGCTGGGCTTCCAGAACATCTTCGGCTTCAAGCACGCGATCGACCTCGTCCGGGGCAAGTACGACGACCCCGACGACGCCGGTGAGGTCTCGCACTTCCAGGCCCTGGCCACCGCGGTCTCCGGCACTGTCGGGCTGGGCAACATCGCGGGGGTTGCCGTCGCCATCTCCCTCGGTGGTCCGGGTGCGACCTTCTGGATGATCCTCGCGGGCTTCCTCGGGATGAGCACCAAGATGGCCGAGTGCACCCTCGGCGTGAAGTACCGGCACGAGCACCCTGACGGCAGCGTGTCGGGCGGTCCGATGTACTACCTGCGCGAAGGCGTCGGGGCGCTCGGCAAGCGGCGGCTCGGCACCTTCCTCGCGGCCTTCTTCGCCGTCTGCTGCATCGGCGGGTCCCTCGGTGGCGGCAACATGTTCCAGGCCAACCAGGCCACCGCGCAGATCATCAACGTCACCGGTGGTGAGGACAGTCCGCTGGCCGGGGCCCGCTTCATCATCGGTCTCGTCTTCGCCGGACTCGTCGGCATGGTCATCATCGGCGGCATCAAGAGCATCGCCAAGGTCACCGAGAAGATCGTCCCGTTGATGGCGGGGCTCTACATCGTCGCCTGCCTCATCGTGCTGCTGGCCAACATCGGATCCGTCCCGAGCGCCTTCGGCGAGATCGTCAGCGGTGCGTTCAACCCGCAGAGCATCAGCGGCGGACTCGTCGGCGTGCTGATCGTGGGGTTCCAGCGTGCGGCCTTCTCGAACGAAGCCGGTATCGGGTCGGCGTCCATCGCGCACTCGGCCGTCAAGACCAACGAGCCCGCCACCGAGGGCTTCGTGTCACTCCTCGAGCCGTTCATCGACACGATCGTCATCTGCACGATGACGGCCCTGACCATCGTCATCACCGGCGCGTGGAACGACCCCGATGCCAGTGAGCTCGGTGGCGTGAAGCTCACGTCGCGCGCCTTCGAGTCGGTGATCCCGTGGTTCCCGCTCGTGCTCGCCTTCGCCGTGATCATGTTCGCCTTCTCGACGATGATCAGCTGGAGCTACTACGGCATGAAGGCCACCGGCTACCTCTTCGGCGACAGCGCCAAGGCCGAGACGGTCTTCAAGGTCGTGTTCTGCGTCTTCACCGTCATCGGCAGCACCATGGCGCTCGGACCGGTCATCGACTTCTCCGACTCGATGATCTTCCTGATGTCGGTGGCCAACGTGACCGGCCTCTACCTGTTGGCCAAGGTCCTGCGACGCGAGATCCGCGGCTACAAGGAGCGCGTCGCCTCCGGTCAGATCAAGGTCCACTCGTAGGCGGTCAGGGGCGCGGCGTGCACCGGTCCGCTGCGCCCTCGGGCGGCTCAGGCGAGCCCGAGCTCCTGGAGGCCGTAGACGAAGCGGTACTCGAGCCCGGCGTCGGCGAACTTCTCGGCGGCGCCGGTCGCGCGGTCGGCGATCGTGGCGACGGCGACGACCTCGGCGCCAGCCTCGCGGGCGGCGTTCGCCGCGTCGAGGGGCGAGGCACCGGTGGTCGAGGTGTCCTCCACGATGACGACCCGGCGACCCTTGACCGACGGCCCCTCGATGCGCTGCTGGAGCCCGTGCGCCTTGCCGGACTTGCGCACGACGAACGCGTCCTTGCGGTCACCGGCGGCCGAGCAGGCGTGCAGGATCGCGGTGGCGACCGGGTCGGCACCGAGCGTCAGCCCACCGACCGCGTCGTAGTCGAGGTCGCTGATGAGGTCACGCATGACGATCCCGACGAGCGGTGCGCCTTCACCGTGCAGGGTGATGCGGCGCAGGTCGACGTAGTAGTCGGCCTCCTTGCCGGAGGACAGCGTGACGCGGCCGTGGACGACGGCCTTGTCCTTGACGATCTCGAGCAGGCGGGCACGGGCGGCGGAGGAGTCGGTCACGGCTCAGCAGCCTAGCCCCGCGTCAGCGGCTGCCCTGCGACCAGTCCTTCGGGCGGTGCGCGGTCCGAGCCCGCGAGCGGACCAGGGCACGGGGCAGGACCCGCAGGCCGGCCACGATGGCCTTGTACTGCGCGCCGGGTACCGACACGACCTTGCCCCTGCCCACGTCGTCGAGGCAGTCGCGCACGAGGCGGTCGGCATCGAGCCACATGAACTTGGGGATGCCTGACATGTTGACGCCGGCGCGGTCGTGGAACTCGGTGTGGGTGAACCCCGGGCAGAGCGCCGTGGCGGTGACGCCAGAGCCTGCGAGCTCACCGGACAGGCCCTCGGTGAACACCGTGACGAAGGACTTCTCAGCGGAGTAGGTGCCCGAGGTGATGAAGCTGGCCACGGACGAGACGTTGACGATGCCGCCGCGACCGCGTTCGCGCATGGCGCAGGCCGCCGCGTGGGACAGGACGAGGACAGCGCGGCAGAGCACGTCGAACAACGCCTCCTCCTGGCTGATGTCGTTGTCGAGGAACCTCTTCTTCAGCGAGTACCCGGCGTTGTTGACGAGCAGGTCCACCGGTCGCGCCGCGTCGGAGAGGCGTTCGGCGACCTTGCCCGTGTCGGCCCGGTCGGACAGGTCTGCGACGAGGATCTCGGTCCCGACGCGGTACTTCGCGCACAGCTCGTCGGACAGGTTCTCCAGGCGCGCACGGTCGCGGGCCACGAGGACGACGTCGTGGCCACGCTCGGCGAGCTGGTGGGCGAAGGACAGTCCGATGCCGGCGGTGGCGCCGGTGACGAGGGCGGTGCTCATGGAGCCCATTCTAGGTGCGCCCCCTAGGGTTGACCCGTGCGAATTGCGACGTGGAACGTGAACTCCATCCGATCCCGGATCGACCGCGTGGAGGCCTGGCTGCAACGCAGCGACGTCGACGTGCTGGCCATCCAGGAGACCAAGGCGACCGACGCACAGTTCCCGTTCGACCGGCTGCAGGCGCTCGGGTACGAGGTGGCCCACCACGGGCTCAACCACTGGAACGGCGTCGCCATCGTGTCTCGGGTCGGTCTGGACGATGTCGTCGCGTCGTTCGCCGGCGCACCCGGCTGGGGCGACCCGGCCGTGGTCGAGGCGCGTTCCCTCACCGCCACCTGCGGTGGGGTCAAGGTCACCTCTGTCTACGTCCCCAACGGCCGCCAGCTCGAGGACCCGCACATGGTCTACAAGCTCGAGTGGCTCTCGCGCCTGAGCGACCAGGCGCAGCAGTCCGCCGACGCCGGCGAGACCGCCGCGATCATGGGCGACTGGAACATCGCACCGCATGACCAGGACGTCTGGTCGATGGAGTACTACCTCGACAAGAGCCACGTCTCCCCGCCCGAGCGCGCCGCCTTCCAGGGGGTCCTCGACGCCGGTTACGTCGACGTGGTGCGTCCGCACACCTCCGAGCCCGGCACCTTCACCTACTGGGACTACACGCGGCTGTCGTTCCAGAAGCGCCGCGGCATGCGGATCGACTTCATCCTCGGCACGCAGCCGTTCGCCGACCGGGTGCTGGGCGCGGCTGTCGACCGCGAGGAGCGCAAGGGCAAGGGCGCGTCCGACCACGCGCCCGTCGTGGTCGAGCTGTCCGACTGACGTGCCGACCCCTTCGATCCTCACCGTCGCCGCTCCCGACGGGGTCCGTCTGCGCGTCCAGGTGCATGCCGCCACCGAGCCTTCCGGGGCGAGGGTCCCGACCGTCGTGCTCGCGCACGGCTGGACCCTCACCCACGCCTCGTGGCTACCCGTCGTCGACCGGCTGACGGAGCGGGGACTGCGAGTCGTGACGTGGGACCAGCGCGGGCACGGACGCTCCGGAGCACTGCGTGGTCCGGCCTCGGTGCGTTCGCTGGGCGACGACTTGGCGGCAGTGATCGCGGCGGTGGCACCCGGGGGACCCCTCGTGCTGGGCGGCCACTCGATGGGTGGCATGACGGTGATGGCCTACGCCGGGCTGCACCCTCAGGCCTTCACCGACCACGTGGCCGGAGTCGTGCTCGTCTCGACGACGGCCGGCTCGTCGCAGCGGCGACTGCCGGTCCGCCAAGGCCGGGCGATGAAGCTCGCGGCTCGCCTCCCGGGGATCCATGCGGGGCGGTTCGTGACCCTCAAGGCTCAGCGGCGGCTGCTGTTCGGGCCGGAGGCCGACGCAGCCCAGGTCTCGCTCACCCGTGACCAGGTCGCGGCGACGACGCTCCCCACGATGGGCCGGTTCTACCAGGCCCTCGCCGAGCACGACGAGACGCTCGCACTGAGCCACTTCGGCGGCATACCGATGGTCGTCCTGGCCGGCGAGAACGACCGGCTCACTCCCCCTGGCGAAGCAGCGCGCCTCGCCGAGCTGGCTCCTCATGCCGAACTGCGCATCCTGCCGGGGCACGGCCACATGCTCGCCTACGAGGCCACCGACGAGGTCGTCGACGCCTTCAGGACGGTGCTGACCCGCTCCTGGTGAGCGGTCGCGGGCGAGGCACGCCGCCACGCCGGCTCTCCACGCCATCCCGGCGCGCCACGCCGGGTCGCCACGCCGACAAAGCGGGGGTTGTTCGGCAATACCGGCACCGACAAGTCAGGTGTTGCCGAGCAACGCCCGCTTTGCCGTGCTGCTGCCGACGTGCTGGTGGCTCCGCCGCAGGCCCAGGCCGATCGAGGCGAGGGCCCCGAGAACTGCGGCGACGGCTGCGCCCGTGAAGACGGTCTGCACCTGGACCACGCCTGCGGCGACCAGGGCCGTGGTATCGGTCTGGTCGGGCAGTGCGGCGACGGTGTCGTAGTAGCGGTGCAGCCCGATCGCGGTGAGCAGGGCCAGCCCGACGACCATGCCGACCATCCGGGCGACGACGACCAGGGCCGATGCGACACCGTGGGCGTCGTCCGGGGCAGCCGCCAGGGCTGCGTTGTTGACCGGCGCCAGGGCCAGGCCGATCCCGAGTCCGACGAGAGCGAGGACCATCGTCGCCGAGAAGCCTTCGAGCGACCCCTCGCCCCAGCGGCTCATGACGAACAGGCCCACCGCGGTCAGCGCGAGGCCGACGCCACTGACGAGGCCGTCGGCAAGACGCCGCAGGGACCAACCGCCGAGCAGGGCGCCGACGGGCACCGCGACGAGGAACCGCACGAGGACCAGCGCTGCCTCGGTCTGGGAGTCGGTCAACGTCAGCCGCGCCAGTACCGGCACGTTCACGACGACCGAGACGAGGGCCGCGCCCACGAAGACACTGACCAGCAGTGCGTACCGGGCGCGCCCACGGACGACCCCACGGGCGATGAGCGGCTCCGGGGCCCGCCGGTGCCGCCACAGGTAGAGCGCGAAGGCGAACACACCCACGGGCAGCAGCGCCAACCCCAGCGGCCCGACGACCTCCCGCTCGGGGTCGCTGGCCGCAAAGGTCAGCACCACACTGCCGAGCGCGACCGCGAGCAGCAACGCCCCCAGCAGGTCGGCACGCCCCAACACCCTCCACCAGCCCGGGGCGCTCACAGCGAGCCACGCGAGGACGAACAGGAGCGCGACGACCCCGATCGGTGTCGCCAACCGCGACGTCGAGGCACCGAGCGGGACGAACGGGACCCCGAGCGAGATGTCGGTGACCAGGCGCGCCGGGGCAGCGAGCGCGAGTCCGGTCACGAGGAGGGCGCCGACCCCGAGGACGAGGGGTATGGCGCGTGGCCGGCTCGGCCGCTCCCCCCCTGCCACGACGACGGCCGCGGCCAGGACCAGTCCGGCAGTCACGTTGAGCCAGAAGATCATCCGCCAGTCCGAGACGGCCAGGACCACCGCACCGAGCACCGGACCCAGCACGCTGCCCAGCTCCTGCACGGCGCCGACGACACCGAGCGGCGTACCCCGCCGGTCTGCCGGCCAGAGGTCGGCCACGATCGCCAGGGTCGCAGGCACGAGGCCACCGCCACCGACGCCCTGCAGGACGCGGCCGGACACGAGCACCGGCAGCTCCACCGCGAGGGCGGTCACGGCCGAACCCACGACGAAGATGGCCAAGCAGGCCAACAGGATCTGTTGGCGCGAAACGAGATCCGCTAGGCGGCCGATCAGCGGCAGCACGGCGATGTAGCCGAGCAGGAAGCCGGAGATGATCGGGGTCGCCTTCTGCAGGGCGTCGATGCCGAGGCCGACGCCGGTCATCATGTCGGTGAGCGCGAGCACCACGACGTACGTGTCGGCCGCGGCGAGCGCCACCGCCACCGATGCCGTGGCGAGCAGCGCCCTAGGGGCGGGTGATGACAACGGGGTTGGCCAGGCTCGTGAGGCGCAGGGTGTAGGTCGAGGTGGCGCCGGCATAGAACGGGCCCTTGATGACGACGCTGCGCAGCTCCTTGCCCGTCTGGGTGACGCCGTAGGTCACGTCGAAGGTGCCCTTGCGGTCGCCGACGACGAGCAGGTCGGCCACCGCGTCACCGGGGAGCGTGCCGGTGAACGTGTTGAGGACGTCGGAGCCGTCCCGGACCGTGGAGGCCTTGGCCGGGCTCTGCGTCCTGGTGATCAGGCTGGTGATGCCGGTCTCGGTGTTGAACAGCTGGGCGGGGTTGGGGGCTCCGTAGGTTGCCGGGTCGATCTTGTTGTAGGTCGGGGTGAAGAACTTCATGTAGACGTCCTGCTCGACCGCGACCACCTCGACCGTGCCGGTGACGCCGGCGATCGAGGCGTTGAGCGTGCCCTCGAACGACGGCGGCTCGAACAGCCCCGTGCCCTTGGCCCCCGAGACGCC
>JBDSKZ010000168.1:0-12736 GCA_039916625.1 Pedococcus sp.
ACAGCGGCCAGACCTCCGGGGTGGACCGCTGGAACATGTACAAGGGGCAGTGCACCTCCTTCGCCGCCTGGCGGATCGAGAGCGTCCACAAGATCAAGGGCTTCACCAACCAGTACAAAGGCCAGCACTGGGGCAACGCCAACAGCTGGGACGACGCAGCCCGCCGCTCCGGGGTGAGCGTGGCCTCGCGCCCCAAGGTCGGGGACATCGCCCAGAGCGACGCCGGCACGTACGGTCACGTCGCCTACGTCGCCAAGGTCAGCTCCAACGGCAGCTTCGTCGTGGAGGAGTACAACTACCTCCACCCGGGGCACTACGGCACCCGCACGGCGACCGTCGGCTCGGGCCGCGGCCAGTTCGACTCCTTCATCCGCTTCTGAGCCGACCGCTGCCACTCCACCAGGACGAGCGCGGCGCCCTCCCTGCGACGGGAGGGCGCCGCGACCGCGTCAGATAGAGTCCAGCACGTCGTGGGCGATCCGGGCGAGGGTCACCGCCCCAACGGGTCGCAAGGGGTGCAGCGGGTCGGGCGCGACCGAGCCGGTGGGCCCACCGAGCTCGGTGTGGGCCAGGGCGCTCATCACGACGTAGGCGTCCTCGCGGCTCACCCCCCGCTCGTCCACGAGCACCGAGAACAACGACTCGTATGCCATGTCGATGGACTCCTGGACCGGGTCGCCGAGGCCCACGCAGACCAGCTCGCGGCCCGTGTCGACCCTGGGAGCGCGCATCCGCGCCCCCATTCCCTTGACCACGTCGACCGTCACCGTGACCCGCCCCGCGGCCTCGATCGCGACGAACGAGGACTCGCCCCGGCTCATCACGGCGTGGAGGTCACCGAGGGCCAGCAGCGCTCCAGGCACCTGGACCGGCAGGTACACGGTGGCACCCGGGCCTGCGTCGGTGAGGTCCATGTTGCCGCCCGTGGGATAGCTCGGCATGACCGTCGACATCTCTCCGTCCGCGGGCGCGACCATGACGCACCCGGCCATGGGGGCCACCACGCAGTCATACCCGTCGGTGAGCCGGGCGCGCCCGTCCCGCAGCGGGATCCGGCGGACGAACCACTCCGCACCCATGGGCCCGGCCAACGCGCCCGCACCGGGGATGTAGACCGACCAGCCGTGCTCCCCGAAGGTGATGTCGTGGATGGTCACGGCGAGCGCATCTCCCGGTTCCGCACCCTCGACGAAGACCGGACCGGTGACGGGGTTGAGCGGCGCGGTGACCTTCGCGAGGTCGCGCAGCTCCTCCATCTGCGCGTAGGCGGCATCGTCGGTCTCGAAGGTGATGCGGTCCCCGGCGCCCGCGGCGACCCGCAGCACGGGGTCGTCCGTCGCCGACAGACCCGGTCGGCCCTGGTCCTTGGTCAGCAGGTGCTCGCTCATGCGCGCTCCCCCGTCGTGGCCCCGTCCGCCGAGCGTGCCTGCGCACCAGCGGCGTGCTCGGGCAGGATCCCGCGGTCGTGCTTGGTGTACCAGGCCAGCACGAAGCCGCCGATGACCAGCCAGACGATGCCGCCGATCTTGGCTGCTGCCTCTGCGTTCCACAGCACGTACGCGATGACCGAGAACCCGAGCACCGGGGACACCCAGTGGAGGAACACGTTCCGCGAACGCTGGCGCACGCCATACCAGGACACGACCGACAGGTGCAGGAGCATGAAGCTCGTCAGCGCACCGAAGTTCACCAGCGACGAGATCAGGCCGATGTGGCCGACGAAGAACAGCCCGGTGACCAGCGTGAGGCCACCGACGAGCAGGATGGCCCGCTCGGGCACCTTGGTCCTGGTGTTGATGTGGGCCAGGAAGCTGGGCAGCCGACCGTCGCGGCTCATGGAGAACAGCAGGCGCGAGGTGGCGCTCTGGGCGGCGACGGCGTTGGCGATGCCCACGGCGAGGGCGTTCATGGCGAGGAAGGCCACCTGCCAGCCGTGACCGCTGACCTGCTCGATGATCCCGAAGAACGCGTTGTTGACCTCGCCGTCGCTGAACTGCTGGGTATCGGGCACGAGCATCGCCGCGAGCCAGGTCTGGGACACGAAGAAGAACGCGACGAGCAGGAGGCCGACGACCATGGCGAGCCCGGCGGCCTTGCGGCCTCCCTTGGCCTCTTCGCTCAGGGTCGCGATGCCGTCGAACCCCAGGAAGCTGAGGACTGCGATCGACAGGGCCGTCGCGACCAGTCCGGGGGTGAAGTCACCCGCGTCGAACAGCGGAGCCGTCGTGAACCGCGCGCCACCGGTCCCGCGGGAGATGGCCGTCACGGCCATGATGATGAAGATGACGATGAACAGCAGCTCGGCTGCGAGGAAGAGCCGGTTGACGATGGCCGTGAAGGAGATGCCGATGTAGTTGACCCCGGTGTTGATGACGAGGAAGAGGACGATCCACATGGCCTTCGGGATGTCGGGGAAGATCCCGGCCATGGACTCGGCGGCGAAGACGTAGAGCAGCGTCGGCACGAGCAGGTAGTCCAGCAGGATGGTCCACCCGGCGAGGAATCCCAGCTTGGGGTTGAGACCTCGACCCACGTAGGAGTAGACCGACCCGGCGATCGGGAAGGCCTGGGACATCTGGGCGTAGGACATGGCCGTGAAGATCATCGCCACGAGGCCGATGAGGTAGACGAGGGGCACCATGCCCTTGGACTCGTTGTAGACGACGCCAAAGATGGCCCAGGGGGCGATCGGCACCATGAAGATGAGGCCGTAGATGATCAGGTCCGTGGTGGACAGGGTGCGGTTCAGCTCTTGGCGGTAGCCGAACTCGGCGAGCTGGTTGTCCTGGGTGGTGCTCACAGTGCTCCTCGGGGTCTGGAGGGGGGTGGGAAACGGGCGGTGGGGAGACGGGGGTGGGAAACGGGGCGGGGTGCCGTGCTGCTCAGTCGTGCTCACGCAGGAAGGCGCCGACCACTGCGGTGAACCACTCGGGCTCCTCGATGTGCGGCATGTGGCTGGACTCGGCGAACACGTGCGAGCGCGCGCCCGGGATGCGGGAGACGAACGGCTCCCACACCAGCGGCAACGCCTCGTCGTAAGCGCCGCTGACGACGAGCGTCGGCGCAGCGATGCCCGGGAGCCGGTCGACGACGCTCCAGTCCTTGAGCGAGCCGATGACGTGGAACTCCGAGGGCCCGTTCATCGTGTGGTAGACGGTCGGGTCCGCCTCGAGCTGGGCGAACGACGCCTGCACCTCCGGCGGGTTGGGCACGACCCGGCACACGTGCCGGTCGTAGAAGACCTGCATCGCGGCGGCATACTCCACGCTGTCGGTCGTGTCGGCCTGCTCGTGCCGCAGCAGCGTCTCCTGCACCTCGTGGGGGAGCTCGGCACGCAGCGTCGCGGCGGCCTCCAGCCACAGCGCCATGGATGCCGGGCTGTCGCAGATGCACAGGCTCCGGATCCCGTGCGGTGCCGCGAGCAGCACCTCGCTGGCGAGCATCCCGCCCCAGGACTGGCCGAGGAGGTGGAAGCGTTCGCCGATGCCGAGGTGGTCCACCACGGCTCGCAGCTCCGCGACGAACAGCTCCACGGTCCAGAAGTCCGGGTCGGCCTCGGGAAGGTGGGTGCTGCGGCCACAGCCGAGCTGGTCGTAGTGGACGACAGCGCGGCCGTCACCGGCGAGGGCGGTCATCGCGAGGGTGTAGTCGTGGGCCACCCCGGGACCGCCGTGCAGCACCACCAGGGGAGCGCGCGGGGCGTCCGGTCGCAGCGCCTCGAGGTCACCCGTGACGCGGAACCACGTCTGGTGCCCGCGGAACGGCACGGTCCCCGTCCGGCTCGGCTCAGGTATGCCGCCGGGTGAGCTGCGCGCGGCGCCCTCCGCAGACGTGGTGGCGGTGGACGCGCGGGGCTCGGGCTGGGTCACGGGGCTCTCCTTCTGGATGACCGCGCCACTCAACCGCATAAATGGTCTGTTGACAATACCTTTAGGCGATCAATGAGACCGGGGACCCATAGACTTCCCGCGTGAGCGAGGGGGCAGAGCAGGTGGAGGCGGGCACCGGAGGGGGTCTGGACCCGCTGCGCGTGAGCATGACGGCGTCGCTGGCCGACCGCCTGGTCACGGCCATCGCGGTCGGCGCCTACTCCCCCGGAGAGCGGCTCCCCCCTGAGCGTGAGCTCGCCGCTTCGCTCGGCGTCGCCCGGGCCACCCTGCGCGAGGCCCTGCGCCAGGTCTCGGAGCTCGGCCTCGTCGAGGCCCGGCGCGGACGGGGCGGCGGGACGTTCGTCTCCACGGTGGACTGGGAAGAGGTCGCCCCCCAGGCCGCGCGCCGCACCCTCGAGGTGGAGCTCCCCCGGCTGCGCGACCTGTTCGACTTCCGTTGCCTGGTCGAGGGGATGATCGCGCGGACCGCCGCCGAGCGACGGACCGCCGAGGACGTCGCGGAGCTGCACACGGCACTGGCGGAGTTCGACCGGGCGGAAGGGATGATCGCGGCCCGCGCCCTCGACCACCGCATCCACGGCCTCATCACCGGCGCCGCCCGCAACCCCCACCTCAGCCTGCTCAGTGCGCGCCTGACCGCGGCCGCCACCCTCGGGTTCGGCGCCGAGCCCTACGCCCCGGAGTTCCTGGCCAGAGCCGGTGCCGAACACGCCGAGCTCATCGACCACATCGTCCTCGGTGACACCGACGGCGCGGGTCGGTGCGCGCAGGCGCACTTCTCGCTCACCCTCGAGTCGATGAAGGCCGGGTTGCGCAAGGCCGTGGCCCGCTCGGACTGACGCCACCGCAGCCGCCGTCACCCGAGTCGCCGCCTCTCCCGCCGTCCGCCTCCCCCCGCGCCCGTCCGTCGGATCCGACGTCGCGCGCACCGTTGCCGCACGACGCGCCCAGTCGGCATACAGGCAACTCCCAGACTGGACCCGGACACTGGGAGGCGTGACCCACGCCGAACCAGAAGCCCGCCTGCTCGTGGTCGAGGACGAACCCAACATCCGCGAGCTGCTGGCGACGTCGCTGCGCTTCGCGGGGTTCGAGGTGCACGTCGCCGCAGACGGGGCCAGCGCCCTCAACCTGGCCGCCGTCCACGCGCCGGATCTGGTCATCCTGGACGTGATGCTCCCCGACATGGACGGGTTCACGGTGACCCGCAAGCTGCGCGACACCGGCCGCCAGCTGCCGATCGTCTTCGTCACGGCGCGCGACTCCCTCGACGACAAGATCAAGGGCCTGACCGTCGGCGGCGACGACTACGTCACCAAGCCGTTCAGCCTCGAGGAGGTCGTGGCACGCATCCGCGCGGTGCTGCGACGTACGCGCGGCGAGGTCGACGAGTCGTCGGCGCTGCACTTCGAGGACCTCGAGCTCGACGAGGACTCCCACGAGGTGCGGCGCGGGACGCGCTCGATCGACGTGTCACCCACCGAGTTCAAGCTGCTGCGCTACCTCATGCTCAACCCCAACCGTGTGCTGTCCAAGGCGCAGATCCTCGACCACGTGTGGGACTACGACTTCCGCGGCGAGAGCGGCATCGTCGAGTCCTACATCTCCTACCTGCGCCGCAAGATCGACACCGAGGACCTGCCGCCGCTCATCCACACCAAGCGTGGGGTCGGGTACGTCCTGCGCAAGCCACCGGAGGCGTAGGTGACCGCCCCGACCACCCCCCTCGCGCAGCCTTCCACCGGTCCGCCGACCGCCACCCCGACCGAGACGAAACCACCCAGGCACCAACGGATCCTGGCGCGGGCATCCCGTCGGCTCGAGGCCCTGCCGCTCCGGCTGCGGCTCATCGCGGTCATGCTCGTCCTGCTGCTGCTGGCCCTGACCCTCACGGCGTCCGCCACCGCGGTGCTGATGCGCCGCGACCTGCTCGCGCGCGTCGACCAGGGCCTGCGCGTGGCTGCGGAGCCGGTGGCCCGCCAGGGTCTCGCGCGGATCATCCGCGGCAGCAGTGCGCCGCTGCCGACGACGTATGCCTTCGTCCTGCTGCCCACGGACGGCTCCAACCCCATCGTGGTCAACCCCACCGGGATCGACCAGCACCCGAAGGTGCCCGCCCTGCCGCTGGACGACCCGAGGGTCACGTCGGGGCGCCCGTTCACGCTCGGCTCCGCCAGCGGTCCGCTCGAGTGGCGAGCAGTGGCAGGCAACTTCGAGAACGACACCTCGGCCACCTTCGTCGTGGCCGTGCCCCTGACCAGCGTCGACCACACCGTGAAGCGGCTGGTGCTCGTCGAGCTCCTCATCGGCATCACCGTCCTCGTGGCGTGCGCGGTCGGTGGTGGGTATGCCGTGCACCGCGCCTTCCGGCCCCTGCGCCAGATCGAGGACACTGCGTCCGCCATCGCGGCCGGCGACCTCACCCGACGCGTCCCCACGCGGACGGCCAAGGACGAGGTGACCTCGCTGTCGCGCTCGCTCAACGTCATGCTGGCCCAGATCGAGCAGTCGTTCGCGCAGCGCGAGCAGTCCGAGGAACGCATGCGTCAGTTCGTCGCGGACGCCTCGCACGAGCTGCGCACCCCATTGGCCGCGGTCCGCGGCTACGCCGAGCTCTACCGCCAGGGCGCCGTGCGGGAGCCCGCCGACGTCGCCAGCGCCATGTCGCGCATCGAAGGCGAGGCCGGTCGGATGGGTGGGCTCGTCGAGGACCTGCTCATGCTCGCCCGCCTCGATGACCAGCGTCCCCTGCGGATCGCGGACGTCGACCTCGTCGTGCTCGCCGCCGACGCGGCCCAGGACGCGCGAGCCATCGACACCGGCCGGGCCATCACCGTCACCGGTCTCGAGGGGCCGCTGAGCGTGACGACGGTGCCCGGTGACGACGCCAAGCTACGTCAGCTGCTGGCCAACCTGCTCTCCAACGCGCTCAACCACACCCCTCACGGCTCCCCGGTCGAGGTGGCCGTGGGGATCCGCCACTCCGACGGCCTTGCGGTGGTCGAGGTGCGCGACCACGGTCCGGGTGTCGACCCGGACAAGGCCAAGAAGGTCTTCGAGCGGTTCTTCCGGGCAGACCCGTCACGCGCGCGGGGCAAGGGCGGCGGCAACGGCCTCGGCCTGGCGATCGCAGCGGCCATCGTCGCGGGTCACGACGGCCGGGTCGGCGTCGCGAGGACCCCCGGCGGCGGCGCCACCTTCGTCGTGCAGCTACCCACAGCAAACTCCCAGCCGACGCCCAGCACTCCTTGACCCGGGGTGTGTTCACTGAAGGTCAACCAGCCACACCAAGGAGTGCGAGAGCCATGACCCCGATCCACGACGACAGCCAGCCGGGCACCACCGGCGAGGGCGACCAGCCTCGCGAGCAGTCCGCTGGAACGCCCGCTGGATCCCCGTCGGCCCCGTCGGCCGCGCCAGCCCCGGACTCGTCGGCCCCGCCGGTCCCGGACGTACCGGCCGCGCCGACCCACGAGTCCGGCAGCGCCCCTGCCGAGCCGTTCGCCCGGCCCGACGACACGGCGCCCGTCTGGTTCGGCCAGACCCAGTCCTTCCAGCGCGACACCCGTGGCTCGGGCGCCTTCGGGGCGTACGGGAGCGGGGACCAGAGTGCATACCCTCCGCACGCACAGCCAGCGGCTGGCACCGTGACGCCCACGCTCACGCGTGAAGGTGCAGCGCCCGCCCAGCCGGGCAACCGGCGTCGATGGATCGAGCTCACGGCTGTCGCCGTGCTCGCCGCCCTCCTCGCGAGTGGCGGCACCTACGCCGCGGGCCAGCTCTCCGACGAGACGCAGACCTCCTCCACCGCGTCGTCGTCGGCCCTGGGCCGCGCCACGAATGCCGCTCCGGTCGTGCAGGCTGACGCGACGAACCCCAACTGGACGGCCACCGCCGCCGCGGTGTCACCAAGTGTCGTGTCCATCACCGTGACGTCGGGCTCGGGTGGAGGGCAGGGCTCCGGAGTCGTGATCGACGACGCAGCCCACATCCTCACGAACAACCACGTCGTCACCGGCGCCGGCCAGAACGCCAAGCTCACCGTCACGCTCAACGACGGGCGCACCTACGCAGCCACCATCGCGGGCACCGACCCGAGCACCGACCTGGCCGTCATCACGCTGACCGACCCGCCGAGCAACCTCACCCCCATCGCGATCGGCAACTCCGATGCCATCAAGGTGGGAGACCCGGTCATGGCGATCGGCAACCCGCTCGGCCTCGCCGGCACCGTGACGACCGGCATCGTCAGCGCACTCAACCGTCCCGTCACCACCGCCGCCCAGGAGAACAGCCAGCCACAGAGCCCGTTCGGCCAGGGCCAGGGCCAGGGCCAGAGCCAGTCCAGCGGCACGAGCGACGTCGTCACCAACGCCATCCAGACCTCGGCGGCGATCAACCCGGGCAACTCCGGTGGCGCCCTGGTCAACGCCTCCGGCCAGCTGGTCGGCATCAACTCCGCCATCGCCAGCCTCGGGTCGTCCGGCGGTAGCAGCCAGAGCGGGAGCATCGGCATCGGGTTCGCCATCCCGGCCAACGAGGCCAAGTCGATCGCCACCCAGCTGATCGACAAGGGCACCGCGGAGCACGCGTTCCTCGGGGTGAGCCTGGCCGATGGCACCGCCACCGACGGCTCCAGCCAGCGCACGGGCGCCGAGGTGTCGGCCCTCTCGCAGAACACCCCGGCAGCACAGGCCGGGCTCCAGAAGGGTGACGTGGTCGTCGCCGTCGACGGCGAGCGGGTCGACTCCGCCCTGGCGCTGGTCGCCACCATCCGCGAGCGGGGCGTCGGCGACAAGGTCGCCCTCACCGTCCTGCGCGCTGGCAAGCAGCTCGACCTCACCGCAACCCTCGTGGCCAAGTCCGGCACCACCCCGTAGTCCGGATCCCGACGGCCGGGCGGCACCTCCCCTCCCCCTTCGGGGGTGCCGCCCGGTCCTCGTGTACCCCGTGCCGGCGACCGCGTGCCGACCACCTCCCCGCCGTCGACCTTTCGGTGTCCCGCCGAGACCCTTGTCCTTGTCCCGCCGAGAAACTCGTTCGACCTGCGGCCCCTGCGATGGCAAGGTGGGTCCTTGTGTCTGCCGTCCCCGAACTCCAGCGAGAGCAGGACTACCTCAGCACCGCTCGGCAAGCCCTGGCCCGCATGCGCGAGCAGACCCTGTCACTCAAGGTCCAGGCCCACGACCCCATCTCGGCCGAGCACCTTGCGCGCACCCTGCACCTGCGGGCGGCCTCGCTCCAGGACGACCCGTCGACGACGCTGTTCTTCGGCCGGATCGACACCGACGGCGACGAGCGCTGGTACGTCGGTCGCCGCCACGTCGCCGACGACCACGGCGAACCGCTCGTCATCGACTGGCGCGCCGGGATGTCCAGCGCCTTCTACCGCGCGTCGCGCACCGAGCCGATGGGCGTCGTGCTGCGCCGGCGGTTCGGCGTCGACCGCGGCGCCATCACCGCGTACGAGGACGAGCACCTCCAGGACCGTGCCGAGCACGAGGTGCGCAGCCAGATCCTCGCTGCGGAGATCGAGCGCCCCAGGGTCGGTCCGATGCGCGACATCGTCGCCACCATCCAGCCCGAGCAGGACGAGATCGTCCGCGCCGGGGCGGAGCAGACGATCTGCGTCCAAGGCGCCCCCGGCACCGGCAAGACCGCGGTCGGACTGCACCGTGCGGCATGGCTGCTGTATGCGTTCCGCGACAGGCTCGCCCGCTCCGGTGTCCTGGTCATCGGCCCCAACCGCGCCTTCCTCGAGCACATCGGCGCGGTCCTCCCAGCGCTCGGCGAGGTGGCGGTCGGGCACACCACGATCGACGAGCTGGTTGCATCGGTGCCCGTGCGGGGCGAGGACTCGACCGCGACCGCCGTCCTCAAGGGCGACGCCCGCCTCGCCGAGGTGCTCCGCACCGCGGTCTGGTCCCAGGTCAAAGCGGCGACGGAGGCGCTCGTCGTCCCTCGCGGGGTGCGCAAGTGGCGCGTCCCTGCCTACGAGGTCAACGAGATCCTCGACGAGCTGCGCACGCGCGGGGTCCGGTACGACGCCGCCCGCCGGATGCTGCCGCAGCGCCTCGCGCACACCGTGCTGCTGCAGATGGAACAGGCCGGAGACGCCCCTGACGACCGCGTCCAGGACACCGTGGCCCGCAGCCCCCTCGTCAGGAAGTACGCGGCCTCGTTGTGGCCGGCGCTCGACGCCAAGGCGGTGCTGTTCTCCCTGCTGTCCGATGTCGACGCGCTCGCGCGGCACGGGCAGGACCACCTCACCGCCGATGAGCAGGCGCTGCTCCTGTGGGCCGCACCGCCGCGCAGCAAGGGTGCCGCACGGTGGTCGCGTCCCGACACCGTCCTGCTCGACGAGCTCGCCGACCACATCGCGCGGACGCCGTCACTCGGCCACGTGGTGCTCGACGAGGCGCAGGACCTGTCGCCCATGCAGCTGCGCGCCGTCGGGCGCCGCTGCTCCACCGGCGCCGCGACCATCCTCGGCGACATCGCCCAGGGCACCACCCCGTGGGCGACCGACTCGTGGGAGTCCTCCCTGGCCCACCTCGGCAAGCCGGGGAGCCACATCGAGGTGCTCGACCGCGGCTTCCGCGTGCCCGCCAGCGTGATCGAGTATGCCGCCCAGCTGCTGCCGCACATGGCCGCCGGACTCGGGGTGCCGGTGTCCGTGCGTGACAACCCCGGCCGCCTCGACGTGCTCGCCGTCGAAGCCGACGAGCTGCTCGCCTCGGTGGCCCACGTGGTTGCCATGGAGGTCGGTGAGCCCGGTTCCGTCGGCGTCATCGTGGCGGACGAGGTAGCGGCGGCTGTCTCGAAGGTGTTGCGGGACAGGGGGATCGACCACGGGGTCCTCGGCCGGGACCACGGCGACATCGACCACCAGGTCGACGTCGTCCCGGCGACGGTCGCCAAGGGCCTGGAGTTCGACCGGGTCGTCGTCATGGAGCCGGCCGCGATCGCTGCCGCCGAGCCCGACGACCGCACCGGGTTGCGTCGCCTCTACGTCGTCCTCACCCGGGCGGTGTCTGCGTTGACCGTGGTCCACGCCCAGCCACTGCCGGACGCCCTCGCCACCCACTGACCTTCGACGGGCGCCAGGGGCGGCCACCGCAGATCCAACTCTGGAACACTGGGCCTCGTGCCTGCACTCCTCACCTGGTGGAAGCTCGACCTCGCCGAGCTCGCGCCCGACGCGCACCACGACGCCGTGCTCGCCATCGGCACCGACCTGGCACGGCGGTGGGCCGAGCCGCACCGCGGCTACCACGACACCCGCCACCTCGTCGAGGTCTTCTGGGCACTCGAGGATCTCGAGGGTGGTCGCGAGATCACCGCTCGCGAGGGAGCGATCGGCCGGCTGGCAGGCTGGTTCCACGACGCCGTCTACGAGCCGTCGGCCCCGGGGGGAGCCAACGAGGTCGACAGTGCCGACCTCGCGGTGCGCGACCTGCGCGCCCTCGGCCTTGCCGACGACGACGTCGAGAGGGTGCGCGACCTGGTCCTGGCCACCACCACGCACGACCTGCGGGCAGGCGGCCTGTCCGCCGCCTTCCACGATGCCGACCTCTGGATCCTCAGCGCCCCCGCCGAGCGCTACGACGAGTACACCGCCCAGGTCCGCGAGGAGTATGCAGCCGTCCCCGATGACGTGTTCAGGGCCGGCCGAGCCGCGATCCTGCGGCCGTTTCTGGACCGCGAGGCCATCTACTCGACCGAGACGGCACGGGCCGGCTGGGAGGAGGCCGCCCGCGCCAACCTGTTGCGCGAGTTCGAGGTGCTGGCGACGCCCTGACCCGCAGGTCAGTCGTGCAGCCCGACCTCGACGAGCGGCCACCAGAACTGCCGTCCGGCGCGGGCCAGGAACTCTGCCGGCTCCACCCACTGCGGGTCCTGGGCGTCGTCCTCGCGCGCCACGAGCACGTCACCCACGGCCGGCCACCGGGCTGCATACAGCTGCAGGTAGCCGCCCTCGCGCGGCCACACCCCGGCGGTGACCGGCTCGAACCGTTCGTGGCCGATCGGCACCAGGGTGCTGGGGTCCAGGTCGAGCCCGATCTCCTCGGCGACCTCGCGGGCGACGCACTCGGTCACCGACTCACCCGGCTCGCGCCAGCCTCCTGGTGGTCCCCACTCACCGCGCCTCGGGCTCCAGGTCACGGCGCACCACCCGCGCGCATCGCGCAGCACGACCATGGCCGCGAAGACCTCCGCCTCGGGTGCGAGCCCGGTGCTCCGCGTCAGCACCACGTGCGCGACCGACCCGTCGGCGAACTCGACGTCGTTGCGCCGCAGGGGAAAGCTGGTCACCGCGGCGCCTCGTCGTGGTGGGTGATGAGCGGCCACCAGTGTCGGTTGCCGAGGGATTGCGCCGCCTCGTCGCGCCGGACCCACTGGCCCACCCCGGTGCCCAGGTCGTCGCCGGAGACCAGCTCGTCGTGCCACACCGCGAAGCACGCCTTCGGCACCGGCCACGGGTAGTCCGCCTCCGGTGCCGGCACGGTGTTGCGGACGTAGCCCAGGAGCCGCGGCGCCAAGGCGTGCCCCCTTCCCACGACGACCGCGAGGAGCCGATCCAGGGCGTCCCCTGGTGTGAGGTCACCGACCGGGGCGGACGGCAGGTCGAGGCCGCCCGTGAGGCGTTCCAGGACGAGCAGGTCCGGTCCCCGGAACAGGGCCAGCCGCACCACGACGGTCCTCGTCGGCGGCTCCGCCTGGCGAGAGGCGATGACATCGGCCCTCGACCCGGGCGGCAACCACGGTGCACCCGGCACTGCGTGGATCACCTTCTCGTGCTTGCGCTTCTGGATACGCAGGCCGCTGCGCTGCAGGATGCGCAC
>JBDSKZ010000169.1:0-8348 GCA_039916625.1 Pedococcus sp.
TCTGCGACCGGGTGAAGGACGTCATCTCCTTGGCCATGTCGGTGTCGCGGATGCGGGACTCCGCAGCCGAGGCGTTCTCGGCGGCGACGCTCAGGCTGTTGATGGTGTGCTGCAGGCGGTTCTGCACTGCACCGAGGTCGGCCCGGCTCCCGGACACGGACTTGATCGCGGCGTCGATACTCGTCAGGGCGGCGGCCGAACCAGCTGAAGTGCTCAGGTCGATGTTGTTGACCGCCAGGGTCGCGGCGTCCTGCTTCGTGCTCAGGTCGACCTCTGTGGTCTGTGTCGCGTTTGCACCGATCTGGAAGGTGAACTTGCCCGCAGTGCCACCGGTGCCATCCAGGAGCTTCTGCCCGTTGAACTCGGTGTTGCCGGAGATGCGGTCGAGTTCGAGGTTGAGCTGGGTGACCTCCTTCTGGATGTTGCCGCGGTCCTCGGCCGTGTTCGTGTCGTTGGCAGACTGGACGGCGAGGGTGCGCATGCGCTGCAGGATGGAGTGCGTCTCGTTCAGGGCGCCTTCAGCGGTCTGGATGAGGCTGATGCCGTCCTGGGCGTTGGCGGTGGCCTGGTTGAGGCCGTTGGACTGGCTGCGCAGCTTCTCGCTGATGGCCAGGCCGGCGGCGTCGTCCGCGGCACGGTTGATGCGCAGACCCGAGGACAGGCGCTCGAGGCTGGTGGACATGGTGTTCTGGGTGGAGCTGAGGTTGCGGTACGCGTTCATTGCCGCGACGTTGGTGTTGATCTGAAGTCCCATGATGTTCTCTCCTTGGATGTGGTCTCGAACCGCCATCCGTGGCGGTCCGTGTCTCTCCCGTAGGGGGTGACACCAGCCTCATCGGCTGGTGCCCACCGCACCTGAGGTTTTGCGCCGGGAATCTTTCCCGGCGGTCCTACGGTCTACTGGCCGGCTGCGAACCGGGTCACGCGGCCGCCCTGGTGCAGGGCGGTCATGGCCTGACGCTGGCGGTGGCTGGCACGGCCGGCGATCTCGGCGTAGTACGCCGCGCGACGGCGGGCCACGAGGCCCTCGTCCGTTGCGGGAAGCTGGTCGGGGTCGAGGTTGGCGTTCATGCCGTCCTTGAGCATCTTCAGTGCCTCGGTCCGGATCTGGGAGATCCGCGACTCGGTGACGCCGAGCTCGTCGGCGACCTCCTTGAGCGGACGGTCCTCGAAGAAGGTGGCGCGGATGACGACCCGGAGGCGCTCGGGGAGCGACTCGACAGCGGCGGCGAGGTAGGTCTCGCGCTCCCGCTCGACGACGATGGTCTCGGGGGTCTGGCTGTGGCGCGGCAGCATGGCGTCCGCGCCGGCGTCCACCAGGGCGTCGAGGCGCAGCACGACGGACTGGTGCAGGTCACGGTTCAGCTCGCGGACCTCCTCGACGCTGACTCCCATCTGGGTGGCCAGCTCGAGGGCGCCGGGCTCGCGGCGCAGCGTGGTGGCGAGCGCGTCGCGCGCCGCCTCCCGCTCACGGGCCCTGGCCCGCAGGCTGCGGGACGCCCAGTCGAGCGAGCGGAGCTCGTCGAGCAGGGCACCCTTGATGCGGCGGGCGGCATACCGGCCGAACGGCACGCCACGCTCGGGGTCGAAGGAGAGCGCGGCGGCGGCGAGGGCGCCCATGCCGGCAGACGTGAGGTCGTCGAGCGTCACGTGCGACGGAAGCCGCATGCTCAACGAACGCACCTCGTACTTAACGATGGCCAGGTGCTCCCGGCACAACCTGTCGGCGTCAACGTGCGCCGAACTCCGCTCTCGACAACCAGTAACAGTCACGTTGTAGAGGATGCTGGCGACACGCAGAGTGCTTCTAGTCCCCGAGCCTCCCCAGGACTCTTCGGATGAGCAACGTCAGCCGAAGGGATGACGTGCGGGTATGCCGTTGGTCAAGGAGTGCCTCTGTGGGGACCTGGAGAGCACCTCCGAGGCGCCGGCTCGCCCACCACGACCAAGCCGGCAGCGACTGCCGCGGTTGCACTTTCGGCGAAATGCTCACGTCTGCGGCGGCACTGTCGATGGGTAGGGCGTGATGAAGGTCGAACAAGACAATGCCGCAATGGCCTGCGCTGAGCTCTCGGAGTCGCTGTGGCGGGTCCGGGACCTCCTGGAGCTGCTCGCCTACCGCGTGGAGGTGCAGCGCGCCCTCGTCGAGACCGGTCGCGCCACCTGGGTGGCGCGCTCGACCCGCGACGTCGACCAGCTGCTCCAGCAGATCCGCAACGCCGAGCTGTTGCGCGCGGTCGAGACGACGCCCGCTGCCCAGGCCCTGTTCCTTGCCGACGACGCCTCTCTGAGCGACATCGCCGCGGCAGCACCTGCGCCGTGGGACCACGTGATCGGCGAGCACCGCCACGCCCTCCTCGAGGCGACACGCGACCTCACCGAGGCTGCCGCCGCCAACCGTGACCTCCTCGCCAGCGGCGCCCGCGCCGTCGAGGACGTCCTCGCCCAGTTCTCCGGGCCGCACACCTCGTCGACGTACAGCGCGTCGGGGACCCCTGAGCACGACCCCACCCGCCGCCTGTTCGACCAGAGCTCCTGAGGCCAAGATGACGACGATGACCACCACACCCCGCCCCCCTTCCACGGAGCTCGCCACGATCCGGCTGCTCGAGGGCCTGGTCGGGTTCCCGGAAACCGAGGACTACAGCGTCATCGGCGGCGACGGAGGGGTCTTCGAGCTCGCTCCCCTGAACGGCGCAGGTCCGACCTTCGTGACGGCCGTGGCCGGTTTCTTCTTCCCGGACTACCACCCGGTGCTCGATGACCTGACCGCCCAGCGGCTGGACCTCACCGATGCAGATGACGCCTTGGTGCTCGTCATCGTTACTGTGGGTCCTGACATCAGTGCGGCGTACGGCAACCTGTTCGCTCCGGTCGTGGTCAACACGCGTACCGGGGCGGCAGAGCAGGTCGTCCTCAGCGGGCAGGACTTCCCGCTGCGGGCCCCGCTCGTGGCTGCCGCCGCGGGTCGCTGACCCGCCGCACACAGCCGTTTGACCGTGGCCTGAGAAGGGTCAAGGAAGGAGCCGGGACGTGCTCGTGCTCAGTCGCCGTCCTCAAGAGAGCTTCCGGATCGGTCACGACATCGTCGTCACGGTGCTGGAGGTCAGCGGCGACAAGGTCCGCATCGGCATCGACGCCCCGGCGCACGTCCAGGTGCACCGTCAGGAGGTCTACCTCGAGGTGCAGCGGGCCAACCTCGAGGCCGCCTCTGCCTCGCCGTCCGCCGCCGCCGACCTCGCTGCTGCGATCCGTGGGACGTCTTCGTCGCCGGTTGCCGAGCCGGCCGCCTCCGAGCCGGCTGCCTCCGCGCCGGCTGCCTCCGCGCCGGCCGCCTCCGCGCCGGAGGAGCCTGCGGAGACCGACGGCAAGGACCGTCCGGCCCCCTGAGCCCAGGGCCGGAGGCGGAACCCTCCGGCGCGCCATACTCCCCGCCCCTCGTGATGGGGAACGGGCGAGGCGCTGGGGGGTACACGCGCAAGGGTCGGGTCACTCAGCTCGTGGCACCCACCTTGCGGGTGTCGGACGTGTCCGTGGTGAGCGGGTGTGACTGCTCGTCGAGCACCGTGGGCAGCGTCACGGTGAACGTGGTGCCCTTGTCTTGGGCCGACTCCACCTCGATATGGCCCTGGTGCTGCGCGATGATTGCGTGGACGATGCTGAGGCCGAGCCCGGTGCCCTGGATGGCCTGCTCGGTGGCGGTGGAGGAGCGGAAGAATCGTCGAAAGAGCTGACCTTGCTCGGCCTCGGGGATTCCCATGCCCGTGTCGTGCACGACGATCTCGCTACCCAAGGGTGTTCGGGTCAGCCGGACCTGGATGGCGCCGCCGTCGGGGGTGAACTTGACGGCGTTGGTCAGCAGGTTGAGCAGCGCTCGTTCGAGCTGGACCGGGTCGACGTTGCTGACCAGGGGCTCTTCGGGCAGGAGAGTCGAGACCTCGAGCGAACGCGAAGCAAGGACTGGTGCCACGGCCTCGAAGGCGCCACCGATGGCGGTCCTCAGGTCGGTCGGGACCAGCTTGAGCTCCAGCTCGGAGGACTCGATCTGGGACAAGGTCAGAAGGTCCTCGACCAGCTGAAGCAGGCGGCGGCTGTTGCGTTCGACTCGGCCGAGGATGTCGTGCTGGCGTCCCGTGAGCTCACCCGCAGCGCCGTCATCAAGGATCTCCGTGTAGCCGATGATGTTGGTGATGGGAGTGCGCAGCTCGTGGCTCACGGTGGCGACGAAGTCGGCCTTGACCCGGTCGGTCTCGCGGAGCCGCGCGGCGGCTTCGCGCTCGTGTTGGAGGGTCAGCACGAGCGCCTTGTGAGCGGCTTCGCGTTCGGTGACATCCTCCGCGGTCGCGAGGAAGCCCAGAACCCCTCCGTGCTCGTCGGGGATGGCGCTCAGTGTCATCCGCATCGAGCGTTCCTCGCCATCGCTTCGTCGGAACCACCACAGTCGGTGGGCGTCGTCAAGGGCGACCGAGGCCCGGCAGATGTCGGCGAAGTTGGGCTCTGCGCGCAGGCCCGAGGCGTGCCGGCGCAGTTCGTCGGGGGACAGGTATGCGTCGAACAGGCTTCCGACCGTCTCCTCGGCCCTACGGCCCAGCATCGTCTCGGCGCACGGGTTGAACAGGACAACCCGACCCTCGCGGTCGGTGGTGATCACCGCGGTGCCAGTGGCCTGGGCTACCAGCCGTTCACGTGTCTCGCGTTCTCGTGCGGCGTTCGCGGCCGACATCCGTTGCTGGGTCGCCATCACCGAGAGTGGAAGCAGAATCAAGGCGGAATCGACCAGGAACAGCTGCAGGACCCCCGCCGCCAGCTCCGACGACAGGTCGTAGCGTGCAGTGATGTCCCATATCGGGCCGATGTGCGCCGCCGTCAGGCCGGCACCGATGACCCCGACCACGGTCAGCAGCAGGGTTGCCTCTCGCAGGGTGCCGCGGAACGCCAGCCACGCGAACATCGGCATCACCGCGAAGATGATCGGCGGAGCGTCGGCGAGCATGAACACGACGACGGTCGTGGCAACGAGGATCAACGACTGCACCAGTCGCTCGCGTTGGCCGGCCAGCGGCTGGAACCTCGGGGTCTTCAAGAACAACGGCAGCAGCACCATCATGGAAGCGGTATGAGAACCGAAACCCGCCAACGCACCCAGAAGGGCATCACCGGTGTCGGTAAGGGCACAGACGGCGCCATACCCCAGGCCGGCCACGGCAGAGCCCAACACCGTGGCGCCGATCATCGTGGAGACATCACCCCTGTGGAGCAGCGTCGCCCAACCGGTTCCACGAGTGAGCTGTCGACGCACTACGTGCGCGGCCACCACCGAGCTCATGCTGAAACCCACGGCCAGGACCGGTGAGTAGTCGCGCATGAGGTACGCGGCCACCAACACCAAGAAGCTTCCCGCCAGCAGCCATGGCCGCCACACCCGGGAAGAGGTCAGATGAAGACCTGCGATCAAACCCGCCGCCGGCCACATCGCCGGGACACGGCTCGCAGCATCCACATGGCCCAACACTGCCCAGGCCGCTGCGAACACGCTCACTTGCAGCAGGACCGCCCGGAACGACCGAGAAGCGACCACGCGCCTTGCCAGCGGCCGCCACGTGAGCGCCGCGCTCATCTCATCCACGCCGTCCCCTTTGCATCGTGGGTGACCTGGCTGGTCGCGGCGTACAGGGCGAAGCACCATGGGTCGTACAGCCGACGGTCGGTGGACGTGGTCAAAGCGCCTCCTGGTGACCCGTCGAAACTTAGGTCACACGCGAGGCAGATGTGGTGCGGGGCCAGTTCTCCGCGAGATGTCCGGCCGAACGGCTGAGAGGCCCTGACGCTCCTGGCTGCGTACGGTGCCCGCACCCCAACGGTGTCCCGAGGGTCCTGGGGCTCGTGCGATGGACTGTCGCACCCCTAACGAGTCCTGGTCGGGCTCAGCTCCAGGCCAGTGCCTGGTCCAGGTCCTGGTGAAGGTCGGCGACGTCCTCGAGGCCGATGGAGAGCCGAACGATGTCGGCGGACGGCCGAGCATCCGGCGCAACCGGTCGGTGGGTGAGGGCGGCCGGGTGCTGGATCAGCGAGTCCACGCCCCCGAGAGATACCGCGTGCGTGAACAACCGCACCTTGCTGGTGACCCGGGCGGCGTGGGCGTAGCCGCCGGTCAGCTGGAGCGCGAGCATCGCCCCCGGGCCGCGCATCTGGCGACCGACCAGACCGAGCGGGTCGCACTCCGGGATCTGCGGGTAGAACACCCGGGCCACGGCTGGGTGGGTGGACAGCCAGGCGGCGGTCTTCTGCGCCGAGTCCTGCTGGGCCCGTACCCGCAGGGGCAGGGTGCTGAGGCCGCGGTGCAGCAGGTAGGCACCCAGAGGATGCATCAGGGCGCCCGTGACTGCACGGACGCGGCGCAGCGCAGCTGCCCATTCGGCGTTGCAGGCCACCACGCCACCGACAGTGTCCCCGTGCCCGCCGAGGTACTTCGTGGCGCTGTGCAGCACCAGGGCGGCGCCGTCGAGGGCAGGGTTCTGCAGCACCGGGGTGGCGAAGGTGTTGTCGACGAGCACCGGTCGCCCTCCGGCGGCGGTGACCACGGCGCGGATGTCGACCAGCTCGAGTGTCGGGTTGGCCGGAGTCTCAAGGACGACGAGACAGGTGTCCTCCCTCACGCAGGCGGCGACCTCGTCGGGCGCGCAGTACGTCACCTCGACGCCGAGCAGCCCCGAGGCAAGGAGGTGGTCGGTGCCGCCGTACAGCGGGCGCACTGCGACCACGTGGGTGCCGCCGGTCTCGGCCTTCACCGCGAGGATGGAGGCGCTCATCGCGGCCATGCCCGAGGAGAACGCGACACTCTCGGGGGTTCGCTCAAGCGTGGCCAACGCGGACTCGAACCGGGCGACGGTCGGGTTCCACAGCCGGGCGTAGACGTTCCCGCCCTCCGCGGTGGGGTGGCCTCCGGTTGCCATCGCCTCATACGACGCCCCGCCGTGCTCAAGGTCCGGCAGCGGACTCGTGGAGGACAGGTCGATCGGGAGTGCGTGCACGCCCAGCTCAGCCAAGTCGTCGCGACCAGCGTGTACGGCGAGCGAGTCCATGGCAAGGGTGGCAGGGTCCATCTGCCAAGCATCCTGTCTTCTGCGAAGATGAGGACGTTCCGTCGCAGAACCTGATGCAGAAGACAATGTTCATGAAACTTCATGGAGGTCGAGGCATGACAAGGGCTTTCCAGCGACAGAAGACGTCGACCGGTTCGCCACGGACCCTGGACGACACCGACCGCCGGATCCTGTCCGAGCTGCTGGCCAACGGCCGGATCACCAACGCGGCACTCGCCTCGCGCACCGGGATCGCGGAGTCGACCTGCATCCACCGGGTCCGGGCCCTGCGCGACTCCGGGGTGATCAGGGGCTTCCACGCCGAGATCGACCTCGGCGCCCTGGGGCTTCCGATACAAGCGGTCGTCAAGGTGCGTCTCGGGACCCACAACCGGGACGAGGTCAATCGCTTCCACGCCACCCTCTCGGCGATCCCGGGCGTCCTGACGATCTTCCACGTGGCCGGAGAGGACGACTACCTGCTGCACGTCGCGGTCGCGTCGTCCCAGGCGCTTCGTGACCTGGTCCTCGAGCACGTGACCGTGAACCCGGTGGTGCGGCACACCGAGACCCAGCTCGTGTTCGGAGTGATCCCCGCGGCCGGGGTGTCCCCATAGACTCCCCCGCGCGGCCGTCGATGGTGCCGTAGGTCGATCCCGCACCGGTCACGCTCCGCATGACGATCCTGCTAGGGCGCGCTGTGCATCGCCCAGTAGGCGCAAGCCGCTCGGCGTGCTCGGGGTGAAAGCCGTGGCTGAACGCATGGCTCACGACATCAGGATGACATCCCGCCGGCGCCGGGTGCCGAACGGCATCAGGGATCCTGGCCGCGAGAACGCCCCTCTGACCGCCTCACACCTGCCCTGACTAGGCAACACCTGCACAGGTCACGATTCGGGGGTGTCATGGAGGCAAGGCGCTGTATGCGGCCCACCGCTGGGTAGGGTCAGCGACAGTCAGACGTGGGTCAACCACGTCCACTACCGCCAAGGAGTACTCGGTGACCACCCCGCTCATTCGCCGCGCCAGCGCCCTCGCTGCCGTCGCGCTCATGTCCCCTCTGGCCCTTGCCGCGTGCGGTTCCGGCGACGGGGGAACCCCCGCTGCCACGAACTCGAGTGGTGTCACGACGATCACCCAAGGCAAGCTCAAGGCCTGCACCCACCTGTCCTACAAGCCGTTCGAGTTCAAGGAAGGCTCCAAGGTCGTCGGCTTCGACGTCGACCTCATGGACCTCGTCGCCAAGAAGCTCGGCCTCGAGCAGGA